>JBEKQP010000339.1:0-6632 GCA_049519595.1 Candidatus Korobacteraceae bacterium | reverse complement strand
GTGAGATAGCGATCGCGTCTTTCGTTTCTTATTCAACTTGCGCTTGTTTACTGCGATGTTCAGCCCGCTTGGCAACCTTGTCACGCGGAATCCCGAGGACCTCGATCAGCTGCTTCTTTAGATGAAAGGACGGGATGATGTCACCGGAGAGGAGTTTGTCGATCATAAGAGAGTTCATTTTCAGCAGTTCCGTGAGTTGATGTTGACTCAGGTGCTTGGCTTCCATCGCATTACGAATACTCGTAGCTAGTTCCGATTTGCTATGCACGCAATGGCCTCCGACAGAAACGAATTAAGCGAAGACGAATTCAATGGAAGTTTCTGATAAAATCTGACCTCCGTTGAGTCCTACTGAAAGGCACCCGAGATTGTCATGCCCGATGGAGAGAAATGATCGTATACCGAAACATCGGCCCTTGCAGTGACGGGTGGCGACCGTAGCAGTGATGGGTCGCTGACCGTTGTTGTGACGGGTCTCTGCTCGCAGTTTCCCCACAGTCATTTAACCGCCGCAGCCTACCTGATGCTCCTCCGGTTAGCTTGTTTCTCCAATTCAGGCCGCGTTGATGCAGCCAACGTGCCGGTGTGAACGACGCTTTGCACTTGCATCGTCCGGCTGGAGTCCTGACCGCCCGCCTGCGGAAACCTCTCGCGGTTAGCAACGTTGAGATACACGACCCCCACTACGATCATCACAATGGCGCTGAGCTTCAGTGGGCTGGCGGCCTCCTTGAACACCAACACACCAATGATCGTTATCAGCGCCGTTCCCACCGCTGACCATGCGGCGTAGGCGGTCCCCACTTCCATTTTGCGCAAAGCTATCGTCATGGGAAAAAAGCTCGAGCCGTAGAACAGCGCCATGAGTGCTGTCGGGACAAACTTGCTGAATCCATTCGACAGCTTTAGACACACGGTCGCGGCAACTTCCAACGCAATTGCTAGAAACAACCACAGCCAACACATAAAACCTGCTTTCCTTACGAATCGTCGTTGCAGTCCCCGGCTCCGAGATCTTTCTGTTCCGGAGTTGTACTTGTTTGGGGCCGCATTCTTGCAGCGGACGAGACGGAATGCTACCCAGAGCTCCGCAAGCTCACCGCGTGATGCGAAATCAAAGTTGCAGATCTCCCCGTGGCCGAAGTTCACAAACTCCAACCCGATCTTCCTGCCGGCCGGCTTGATGTGCCGGGTCAGGATGTTGTTATCCCGCATTGGCGCTCCCGTCGTTACGGACTGGAACACCAAGTCCTCGGGACCGTCTGATTTCACGCCCTTGTACCGCCGCGTGGCTCTGCCAGCCCGAACCTCGACCGTAAGCAACTTGAGCTGCTGAATGCGCCGGTAAACGCATTCGTTGACGCCGATCGTGGCGTTGCTGGCATCGCTCTTCGGACTCACCTTGTGCTCGTCTTTCAGTTCGCTCACCTCCTTCCATTCCCTGGCGGGGACTCAGAGGCGAGAGTATACGTTTATGAGTACGAAGGCCAACCTTAGCTGGCCCGGAGGCTTCCGAGAAGCGAGTAGCAGCCGCTGCCACCCAGAGCGTCGGGCGCGGGAGCATGGCCGCTTCGCCGGCCTTAATGGCTTACCCTTTCTTTATCTCATGAAATCTGGCAATCTTGAAGGGTCTGGCGTCAAGGTCTCATCCAAAATGATCCTGGGTCGAGAAGAATGAGCAAACCCGAATGGGACAAGCGCATTGCGCGAGCGGGCCAACTCGCAAGTGAGTATCCGTTCGCGGCCGAGGTCTTGAACTTCTACGGCCGGGTCGCCGCCTTTCAGAAGCAGGTTTACGATCAGTCGGCCTCTTCTTGCGTGCGCTCGGTTGGAGAACGAATATCGCTGCGAGAGCAGTTAGACGCGCGCTCGGCGCTGCAGCATCTTCCCGCGCTATTTTCGCTAGTCGAGAAGCATGGCCCGCCGGGATTGATGCGGGCAGGGCGTGCGCTGAGCCAAGAGGCACAAGATCAACAGTTCGACATCCTGGCGATGCACGCAAAAGGCGATGGACCGCGCGGCGAACTTGCCCACTTCTTTGCCCGCGCCTGCCTGCAGCCTTATGCGGAATACAACGCCAGTAACAGCGACCTGGACCTGACTGCTTACACTGGGCCGCTCTGTCCGCTTTGCAACAGCCGGCCACAGGTTGCCGTCTTAAGACCTGAAGGCAATGGCGCCAAGCGATCTCTCATCTGCTCGCCGTTAACGGCTTGGCCATCCCCATCGTTGATGAAGTCGCCGGCGCTCCACTCGACCTCTGGGCAGGCGACCATGGGTATAGCAAGATTGAGTTGAATCTTGTGGGCTGCTGAGCAGCGGCTCCGGACTTGAGTAATGATTTCGCGGTGTTCACATCCCATGCTCCTTCGCTGGTTGCTTCAGCGCGTTTTTCGGCAGCTTGTGCTCTCGGCAGAGATCCTTCCCCGATTCCATCAACCACACGGATCAAAAGAAGTGTACCTTCCATGCTTTGTGGATACTCGCAACGTCCCGCGAGGTGTTTACCGTGAATATCGCTCTACGATGTGAGCAGCGGTCGCTCAGCTCGGGAAAAAATAGATCGTGATCAGATAACCCGCACTCGAGCCGCCGAATCTCGTTGCAAGAACAGTTCCTCAAGGTGTTCTTGCTTGAGCAAGAGCTGCGATTCCCGCCCATTGGCATAAGCAAAAGGCTTTTCGATCAACGAGGCCCCGTCATGGAAGTTTCCAGAAGAACGTTCGTAAAGTCCGGTCTGATAGGTGGTGTCGGCCTATCGATTTTTGGTTTTGATGTGGCTCCGCTCTACGCGCAGACGCAGGCACTGAAGATTTCTCGCACAACCGAAACGCGCAGTACCTGCCCGTATTGCGCAGTGAGTTGTGGGGTCATTATTCACACGATTGGCGACAGGGCCAAAAACGTGACGCCGCAGGTTGTCCATGTGGAGGGTGATCCGGACCACCCCATTAATCGGGGCACGCTCTGCCCGAAAGGGTCTTCGCTTCAGCAGGACATTATGAATGAGCGCCGTCTACTGAAGCCACAGGTCCGGCGTCCCGGTTCTGACCACTGGGAAGATATTTCGTGGGATCAGGCCATCGACGAGGTCGCGCGATGGACGAAGAAGACGCGCGATGTGGGTTTCACGGAGAAGGATGGGCAAGGTCGCACAGTGAACCGTTGCGAGAACATCGCCTTCACCGGCGGCTGCACCGACACCAACGAGTTCAACTACCTGGCTGTAAAGACCATGCGCAGCTTGGGGGTCTGCTACCTGGAAAACCAGGCCCGTGTTTGACACGGCCCCACGGTCTCCAGTTTGGGGCCCACATTCGGACGCGGCGCGATGACCAACGGCTGGATCGACATGAAGAACACCGACATGATGCTCATCATGGGCGGGAACCCAGCCGAGAACCACCCGTGCGGTTTTAAGTGGCCGGTCGAGGCCAAGCGGCAGCGCAATGCCAAGATAATCGTCGTGGATCCGCGGTTTACGCGCACCGCATCGCAAGCCGACCTTTTTTTGCAGATTCGGGCGGGCACCGATATTGCTTTCCTCGGTGGCCTGATCAACTATGCCCTGCAGAACAATCGAATTGCGAAAGAGTACCTGGTCAACTACACCAACGCACCGTTCATTGTTAAAGCCGGCTTCAAGCTGCCAGAGGACGGCCTGTTCTCCGGTTTTGACCCTGTCACGCGCGCTTACGACAAGAGCACCTGGAACTATGAGGAAGGCGGGAACCTGACGGGCAAAGTGGCCGCCGTCGCGACGACTGCCACCACTTCTCAGTCCGCGGGCCAACAACCCGCAGGTGGCAGCCCAATCCCCCCGCCCGCTTTGCCGCCCAACACCGCCCACGATCTTTCGCTTGAGCACCCTCGATGTGTCTTCCAGTTGCTGAAGCAGCAGTACTCACGTTACACGCCCGAGATGGTCGAGCGAATCACCGGTATTCCAAAGGACCAGTTCCTGAAGGCGGCCGATCTGTTCACCTCTGTCCGCAAAGACGGGGACATGAAAAAAGTGGCGACCATTATTTATGCGGTTGGTTGGACGCAGCACACGTTTGGTACGCAGATCATCCGCACGGCGGCCATGTTGCAGCTGCTGTTGGGCAATGTCGGGCGGGCCGGCGGCGGAGTCAATGCACTGCGCGGGCACTCCAATATCCAGGGTGCCACAGATATGGCGGGCATTTTCGACATCCTGCCGGGATACCTGAAAGTGCCGGCGCCCACGGATGTTGATTTGAAAACGTACTTGGCGCGCACCACGCCAAAGCCTTCCAAACCCTCCGAGTGGGATTCGTTCAACTACTGGTCGAACACGCCGAAGTTCACGGTGTCGTTCCTGAAAGCGTTGTACGGAAACGCCGCCACCAAGGACAACGACTGGGCATTTCATTACCTGCCAAAGATCGAACGGAAGTATTCCTGGGTAGAGATCTGGGATGACATGTACAAGGGGAACGTCAAGGGCATGTTCGCCTTCGGTATGAATGGCGTGATGATCGGCCCGGATTCCCAGAAGAATATCGATGCGCTGAAAAAAGCAGACTGGCTGGTAGTCTGCGAGATCTACCCGGATGAGACGAGCGAATTCTGGCGGTCACCGGGAATTACTCCGGAAGAAATGAAGAAGATCAATACCACCGTGTACCGCTTGCCGGGGGCAGGATTCGCGGAAAAAGACGGGACGTTCGTCAACTCGGCGCGCTGGCTGCAATGGAAGTATGCGGCGCTGCCGCCGCCTGGCCAAGCTAAATTCGATCAGGAAATCCTGGCACGTATCTTTCTCAAGATTCGCGAACTGTATCAGAAAGAAGGAGGGAAATTCCCGGACCCGATTCTGAACGCGTCATGGAGCTACAGCGATTCGTCCAATCCTTCCCTGGCGGAGGTCGCGAAGGAGATCAACGGCAAGGCGTTGGCCGATATCGCGGACGAAAAGACAAACACCAGCCTCAAAGCGGGTCAGCAATTACCTGGCTTCTTCATGCTTCGCGACGACGGCACAACGATGTGCGGCAACTGGCTCTACTCAGGTTCGTGGACGGAGGCGGGAGCAATGTCGCAACGCCGCGGAACTGAAGATCCTTCGGGGTTGGGAATCTACCCCAACTGGGCATGGTGTTGGCCGGCCAACCGCCGGGTGCTCTACAACCGGGCATCCTGTGATCTATCGGGCAAGCCATGGGATGCTTCGCGAGCACAGGTCTGGTGGAATGAAAGCGCGCAGAAGTGGGTCGGAAACGACGTTCCGGATTTCAAGCCGGATTCCAATCCGAAGGATCATATGGGTCCGTTCATCATGAATCCAGAAGGAGTCGGACGTATCTTCGCACCTCTCACCGCGTTCGCGGATGGGCCCTTCCCTGAATTCTACGAGCCGATCGAGAGTCCGATCGCAAACCTGCTTCACCCCAACCAGTCCAGCAATCCAGTGGTCAAGAAATTCGCGACGGCCATGGACAAGTACGGAACCGCGGCTGAGGGCTTCAACGTAGTCTGTACCACCTATCGCCTCACCGAGCACTACCACTACTGGACCAAAAACAATCCCATGAACGTAGAGCTGGTGCCAGAACCTTTCGTAGAGATTCCAGTCGAACTGGCCAACGAGATGGGATTGCGCGGCGGCGAGAAGGTCAAGGTCAGCAGTGCACGCAGTCACTACATCGCCAAAGCGATGGTGACGCGGCGCATTAAGCCAATGATGATCAACGGTAAAAAGACGTACCAGATCGGCATACCGATTCATTGGGGCTATCGCGGAATCGCGGAGGACGAGGGCAAGACCGCGCATACCCCAGCGAATCTGCTCACGCCGACGGTGATTGATCCCAACGCCTACACACCGGAATTCAAAGGCTTCCTCGTAAAAGTCGAGCGGGCCTAGAAAGGGGGCACGAGATGAGCGACAGGAAGACACTTCAGATAGTGCAGATCTCAGGCCACCCTGGACCGGTAGCCGGACGAGGGGCTCAGCGGGACCTCGAGGTCTGCAAACTTGTCGACACCACTACCTGTATCGGTTGCAAAGCTTGTGAGGTGGCGTGCGTTGAATGGAACGACATGCCGTTCCAGCCGACGACCTTTGACAACACCTATCAGACCATGCCCGAGACGAACTGGAACTACTGGAACCTCATCAAGTTCAACGAGCACCAGCGTGAGGACGGGGCACTGATGTGGCTGATGCGCAAAGATCAGTGTATGCACTGCGCCGATCCAGGGTGTCTCCGCGCCTGCCCAGCCGACGGCGCCATCGTGCAATATGCGAATGGGATCGTCGATTTTCAGCAGGAGAACTGTATTGGCTGCCAGTTCTGCGTTTCGGGGTGTCCGTTTAATATCCCGAAGTTTAATCCCCAGACCAAGAAGGTTTATAAGTGCACCCTCTGCTCTGACCGCGTGGGGCAGGGCTTGGAGCCTGCCTGCATCAAGGCATGTCCCACGGGTTGCCTGCATTTTGGCACCAAGGAAGATATGAAGATGATGGCGCAGAACCGAGCCAAGCAACTGCAGGAGCACTCCGGGTTTGCGGATGCAGGCGTGTACGATCCGCCGTCGGTCGGCGGAACGCACGTGATTTATGTTCTGCACGACGCCAAAAATCCGGAGAGATATGGCGGGTTGCC
>JBEKQP010000338.1:0-4489 GCA_049519595.1 Candidatus Korobacteraceae bacterium | reverse complement strand
GTAATCTCTTTCTGTGGAGCCACGTTCACCACGGTCTGGTCCATGAATGCTGATCCTACCGGGTGCAATACGGCGGTTGTACTGTTCAGGGGAGCCGACTGTGACAGGCTGGCAAAGGCCAATGCCGCAGACTTGGGCGCCTTTGCTGGGACGTGCTTGGGCTCTGGCGGTGTTGTTTGCGCCACGGGTGCGGGTGCGTTGGCCTCTACACTTGGTGGGGGTGGGGGTGGAATCAATGTGCTGCTAACCGACGATTCCACTCTCGGCGGCAATATGGTGACGACCAACTTGTTGCCGTTGTTCGCGACGTCGAATTCGCGTGGCCCGGTAAGATCGAGCACCACGCGCATGACAGGCGGAGTTAACTGGAATTGCGCAATCCGGACCGACTTCAGATCGGCCGCATCCACCATAATGGTCCGTTGCTTGGTAGCCGAGACCGAGTTCTCGATGTCAACCACCAGCCGCTCCGGATCGTTCAGCCGAAAAGCTCTGGCGGTCTTTGCCCCCTCGATTTCAACCGCCATGCCGGCGCTGTTGCGAACCACCGCGATGTTGCGAATGGTAACCGGTTGCGGCGACGCAGCCTCCGTATTCCGCACGGGCTTGGTCGGCACACTGGCCGTCGGCTTAGGCGTGGCTGCCGGCTTGGGCGCGAACGGCGACGTTGCTGCCGCGGAGTGGACAGCCGCTGCCGGGGATGCCTGCGACGCAGCGGTGGCGGCGCCAGTCGTAAATAGCAATTGCAAGCCGTTCTTGGTGTCCTTGACCTGGAGCTTGCTGGCGTCCGTTACGATGAACTCCACTCGCGTGACGCCAATACCCCCAACGCTCTTGTATTCGAGCACCCGATAGCTCTTCACCGCGGGCGAGTCGAGGCTGCGCTGACGCTGCTTCAGGGCAGTGGACGAGACTTTCTGCAAGTCCACCAACACCATCGAAGGCTGGGGCCGATACTCGCTGTGCGTGAACGGTCCCGCGGTTTCAAGCGCAACAACGGTCGCGCCACCCTGAGCCGTTACCGAAATCTCTTTGAGTTGCGTATCGGCAGCGCCTGCAATGACTGCAAACCATAGCACTGGCGCCAGTAAAAATACGTGCTTGAGCCTCATGTAAGTCTCCTCGCAACCGGCACACCTTCCGGCGTACCGTCAAAGCAGCCGTCGCAGACAGCCGACACCCTGCTTTAGCGAATGCCCCTCAAACATCGGGAGCTATCGCACTCTCCATCGTCGGGTCTTATCGCGACCCTCACGAGCCCCGATTCACGCGCTCGCTAACATCCACCGTAGCCAGCGCATCTTTAGCCGCCTACTACGTCCGGTCCTCCGTTCAGCGTCAGTGTGACATCACGCGTGAACGAATGGCCCGACCGGTCCTTGCCGGTTTCCTTAAACGTAACCGTATTGCTCGTGACCCGCACCACGTAACCATCCATAAGCGGATCGTTGTCGCGCAGGAAATACGCGCGATTCGCCGTATTGACTACCACCGCGATAAAGCCCGATTCAGACCGGACCACGCCTTTCAGTTTGATCCTGTCGATCATCAGACAACGCTTCCCGCCCGTCAGGCAGACAGCGGCCCCAGAACCCGTGCTGGTTGAAATAGGGCTGATAAACGGGTCACGGCCGCCCTGTATGGCTTTAACCGGGCCGTTTGGCTTCGCCGGCGGGGCGGCAGGTGTCGCCGCCGCCGCGCCGGCAGCAGGCTGCGGATTGACTGCCGCCGGTTTCAGCGGGTTCACTTTGTTCTCGGGCGTGACGGGTGCCATCGGACTCACTGCTGCGCGAATCGGGCTCGCGAACGGGCTCCGCATCGGAACCACCGTTTGCTCATCGCCCGGGGCCTGCGCCCATCCGGTGACGGCCATCAACAAAATTGCACTTGCAGCTTTCCAGACCATAGCTTCCTTCTACTTCTTTGGCGCCAGCACCTTTGGGGCTTGCGGGGGTGGTGGTGGCGGAGCCTTCGGGCTGAAAAACGCGGAAGCCGTACAGGTCGCCACCACGGTCTCGCCCGGCGCATATTTATAAGTCTTCTTCACTTTCGCCTGAGATGGGGTCTTTACGTTCGCCATGTTCAGACCTGAGACGCTGACGAGCCGATCCATCTTGCCGATTTGTTCAAAGAAACGGACCACTCCGAAATAAGAACCGTCCAGTTCGAGTTCGAACGGCACTTCCGAGTAGAATTCCCGCGTCACTATGGGCAGCGAGGTAAACCGGCGAATCTCGATGCCTGACGAGCGCGCTTGCACCTGTATTTGTCGGATGAACCCTTCGACCTGCTTGTCCTCCGGGACAATTTCCTTTTGTTGCTCAATCTGCTGCCGATAAGATTCGATGTCCTTGTTCAGTTGGGCAATTTTTGCCTGGAACGGCATCAACTGTGTGATCTCGATCTTCTTGCCTTTTAGCGCCGCAAGGTCGTCGACGTTTAGCTGCTCCGTCGGCCGCACCATCGCATACCAGACCCCGGCCGCGATCAGCACGCAAACCAGACTGAGGATTCCGTATTTTAACTTCGGGTCTATCTCGCTCCAGCTAGCCATAATTCCCCGTTAGGACTGTTTCTCGCACACCAGCGTGAAGGTGAACGCCTGATACTCTTTTACCGACTCGTCCTGCGACGTTTCCTTCAATTCGATGGTCTTGAAATAGCCGGACTTCTTGAGATTGCCGATAAGATTGGCCACCGCCGTCGTGCTCAGCGCCATTCCATCCACCGAAACCGCCTTGCCGTCGTCGTTCATCCTGCTGAGCCACACGGCGTCAGTTGAATTCACCGTCTCGGTAATCGTGTTCAGCAACTGCACGGGCCCATTCTGGTTGGCACGGAGCTGGTCGATGACGCCGAACTTATGTTTGAGCGCATCAACCTCCTTTTGTTTCTGTGTGTACGCCGCCTTGACGCCGGCCAGTGCCGAAAGTTGCTTGTCGACATCGCGAAGCTCGACCTGTATCTTCTCGTGCTGGTTTTGGGCGCGCCAGTACAAGAACGAAACCGCGCCAAACGCAATTACGATGGCTAAAATTGACAACATCCGCACCGACGGCGCCGACATGGTGACCTTGGGCATGCGGCGGACCTTCGTTTTGGGCGTGCCCAGAAGATTGATCCGGATCATAGCTTGTCCTCGAAGCTTCTCAAGGCCAGACCGACTGCCACCGATAGCTGTGGCGCGTACTGTTCCATCAGTTCAGCACTCGAATTTGCCGGGGGTTCGATCCGCAGGAAAGGATTCAGAATCTCCACCGGCAATGAAAACTCGTGGCGTAACGCCTCCATCAGTCCGGGAACCTGCGAAGAACCGCCGGCCAGGTAAATCCGCTCGATGTGTTCGCCGCTTGCCGTGGCGCGGAAAAAATCAAATGTCTTCTGGATCTCAAGTACGATCAATTCCGTCACTTGCTGCAGGATCGGCGTCTTTGCATCCTCGCTGACCGTACCCACCTTTTGTCCGAGCTTTAACGACTCCGCGTCATCGAAGCTGAGGTCGAGTTCCTTTTGCAACGCATCTGTGTACTGGTTGCCGCCCACGCTCACATCGCGGGTAAACAGCGGCGTCGTGCCCTTCACGATGTTGATGTTCATCACGCTGGCACCCAGGTTTAGCAGCGCTACAGTCGAGCTGGATGTCGGTGTGTAGTTGAATTCGTAGCAATTCAGCAGCGCGAAGGCGTCGATGTCGACGATTACCGGCTGCCGCCCCGCAAGCTGAAGCGCATTGGTGTAGTTGAGAATCTTGTCTTTCTTGACGGCAACCAGCAGCACGTCCATATGCGGTGCGTTCGCGTCCTCGGAGAGCACCTGGTAATCCAGGTTCATGTCGCTCATCTCGAACGGGATGTGTTGCTGGGCCTCGTTGCGTATGGCTCCCTCCAACTCTTCTTCAGCCATGGCCGCCATCGTGATCTTCTTGACGATCACGGAGTGGCCGCTCACCGAGGTTGCCACCTGCTTCGACTTGATTCCGTGATCCGCAAAGATCTTCGTAATCGAGCTGGCGACGCTGCCGCTGTCGACGATCATCGAGTCAACCACGATGTCGGAAGCCAGCGGTTCTACGCCGACGCTTACTACCTGAATCTCGCCGCGGGTTCGGCGAAGCTCAATCGCCTTTATGCTGCTTGAGCCAATGTCGAGCCCGACCAACGGTTTTGCACTGCCTAATCCGAACATGTTTATGTCCTTAACGCCCCGCCCCACTCATCCGCGCTCGCTTCAGAGACGTAGCTGCTAGGCGCGCCTTTTGCGCCGGTTGAGGTGGTTTGCCGCCCTCTTCGCCGAGTGCGCTCTTCTTTTCCATCCAGGCGTCCAGAATCGTTTTCTTGAACTTCCACCGGTTGCCCAGCTTAAAGGCCGGAATCTTTTCTTCCGACACATACTTATACAAAGTGTCCGGACTCACGCCCAGGTATTGCGAGGCCTGTCTGATGTTCATCACTTCAGGCGAATCGGCCATTGCTGCTGACCTTTCCACGGA
>JBEKQP010000337.1:0-4511 GCA_049519595.1 Candidatus Korobacteraceae bacterium | reverse complement strand
AATTTTGCCGCCAGCTTGTAATGCGACCGTCCAGTGTAACTCGCCGTTCTTGTTGCCAACATGCGGTAGTACACCTTCGCATCCGGTACGAATCGAATCGCATCGCAAGCAAGCAGCACTCGGCAGAAATACTCACCGTCGTCATCCGTGATCATGGTGGTGTCCCATGGACCGGCGGCATCCGCCAGCTCGCGACTGACCAGCCACACCGACGTTTGCATGAACACTCGCTGCTCAAGCTTGCGCCGCATGAATTCCGCGGGCGACAGGTCGCACCACAGCGAACTCGGGTTGAACGTCGCCCGGTCCGGCCGATACATAAAATGTCCCCACGGCGAGGAAAAGAGAGTTCTTTGACTGCAACCCTGGGTTACGACTTGCATTTGTCGAGCAATCTTGTCCGGTGCCAGGAGATCGTCGTGATCCAGCCATTGAATGTAGTCGCCGTGGCTCAGCGAATAGGCAGTGTTTCGGGCAGCTGGTCCGCCTTGATTGCTCTGCGTGACGACGCGCACTGACTTCGATTCAAAGCGTCGGGCGATCTCCAGTGTTCGGTCCGTGGAACCATCGTCAACGACGATGATGTCTTTTCGTTCCCACGTTTGCTTGATTGCTGACCGCAGCGTGTCAGCAATCCATCTCTGGGCGTTGTACGCGGGAATGAGAATCGATACTAGGGGCGTCATAGAGCTTTGCCTAACAACTCCTTGTACAGATTACGAGTAATGGTACCAACGACGTCCCAGGAGTGCCGTTCGCTGGCATAGTCGATTATGTCCCGGCGTCGTGTCTCCAGGTTTCTGAACAGGTCACTCTCGAAATAGGTCTTGATCCGAGTCGCCAAATCGGCCGTATCCCGGGGCCTGCATAGGAATCCGGTCCTTCCCTCGATAATGTCCTCCTTGATGGAGCCCACATCGGAAGCGACGACCGGCAGGCCAAAGCTATACGCCAGGAAGAGCACCCCACTCTGAAAAATGTGAGTGTAAGGCAACGTCAGAACGTCTGCGGCCTTAAAATACAATTCCGTCTCCGCATCCGGGATGAACTCGATCCTCTGTATGACCTGCGACCCAAAACCACTGCCGTCTATCTTTCGCAGGATTCCATTCAGATAGGTTTCATAACCGTCCTTAGGAATACCCGCAATGATCAACCTGTATTCGGCCCTGGCGGCAGCAAGCCCTAGAAACGCCTCAGCCAGGTATTCAAGCCCCTTGTAAGGACGGATGCCCCCAAAGAACAGTATCGTCTTATCTGTAGGCTTGAGGCCGAGGCGTTGCTTCGCGTCGCGGCTAGTCAGGTCCGTGTTGGGAACCGAGTTGTTAAGTCCGAAGGGAATGATGATGATCTTATCCTGCTGAACGCCAAAGTCTTCGCGCAACTCTTGCTTCATCTGTTCCGTATGGACGAAGATGCGATCGCTCAGGCGATATTGGGCCCTTAGCGTCAGGCGGTTGTACAGCGAGTTGTTTCCGTCTCTCTTGCCCGCGTTGACGTTGTGGGCCGTGAAGACGATGCGTTTCCCTAGCGCTCTGTAATACAACATCAGCACAATACGGTCAAGCAGTTGAAACTTGTTATTCCAGAGGATGTGAAACACTCTGGGCTTGGCCACTGCAGCGTATCGGACAAGCCGTGAATAGTAGATCACAATCCGTAGAATCCTCTGAATCAGTCCGGCAGTTTCCTTGTTTCCGCGCAGATTGAGAAAAGTCAGACCCGGTGTGGTGTGCATCTCCGGGCTGTCGACATCGTCGCTGCCTATTACATCCAGAAGCACCCGCTTCGCCGCAAGTGCGGTCGCGAGCCCGAAGGCATACGGCCTGTCAAATCCACCGGTGAGCAATGCAACTCTAACTTCTGCTGCCATTCCCGAGTCGTTCGGGAGATGGTCTGAACCGTTGGCCAGGTTGTCTACCGCGGAAGAAAAGGTTGCCATGATCGATCAGAGTCGAGGGCCGAGGTCTAGCTTAGTTCCTGTGACGCGGTCGGTGCGAGGGCCGCTAGTGAGTCAGGAGCCGAGAGCGTGCCGTCCACTTGAGATGGCTTCTTTGCCTTGCCAACTGGGAGCATCTCACGCAGGAGCCCAAATAGCTTGTAGAGTGGGGCACACCCTCCGTGCAGCAGGATG
Organism: Candidatus Korobacteraceae bacterium; assembly: GCA_049519595.1. Taxonomy (GTDB): domain Bacteria; phylum Acidobacteriota; class Terriglobia; order Terriglobales; family Acidobacteriaceae; genus CAWBRT01. Next base: position 2,377 of record JBEKQP010000337.1, on the reverse strand, counting down.
ACTGCGCCGACATAAAGAATGCCGAAAACGAGAGAGGTTGCGACGATTCTAACGAAGGCTCCCAGCGCACCTGGAAATGCAACCAACGCAGGAAGTGCCCGCAGGATTGCGGCCGATGCGCAACCAGCCAGTAGCGATGCAAGGATGCATCTCCATATGACGCTCAGCACCGAACCGACACCCAACTGTATGGGTTTCCCGGCGTACCAAAAGGCTGGAACAATCAGAATACAGTAAGACGCTGTCCATGCCGCCGCGATTCCCTGTGGTCCCCATCGAAGGGTCAAGAGAAACAACAGGATCGTCACAACCGATTCGACTATCCCCCACCGAAAGAACCGACCGGTGGTACCAATGGAGAGGTGAATCATGCCGTTTGTGCTGTAGATTAGCATCAACCCGATTCCGGGCCCAAAGAGAGTAAAAATCCGGCCCGCCGCTTCCCATTGGGGACCTAGCATGAGGCGGACCAAATCCTTGCCGGCGAGAGTCAGATTCGCACCTATTCCCATACCGACAAGGGCGAGGACGGTTAGGCCTCCCAGGACGTACCGCTTGTACTGTGCGCGATCATGGTTCAGTCGGCTCAGAGTGGAGACCGCGACCGGATAGACAGTCAGTAAGCTGAACGGAAGAACGAAAAGATCGTAGGCCTTCTTATAGAGACCCAAGGCAACTGGACCAAAGCGCCATCCCACCAGGAGATTATCCGTATTTTGTGTAAAGTAGCCGACGCTGTAACGTGCGAAGACGTGAGCCGCGAATCGCACAACTGATCCCGTTCCAGGTACCCGTTTGGGAAGACTGGGTATCCATCGGCACTTAGTCCAGGCTCCAATGGTGATGAAGAGGGGATAAGCAACCACACCGCCCACCAAGGCCCAATACCCGCACCCTGTGCAGCCCATAACCGTCGACACAGCGACCGAACCCATGCGAGCCACGATGTCATTAGCCGAGACCAGGGCAAATCGCATGGCCCGCTTTAGCAGGGCCAGATGCAACACAGACGTGCTGTCGAAGAAGATACTCAGGGAGACGCCGACGGCGATATGCGCCACACGGGCGTCTCCATAGAATCGCGCTAACAGTGAGCCGGCCGAGGCCAACACTAGCGTCAAGAAAACGCCAATACCGACATTAATCCAAAACAGATTGCTGGCCAGTGAATGGTCGACGTCGTCCCGTTGGAGAACAGCATCCGGAAAACCTACATGCCCACAACTTATGAGTAGAATGCTGAAGGTTGTGGCCATGGTCACGACACCAAAGTCTGCCGGTGCCAAGATCCGGGCCAGGACCATAGTTGCGATCAACTGGACCGCGAACGCCAAACCCTGGGAAAGGACCGTAACCCCTGCGCCCCGTACCGCACGTCTACGGAGCCCGTCTGCGCCAGTTGGAGGCTGGAAAGCTCCCGTTGTATCGAAAGGCTTCAAACAGCCCCCTCGCTCAGCGCGGACAACCGCTGTCCATGGCTGATCGGGCTAGTCAAGCTCTGCGATGTCGTCCGCACTGTGCGGTAGGCGACCGCCGGAACACTGACTATCGCGAAGAGAAAGAACAGCCATGCTGGGGCCAGCATCCTGAAAAATGCCGCTTCGGTAAAGTTGAAAACCAATCCGACGAAGAAGTATGCCAACAATAGACTCCCTGCCGGGTCGTTCCTTCGCCATGCTGCGAAGGCAGTTCGGTAGCCTGTCACGATGATCATCGCGAGCAGAGCCACTCCCAGCCATCCTAGGTTCAAATAGATCTCGATGTAACCGTTATGCGCCTCGTTGGGATGCCACCAATACAAGCTCCACATCTTCTCGAGTCGCGGCCCCAGCCAGTAACTCTCGAAGCCCGTGCCGAGAATCGGGTTTGTCACCAGAGTCAGTAGCACCCCCCAGACTTCAGTACGGTCCGTCAGAGTCGGGTTCCTTCCCATCGTCTTCAAGACGTCGGGGCTGACTCCCATGAAAACGACGCAGAAGGAAACCACCAACATCGATACGACGACCAAATGAACAATTGCGGGCCTTCGGACCGCGAGGCGTGAGCTTGCCACTATCATCAAGATGCTGGCCATCAGAAAGCTGTTGAGAGAGGTCATCGAATTGGCCGTGTTGAATAGCCAGAGGACCATCGCCAAAATAATGCTATGAGCGATCATTCGTCGTGTTCGGCCAACCGCCTTCCGGTCCCGGTAAGCCGCGAGAAAACGCCACAAGGAGCCCAGTCCAAAACAGAGGCAAATCGCCCCCAGAGTGTTCTTATTGAGTGTGACGCCTCCGTAAGCTGCTTTGCCGCCCCATGGACCGTAGAGGACGCGGATGGCTGGATAGTACTTGATGAACAGTATCGATAGCGGAATCAGTACGAAGGCGAGCCG
>JBEKQP010000336.1:0-4513 GCA_049519595.1 Candidatus Korobacteraceae bacterium | reverse complement strand
GCTCAACGTTACAGCAAGGAGTGTCCGCTCGACCCCACTTTTAGCAATTGCGGCAGCCTCGTTATTCTCTATTTGGTGCCGAGCAGGCGGATGCGGGTGGTGAAGGCACGCCCGGTGAAGTTGCTGAAGGTGAGGAACTGCGGGGAGTCGATGTCGTTGTTAACGACCGTGGGGTTTCGATGTCCGGTGATGTTATCGAAGCCGGCGCGAATCGCAAGGTAGTGTCCGAAGGCGTGGAAGCGCTTCTCCATCTGCACATTGAGCGTGAAGTAAGCCGGGAATCGTTGTGAGCCGCGCGCTCCCACCAGTTGCGATTGGTCGTTCACCACACTGAAGTCGAAGCCGTCGCGCCACTCGGCGGAGTAGGCGAGATCAAGCTTTTTGATCAGCGGAAGTTTGAAGAACGGCAACAGACCCCAGGATATGAAACGGTTTGGCGTATCCCACGGATAGGGACCGGCGGCCTGCGGGCTGAGGACTGGGTTGTCCACATTGAAGTCGAGCACCTGGTTGGAACGGGTTTTCGAGCGCGTGTAAGAGCCGAAAACCATGTAGGGGCCGCGGAAGTGTTTTCGCAGTGCGAGCTGAATCGCGTCATAGTGGTCCTGGCGCGTGCTCTGCAACTGGAAGTTGCCGCCAGTCGCTTCGTTGACGGTGTTGTAGACGAGTCCGTTGCTTCCCAGACGCTCGATGAATTCGGCCTTCAGATAGACGGCGGCAGGCAACCGGCGTTCAATGGCAGCGCTCCAGTTCAAGGAACGGGGCGCGCTGAGCGAGCTGGGGTTGGCAGAGAAGGTTGTGACCACGGGAGCGCCGAGCGGGTTTCCATTGGCGTCGAAAAATACATCCTGCCGCTCACCGGCCAAGGGACGCGCAATGAGCCTGATGCTGGTTTCGTCGTAGACGAGGCCGACTCCGGCCGACAACTTGGTTTTGGCTTCGCTGTCCAGTGCGTAGGCAGCCGAGAGTCGCGGGGAGAAAAGCGACTGCCTCAAGATTTCATCCCAGTCATAACGCAGACCGGATTCGACGGTGAGCCGGTTGGCCGGCGACCAGCGGTCCTGCACGTATCCGGAAGTTTGCACGTTGTGAGTCAACGATTCGCCCCCGCCGGAAAAAGTCGAGTAGCGGGAGCAAGGAGACGGTATCACCGCGAGACAGTTGCCATTCGGCGGAGGACTCTGTCCTTCGCGGAGAAAGGCAATCGGCTGGCGCTGGAAGGCAGCATCGTAAGCGACGCGATCGAGATCTATGCCAAGGCGAAACTCGTGGCGTCCATGCCACTGGCGTGAGGGCAGGTACAGGTTTGCCAGCGCCTGCCAGCGGCGAGCCTGAGTGCGTTGCGTGAGATAGTAGCTTCCACCAGAAGTTTCAGGCGTTATGAAGTAAGGCAGGTTGCCGTGCGGGTACTCGTTCAGGTCATTCTGGACGAATCCAAAACCGGTTTCGAGAAGTTTGCCGCTGTGAAAGTAATGCTGATCCTTGATGTTGGCTACGTAAGCGGCTTCGGCATCCACCGGAGAAGCCTGCTGCGGCGCAAGCACCGAGAGTCCCAAGTATTCGTCATGGAGATGGTTGTACAAAAAACTGGTGGTCAGAATGTTGCGCGAAGTCAGGTTCGTCTGAACTTTCGCCAACTCGCTCACCCTCCAAACGTGATCGCTATCGGCATTGGAGGGCAGTTCGGTGATGACAACATTGTCATACTCTCCCTCCAGCGCATTGAAGAACCACGCTTTGCCCTTGCGTAGCGGACCTGAAAAATTGATGCGAGGATCAACTTTATCGAAAGTAAGCCCGTTTTTGTCCTGCACGGAAGGAATGAAGTCGGTGATGGTGAAGCGGTAATGATCGTCGCCGGTCAGAGTGTTCATGCTCAAGACCCCGGCGGTTGCCTTGCCGTATTCGGCGGGGATTCTACTGCTCTCAACTTGGACCAGTCGAAACGCGTCGGTGCTGACGCGCACGAGCAGAAGCCCATTGGCAGGTTGCGTGACGTTGAAACCATCGAGCAGCGTCAGCGTCTGGTAGGTCTCGGCGCCGGCCACGTGCGGTTGACCGCTCGCGTCCTGCACCACGCCGGGAATAAAGTTGAGCGCATTGCGGTAATCCCGGGTGTCGGGATAAGGGATATCAATGATGTTGAGGCCGGTGAGTTGCTCTTGCGAAGCAGTCTGCGTGGGATCGATCGCCGGCGGTAATTCCACCACGTTCATTTCTTCGCGCACCTCCCGCTGCGGCGAGAGCCGCACCTCCACATCGGTGGTGATGCCGACGTGGACTGCGGGCAGAACCAACGCATAGAAGCCCGGCTTCTCTACCCGCAACCGGTAATCGCCCACGGAGATGGCAGGGAACTGGCAATGCCCGGAAAAATCGGTATCGCACCGAAGAGCAGCCGATTGCGGTGTGAGCTGTAGCGAGACATGAGCCGCAGCGATGGCGACTCCATTTTCATCGGTTACGGTTACCGCCAGTCTTGACAACGGGGACGGCGCGGGAGGCGGCCAGGCGCTGACCGAGGAGGTCAGCAAAAAGAAAATCGCGAGCTTTTGCCAGAACCGGAGCACGGGCTGCCTGTCACCATTCGGAGAGCGGGCACTGCTTGGTCAACCTGATTAAGATCAGCCCTGAGGGGCCATGGATGCCCCACTTTGTCCCAGGATAATTTTCAACCCAAGACGTAGATCCTATCAATCCTTATAATTCCTACAGTTGGTTTCATGGACTCGGACCGAAAGTGCCTTCCTATAGCCAACAGCAGCGAGGCTGGGGCGCTCACTCCTGGTGGCGCCGGCTTCGATTCGGCGAAGCATATATTTTTTGACACGGGACAGCTAAAGTAGAGAGGTCATCTTAAATTAACGATTGCATGAACAATTTTTCATTTATGGTTTTTGCATGGGTGCCCCATATCTGCCGCAGTTAGCGGATGTGGGAACTTGACGGTTTTCGCCCCTGACGGCTCGCTGACGGCGCTGTCTGGGCGTTCCACGGAAGAGGACAGTTCATGAGCACTATTTTGCAATCTCTCCCAGTCGGAGAAAAAGTTGGAATCGCCTTCTCGGGAGGCTTGGACACCAGCGCGGCAATCTATTGGATGCGCGAAAAGGGCGCAATCCCTTACTGCTACACCGCGAACCTGGGGCAGCCCGACGAATCCAACTATGACGATATCCCGCGCCGGGCGCTGGAACTAGGCGCCGAAAAGGCTCGCCTGCTCGATTGCCGGGTGCAACTGGTGCGCGAAGGTTTGGCCGCGCTGCAGTGCGGAGCCTTCCACATCTCGACGGCTGGGGTTCCCTACTTCAACACGACACCGATCGGACGCGCCGTGACCGGCACCATGCTGGTGGGCGCGATGAAGGAAGATGAAGTCAACATCTGGGGCGACGGCAGCACTTACAAGGGCAATGACATCGAGCGCTTCTACCGTTACGGCTTGCTGGTCAACCCGAATCTGCGCGTCTACAAGCCCTGGCTCGATCAGAAGTTCATCGACGAACTCGGCGGGCGCAAGGAAATGTCGGAGCTGCTGGAAAAGGCGGGCCTGCGCTACCGCATGAGCAAGGAGAAAGCCTACTCAACTGATTCCAATATCTGGGGCGCCACGCATGAGGCGAAAGATCTTGAGTTCCTCAACAAGGGGATGAAGATCGTAGAGCCGATTATGGGCGTGGCACACTGGCGCGACGACGTTGCCATCAAGCCGGAAGAAGTCCGCATCAGCTTTGCCGAGGGACTCCCGGTGGCGCTGAACGGGAAGAGTTTTGCGAGCGAAGTGGACTTGGTGCTGGAGGCGAACGCAATCGGCGGACGCCACGGCCTTGGGATGTCGGACCAGATCGAGAACCGCATCATCGAGGCAAAGAGCCGTGGGGTTTACGAAGCGCCGGGCATGGCGTTGTTGTTCATTGGCTACGAGCGGCTGATCACGGGAATCCACAACGAAGGCACCATGGAGCAATACCGCGATATGGGACGCCGGTTGGGCCGTCTGATGTACGAGGGCCGGTGGTTCGACCCGCAGTCGATGATGCTGCGCGAAACCATGCAGCGCTGGGTGGCCAAGCCCATTACCGGCGAGGTGACACTGGAACTCCGCCGCGGCAACGATTACACGATTATGAATACCGAGAGCCCCAACCTGACGTATGCGCCGGAACGCCTGACCATGGAAAAGAACACAGAAGGCGCATTCACTCCCCAGGATCGCATCGGCCAGTTGACGATGCGCAACCTGGATATCACCGACAGCCGGGCCAAACTGTTTATCTACGCGCATACGGGGCTGATTGGTCCGCACGCCTTCGAAGGGTTGCGCCTGCTGGACGGGGCAACTGAACCCGCGAAGGATGCGAAGCCGGGCAAGAAATAGGCGAGTGGTTGCGGTGGTTCGACGCGGCAGTCACGATATCTCTGCCCAAAGTCGACGGCAACTACCCCACTCAAGCCAACAGCGGGCTTGAATGGGCCACCCGGGGGGATCGTTATAGGAGGAAAGAAAGCCCCA
>JBEKQP010000335.1:0-4523 GCA_049519595.1 Candidatus Korobacteraceae bacterium | reverse complement strand
CTTGATAGCTTGCAATGCTCCATGTGGCAGTTACATTGACCCAATCGCCGTTATCGTCCGACAAAGGATAGCCGGTGAATTCATTACCTCCTGTACCGAACATCAGATAATCCCACGATGCATCGGTGCCATCGTCGCCGCTGAAGTCGAAGTCCAGGAATGGTTCGTTGAATAGCTCAAACATGACCGCCGGATTGTTCTTATAAGTGCCGGCAATCGATGTCCAAAAATCAAGGGAGTGATCGGTATCCGCCATCTGGCTCTGCAACATCGGGCAGGCGTTACCGGGGGCGGCCCAGTGCAGGTCCAGAATCACATACAGTCCGGCGGCGTTGGCCTCCTGGACCAGATTGGCCAGAGTCTGCTTATAGTTCCCTCCCGGATCGGCATTGTGAACAACGTTAGCCGCATCGGTGCAGGTCAAGGCTAGCCAGGAGTCCTCGTTCAGCGGTATGCGAACGATATTCGCCTTCCAGCTCTGAATCGCCGACCAATTTGGATTGTTGGGTTGCCCGAACTGTGCGCCTGTTGGGTCGGATGGATCATACCCATTAATGGCAACGAATTCCATGCCGCTCAGGTTTACGCCGCGCAACTGTACAACCTTGCCGGAACCATCCACAAATGTATTGCCGCTTACCTTGATGGAAAATACGCTGCCGGTGGCGACCGTCACCGTGGCGCTGGCAGGCGCGGATGTGCCCTCCGCTCCCGTGCAGGTCAGCGTGAAGGTGGTTGTGTTCGTGAGAGAAACACTCTGCGTGCCGCTGGTGGCCTTCGTGCCAGTCCAACCGCCGCTCGCCGTACAGGAAGTCGCATTGGTGCTCGACCAGGTGAGGGTCGAACTGCTGCCCGGCTCGATAGTCGTCGGAATCGCCGTGAGTGTTACCGTCGGAACGGCAGCCGCGGTGACCGTCACGGTCGCGCTGGTAGGCGAGGTTGTACCACCCGCTCCCGAGCAGGTCAGCGAATAGGTTGTTGTGCTGGTGGGGCTCACGCTCTGCGTGCCGCTGGTGGCCTTGGTGCCCGTCCAGCCGCCACTCGCTGTGCAGGAAGTCGCATTCGTGCTCGACCAAGTGAGAGTCGAGCTGCCGCCCGATGCGATGGTCGTGGGGCTGACGGAAACCGTCGCGGTGGGAGCCGCTGATGTCGATACGGTAAAGTCAGTTGAGGAAAAAACCCAGCTTGTTCCGTTGTATACAGCAATTTGCTGGGCGCCGGTGGCCGCATCGGTGGGCACCGTGATCTTGACCTGTGTGCTGCTGACATTGGTGATGCCGGCATCGTGGGCAGAGCCGAGCCATGCTTGGGATATGCCAGACAGGTTGGTTCCCGTAATAGTGATAACGGTGCCCACAGGCCCCGATGTCGGTGTGAACGAGGTGATGCTGGGGGGACCAGAAGCCGCAGCTGTTACGGTCAATGTCGCCGAAGCTGTAGCCGTGCGGCCTGTGCCGGTGCATGAAAGGCTGTAGGTATCACTGCCTGTTGCCGCCGGCGTAACCGATTCACTGCCACTTGTGGTGCTGACGGCGCCGCCGTTCAGCGTGCACGATGTTGCGTTGGTGCTGGACCACTTCACCGTTGCCGAGCTGCCCAGCGCGATCGACGTGGGGCTGACGGAAACTTTCGCGGTGGGAGTGGTTGATGTTGTTACGGTGAAGGAGTTGTAAAAAACCCAGTTTGGTCCATTGCCAATGGCAATTTGCTGGGCCCCGGTAGCCGCATCGGTAGGCACCGTGATCTTGACCTGTGTGCTGCTGACATTGGTAACGCCGGCGTCGTGGGCCGAGCCGATCCACGCTGCAGTTATGCCCGACAGGTTGGTTCCCGTAATGGTAAAAACGCTACCCACGGGCCCCGATGTGGGCGAGATCGAATTAATGCTGGGCTGCAAGGCGGCCTGCGCCGCAGGGGCGGCTAAGGCCAGAAGCAAGAAAGTTGTCAACCGGAATCTCACACGCGTCATCTGATGAATTCTCCTTGTCCATTCGACTGCTGCCAGCCAGCGGTGTGGCCGAAGCCTGTTTCCCGCTCCTGTGCAGCAGTAAGATAGCGATATCGTGATATCGGTATCACAGACTTCTGCGAGGTTCAATCCTATACCTGCTACGCAACAGTTACGCGTATTAACAATATTATTTGCAATAGGTTGAGTGGCACGTTACGTGCGCGTAACGATCGTTACTCAGTTGTCAATCGGTAACATCGTTTCGCTAGAATACCGGCTGAAGCAAGGGGTGCTTTCTGATTCCTCAGGAACGCAGACTCCTGGTGAGGCCGAGGAGATCCAGGCAGTGAGGCGGCGAACCACCCTCTCAGACGACGCGGTCGATCCGTTATACCCACGCGGTCTTGCGGTCGGCCTTGAAGCAGGCTATGCGCTGGAACCTCATGCTGGCAAACCCGGCCGACTCGGTCGATCTACCTAGACAAGAGCGCCCGCAAATTGAGGTGCTAAGCGTTGAACAGGCGAGGACATTCGTCAAAGCAATCGCCGGTCATCCGTATTCCGACCTGTCGCAATCGCACTGACCGCAGGCATGCGCCCCAGCGAATACCTTGGGCTGACGTGGAACGACCTCGACCTCGAATGCGGGACGGCCAGCGTTTCCCTCACGCTCGAATGGCGAAAAGGTGGTGGCAGTTCTCCGAAACGAAGCGGTCACGAAGCCGCCGTGTAGTGAAGCTTCAGACGTGGGTCGTGGCGCTGCTCCGAGTACGAGTCCCGCAAGGGCCGAAAACCCGTGAAGATCTACCCCTGTTTCGTGCCCGTCGCGGAGGACCCATCCGCGAGTCGCGTTTCGTGCGCGACCAATTCAAACCGCTGCTCAGGTCGGCAGAATTATTGCCGATTCGGCTATAAGACTTGCGCCACACGGCGACGATTTCACTGATTGCTGGCGTCTCGCCAAAGATCATCAGCGAGCAACTCGGACATGCCAGCGTAGCGTTCACACTGGATGTTTATTCTCATGTTCTTCCGCACATGCAGGAGGCGCTGCGGTAATCCCGGTCTGTGCGTTTTGTCACGCGCTCGCGGCTTCGGTGAGTTTCGTCACGTTGACTCAGGTTAATACCAGGCAAATAATAAAAGACACGCAGGTATGATATGGCAACTGGAGTAGTCTGGTCACCCGTTTCCTCCGCAAAGACAATTGGGCGTGTGGCACGTCAGTCGGCGCTGACCCAGTTTCGAGTTCACGAGTTACGTCCATTGCAAATTGAGGCTCGCATCGTCGGTGAGGCCGATGATCGCTTCTATGCCCAGAAGGGCACAGAAGGATGCTTGTACGTCTTACCGAGAGCGGCATTCGTCATTAGGGGCAACGCCATTCTGGCAAATTGCAGCGGCGTAACGAGCGTGTGGATTCCATCTCCGCATGACGCGCCCGAGCATCTGAGCGGCGCTTCCGCGGTTACCATCATCTGCCTCAGCGGAGACGAAGAAGATCGCCGCTGTGAGATGCTGAGTTGCACGAGTTGCAGAAACCACGAGTGCATAGCCTACGATGGCCCACAAGGGCACGGAACTCCTTCCTGGCATACGCTTCCGACTCGTGGGAAAGTGGCGCTCGCCTGGACCTTCCCAGATGAATTGCGTAGCGGGCAGCGACTGGCAGGCCTGGGGAGATCGGTTCGCACTTAGGACTTGCGGCGGAGCGACCGCTTCCAGCCAACGTCTCAGCCGATCGGTTCCTGCGGTGCCTGTGGGTCATCAAAAACTGAAACTCGCGTTTCGGCCCGTTAGGTCGCTGTTGCCATGCAGCCCAGTCCGGCACTTGCGAGGTCGGATACTGACGGCCGGCGAGTTTGCGACCGGGCTCTTGCTCTGCCTCCCAGCGAGAGACAGTGCAATCGGCCCCTCGATTGATGGGCCATGGAACTGCGCCCGATGTAGTCGCCACGATGATCAGGCCGCTGCTGACCACGTGTAGCGATGGTGCAGACCGCCGACCCGAGGCAAGGCTAGAATTTCGCCCGTGCCGATCGGGCGTGCTTCGGTCGGACGCCCGCGGGCGTCGCCTTCTCCAGTCCGATGTGGGTCCGGTCGTTGTGGCATCCTTGATGACCGACAGGCCAAAGCGCCGAAAGAGGCAGTGGTGGCGTAGTTCGGGGCCGGGGGGAGGGTGGTACGAGTATCGCGGCAGCGGATTACATCGGGCCGGACTCACCGCGATTCGCGATGCACGCTGGCCTTGTCGGCGAGCCGGCACGATTCTCGTAATTCGAGATACTGCTGGCAGCACGGCGCACAGTGAATCACACGCCTCCACTGTTGGTCCTCGAAGCGTGCGGACCTAGCGGCGAGTTCCCGCAGAACATCCGTTCCGGGGCAGCCACGCCGTTTTGGGTTAGGGTACGGCGCCTGCACCTCCTGCTTGTACTCGCGTTGCAGGCGATCCCATTTCTGCTGCGAAGATTCGCCGTTCATGTCCGCCAGCCATTATGGCAGATGCCGTGCTGGATGCCAAAACCCCTGTTTGGGCTTTACGGAAAGTTGTATCTGATCCAGCGCCAAA
>JBEKQP010000334.1:0-4561 GCA_049519595.1 Candidatus Korobacteraceae bacterium | reverse complement strand
GGCTCGAAGGCGGATGGGTGGGCAACCTCAAGACCCGCGTTCACGGACTTGTGACTATGAAGGTAGAACCTGAACCTCACTGGCGGAACTCGAATTCCGACTCAAACCACCCGTAGTACCGGCGGGATTTTGTAACCCTCATGACGGCGCAAAACGACTCGGCATCGAAACGGCATGCAATAGAGATCCTCCGGGGTCAAGGACCTCAGTGGCTAGGATTCACAATTGGCACCGTGGGAACGGCGACGTTACTGCTGCTGGTCGAAGGCTTGGGACCTAACGTCCCCATTAAAACGCCGGTCGCCGTATTCCTGATTCCAATTCTCCTTAGTGCCTACGTCGGAGGGCTCGCTCCAGGGTTGTTAACCACTGCCCTTGCCATCTTGACCACGGACTACTTTTTACTCCCTCCCGTTTACTCCTGGCACGTGACGAACCGCACCGACGTTGTAAAGCTAATGGCACTGGGCTCTGTGGGCGGGCTCGTCAGCTTTCTAATGGAAAGTCGCCGGCGTACCAAGCTAAGCCTGGCGACGGTTCAGCGCGAGAGTTCCCTTCCTTCCACCGAGAGCAAGGCGCGAGGGGGTCTGTGGTTCCTGCTCACCTGCCTGGTCGCGGTCGCGTCCATATCCCATATCAGCGTGGTCCGAATGTATCAGGACGCTGCCTGGGTTGACCACACTCACCAGGTGATCTCCGACCTGCGACTGCTGCTCGCGACCGTCACGGATGGGGAGACCAGCCAGCGCGGTTACATCATTACGGGTCAGCCGAGCTACGTGGAGCCTTACCGCTCCGCTGTCGCCAGGGAAATGGAGGCGTTCCGCCAGCTTCGCGATCTGACCGCAGATAACCCCTTGCAGCAACGCCGGTTGAACGCTCTGGAGCCGCTCATCGCGCAGCGAATGGCCGAGTTCGATGAAGGCATCGAGCTACTACGCAGGCAGGGGCTGGAGGCGGCGCAGCGAGAGTTCCTGACAGGCAAGGGAGAATTGCTCCACGACCGCATTCGTCAGGCCGTGGCGGAAATGGAGGAGACCGAGTCAATGCTGCTGAGAGAGCGGGAAGCGCGCTCCGCACGCGCTGTCGTGGTGACGGAAGCGGTCATCATTGGCACCGGCCTGCTCGCTCTCATCCTGGGCGGTATAGCATTATTCTTGGTGCGACAGGGCTTCGCGGCCAGCCGGCTCTCGGAAGCAGAACTTGAGCAGCGGGTCAGCGAACGCACCGATGAACTCGCGCAAGCGAATGTACGCTTGCACGACAGTATGGAACGTCTGAGCCTGGCGCAGAACGCCGCACATGCAGGCACTTGGGAATGGGACCCGCAGAAAAACGCGACGGAATGGTCCGAGGAGCTGTGGGCGCTTTATGGTCTCGAACCGCATAGCTGCAAACCCTCCCACGAAGCTTGGCGGCAAATCGTACACCCTGACGACCTCGCGAACCTGGATGCCGCGATGGAGCAGGCCGTTCGCCAAGCAAGCGAGTTGAATGTTGAGTGGCGAACCCGCGGTCACGATGGAAGCGAACGCTGGCTCATGAGCCGGGCACACCCGATTCGTGACGCCAGCGGCCAGGTTCTCAAATTCGTCGGGATGACTTTCGACGTCACCGAACACAAACGAGTGGAGGAGGCTCGGGCAACGCTAGCGGCCATCGTCGATTCATCCGACGACGCTATTATCGGGAAAACGTTGGATGGATTCATTGCGAGCTGGAACGCCGGGGCGCAACGATTACACGGATTCACGGCACAAGAGGCTATCGGCCAGTCGATCTCCATCATAATTCCACCGGACCGGCAGGAGGAGACAAAGCAGATTCTATCAACGATCGCCGCTGGCGGCAGAGTGGAGCGACTGGATTCGGTACGGTTGCGCAAGAACAAGACCGAAGTTGAGGTTTCGGTGACGGTTTCTCCCATCCGGGATGCGGCGGGGAGGACCATGGGGGCCTCCACCATTGCCCACGACATTACGGAGCGGAAATACGCTGAGCAACAGGCACGCCTTTACAACCTCCTGGTTCACCAAAGCCGGGACATCATTTTGTTCATTCGGGCACAGGACGGCCGAATCGTGGGCGCCAATGCCGCGGCGGAAACGGCGTACGGTTACACCCGAGAGGAGTTGCTCGCGCTTCGCCTGTACGATCTGAGGCCATCCGAAAGCCCGGAGGCGATCCGCAACCAGTTGCATGAGGCTGATGTTCACGGTGTTCTCTTCGAAGCGATACACCAGCGGAAGGACGGCAGCACCTTCCCTGTCGAGGTAAGTGCAACGGGTGAAACCATCGATGGAACCCGCACCATTCTAAGCGTTGTTAGAAACATCACCGAGCGCAAGCGGACGGAGGCGAAGGCTCGACAAAGCGAACAGCTATATCACGGATTGTTTGATCACATGTCGGAAGGGCTCGCGTACTGCAGGATGGTTTTCGAAAACGGCGAGCCGCGGGACTTCGTTTACCTCGCCGTCAATCGTGCCTTTGAGGCCTTGACCGGTTTGAAGCATGTCGCGGGGAGGAGAGTGACCGAAGTCATCCCGGGTATTCGGGAGGCTGATCCAGGACTGCTCGAGACCTATGCCAGAGTGGCCCTCACCGGCAAGGCCGAAAAATTCGAGGTCTTTGTGGGCGGGCTAGAGAAGTGGTTTTCCATCTCAACCTTCAGTCCGGACAAGGGGTTTTTCGTTGCAGTGTTCGACGTGATCACCGATCGCAAAAGGGCGGAGGCAGCCCTGCGAAAGAGCCGAACGATGTTTGAAAAACTCTTCGAGTTCACCCCCGATGCCATTGTTACGGTGGACTCACGCGGGTGCATTGTCCAGTTGAACGCCCAGGCGGAAAGGTCATTCGGATATAGCCGTACCGAACTCATGGGTCAGCCGGTTGAATTCCTCGTGCCTGAGCTATACCGCGTCGCCCACGCCGGCCATCGACAAAAATACGCCGCTACACCCGTCGCCCGCCCCATGGGAACCGGACTGGAGTTGTATGGAAGGCGTAAGGATGGATCGGAGTTTCCGGCGGATATTCAATTGAACACGATCGAAACGGATGAAGGTCAGCTCGTCCTGACTGTTACCCGCGACGTCACTGAACGGAGGGGAGCCGACCAGGAAATCCGACGACTCACTGCCGAGTTGGAGCAGCGCGTACGCGATCGCACCGCGCAACTCGAATCTTCCAACAAGGAGCTGGAAGCCTTTGCCTACTCCGTCTCGCATGATCTTCGCGCTCCCATTCGCCACCTGAGTGCGTTCTCCGAGTCACTGCGCGAAAGGTCCTACGAGAAGTTGGACGAGCGGGGACGGCATTACCTAGACAACATTCACGCCTCCTCGCAGCAGATGGGTACGTTGATCGATGACCTGTTGAAGTTCTCGCGACTGGGACGAGCCGGCATGTCGAAGGCGGATGTCGCTCTGGAGCCTCTGATGCAGGAGGTCCGGCGCGAACTGGAACCAGAAGCGGGCGGGCGCAATATCGTGTGGAAAGTTTCCAGTCTGCCCACGATCTACGCAGACCGGGCGCTGCTCCGGCAGGTGTTGGTCAATCTGATGTCGAACGCTGTCAAGTACACACGCGGCCGGCAAGAAGCCCGCATCGAGATCGGATGCACAAATGAAACACCAGGCGAGCGGGTAATCTTCATCCGTGATAACGGCGTGGGCTTCGAAATGGCTTACGTCGACAAACTTTTTCAGGTTTTCCAGCGTTTACATACGAAGGAGTTTGAAGGCACGGGCATCGGGCTCGCCAACGTGCGTCGCATCGTCGAGCGTCACGGCGGCAGAGTGTGGGCGGAGGGCGTATCGGAACAAGGGGCAACATTCTATTTTTCAATTCCGACCCGCGGAGGAGGTTAGCGATGGCCGATGCACTAGGCACCATCTTACTCGCTGATGATAATCACTTCGACGTTGAACTGACTGTGGATGCTCTGGACAAATGTAACTTGGCCAACCCGCTCGTTATCGTAGGCGATGGAGCTGAGGCGCTTGATTTTCTATACCGGCGCGGCAAGTACGCAACGCGTGGCGCTGGTAACCCGATCGTGTTTCTCTTGGACATCAAAATGCCAAAAGTCGATGGCTTGGAGGTCCTGCGCAGGGTGAAAAGTGATCCCGATCTTAAGCCCATTCCCGTGGTTATGTTGACCTCCTCAGCGGAGGAACCCGACCTCAGGGAAAGCTACCGCTTGGGCGCAAACGCTTACGTCGTTAAGCCGGTTAAGTTCCAGGATTTCGCACCGGCAGTGGCGGCGCTTGGCAAGTTCTGGGCTGTGGTGAATGCGCCGCCACCTGACGACACCCAAGAAACGCCGCCGGCGAATGGATAAAGATAATCGGGAAAGTTCAGGATCTTCAGTCACCTCCGCCGAAGCCACCACAGCGTCGACCGAGGGCGCTCATTCCTGAATCGTCGGCACTCGGAAGTTGGTCCACCCTTTCGCGGATTACTCCTCGCTGGTCGCTAGCCTTGATCGGGAGTGACTCGGCCCAAGCGCGGAAACTTTGGCGAGAGCAGAATGGTGACGGGCCGGGGCACTGCCGAT
>JBEKQP010000333.1:0-6697 GCA_049519595.1 Candidatus Korobacteraceae bacterium | reverse complement strand
GATTCTTAAAGAAGCCTGATGTTCTGGAACTGTGATGCCCTCAATGGCGCGAGCCTCAGAATCCGGAAAGGTGAGGCCAGCCGCGGCTCCTATCAGCGGCGTAAACAAGTCGGTGTCATAGTTTGAGACCACGCCTTGCAGCACGGCGGTCACGCGCTCCAGCCCCGCGCCGGTATCGATCGAGGGCTTGGGCAGCGGATTCAGCACGCCATTGGCGTCGCGGTCGAACTGCATGAACACCAAGTTCCATATCTCGACGTAGCGTCCGCACTCGCACGGGAACCGGCACTCGCCCGCCGCGCACTCCGGATTCTTTTTGTCCGAAGATTCCACGCCCATGTCGTAGTGCAGTTCGCTGCACGGGCCGCAAGGGCCTGTGTCGCCCATCGCCCAGAAGTTGTCCTTCATCCCCATCTCGAAGATGCGTTCGGCGGGCACGCCCACACTCAACCAATGGCCATAAGCCTCGTCGTCGCGCGGCACCCCGCCTTCGCCCTTGAAGATGGTGGCGTAGAGCTTGCTGCCGTCGATGCCGTACCACTTGGGCGAGGTCACCAGTTCCCAGGCATAGGCGACAGCGTCTTTCTTGAAGTAATCGCCAAAGGAGAAGTTTCCCAGCATCTCGAAAAATGTGTGGTGACGGTTGGTGAAGCCGACGTTTTCCAGATCGTTATGCTTGCCGCCGGCGCGCACGCACTTCTGCGAGGTGGTAGCGCGCTGGTAGTCGCGCTTCTCCAGCCCCAGGAACACGTCTTTGAACTGGTTCATGCCGGCATTGGTAAACAGCAGCGTCGGATCGTTGGCCGGCACCAGCGAAGACGAGTGAACCTCTTTATGCCCCTTAGAGATAAAGAAGTCCAGGAACATGCGTCGAACATCATTGCCTGAAGGCTTTGGCTTCATAATTTCGCGAGTTCCCAGCGGAGTATCGCCCGCGCCAACGGGCGGCGGGAGCACGGGAACTGAATTCTTGATTTTAGCACTCGGCCCGCCGCCGAAGCCGGGGCACAGCAACGGCGAATCCCGGCCTCGGTCGATAGCAAGTTTCATCCGCCCTTGCGATTTTCTGAGCAATTCATATGGCCTTGTCCCAGCCCCACGTCGCGCCTTCGATCGGGTGTCCTATTCAAGCCTTCTGTTGGCCTGGGTGAGGTAGTTCCTGGCAATATCCGCTCAGCAGCATGCAACCCACCAGCAGAAGCTTGACTCCCACGACTGAGCCGGGTTGACGTTCTGCGGCTCAATTGGGGACTGCATGAGTAATTTCAGCGAGCAGAAGATTACGAGGGAAGTGGTTGAGGCATTCCAGGGCACACCGGATCCACGCCTCAAGGAGATCATGGGAGCGCTCGTGCGACATCTGCACGATTTCGTCCGCGAGGTCGAGTTAACTCCTGAAGAATGGCAGTTTGCAATCGACTACCTGACGCGTACAGGGCAGCCCATGGCCGATAATCGGCAGGAATTCATTCTGCTATCCGATACCCTGGGCGTTTCAGTGCTGGTTGATGCCATCAATCACCGCATACCGGCTGGGGCAACGGAATCCACAGTGCTCGGTCCGTTCTATGTTCCGGCTCCTGAGCTGCCGCTTGGCTTTGATCTGGGACATGGACTGAAGGGTGAGCCCTTGTTTGTCGAAGGTACCGTTTGCTCGGCAAGCGGAACGCCACTTGCCAATGCCGCGGTTGATGTCTGGCAATCGGATAGCGAGGGCTTCTATGATGTTCAACTCGCCGACCTACCGGACGCGAGGCTCAGGGCTCGCTTCCACACAGACGCAAACGGTCGGTATCATTTCTGGTCGATCATGCCCAATTCATACCCGATCCCGCTGGATGGCACGGTGGGCGAGATGCTACGCGCAACAGGCAGACCCGCTCACAGACCTGCGCATGTGCATTTCATGATCGCCGCCGATGGGCATGAGACGTTAATTACACACATTTTCGTAGCGGGCGATCCTCACCTCGACAGCGACCCTGTCTTTTCGACGAAGGATTCGCTGACTCGGGAGTTCAGCCGGGAAACTCCGGGCTTAGCTCCTGATGGAACTCGGGTCGACCGCCCGTGGCGCAAACTCATCTACAATTTCGGGTTGAAGCCAATGGCGGCGCGAAAAGGTTCCGAGCATCAGCGCCGACCGCGGCGACTGCACTGCCTCATTCGACGTGCTCGACGATAAAGGCAAGCCGGTGTACCAGGCGTCGATCCACACCCTGATCCGCTGGGGCCTGGCGCACAAGAGCGATCTGACGGTGAGCACCAACTACTACGGCAAAGCGGAGTTCACCGGACTGCCGAACTACGCCAAGAAGCCGATTGAGTTCGATGTCAAGTCCGGCGACAAGCAGGGCAACGTGAACTTCGACCCGGGTAATCAGTGTCACCCGAAATTTACGGTCGAGCTGCGGTAGAGCTCAGGCGAGCGACGGTTACGGTGCAACAGGCTGGCTGAAAAACTGCTCTCCGAGGGTGTCATCCTGAGCGTAGCGAAGGATCTGCTGTTTGCGCGTGCTGCAAGCAAAACAGATCCCAAGCGCAAAACCGTCGCAACCTCGATCTCATAGCGACGTTCGCCCCATTGGATGACACTGATACGAGTTTTTCAGCAGCCTGGCAAGCCAAAGGCCCGCTCCGCCTGAATAGTTTCCTGCATGGGTCCCGGCGAGCAACGCGTCGCCCGGGGCTGATTCAGCGGTTCTCGTTTCGCTTACGCAGAAACGCCGGAACGTCGAGATCGTCCTGCTCGAATTCGCCCGTCAGACTGCGCGTCACCGATTCGATGGAAGCGTTTTCGCGCACGGGAGTTGGCGCTTGCCAACTGCGCGTTACCGGTTCCAGCGGCGCAATCTCGGCCGGCGGCTCGGGCGGAAGTTCGGTTTCGATTTGCGCTGAAGGTTCCGGCTCGGAGGGCGGCGCTGGTTGGGCGTCAGGCTGATAGTGAATGGGCGGCGGGGCTGGATCAAAATGCGGTTGCGGCGCAGCCGCAACGGTCGCTGACGGGCGTTCGCGCCTGCGGATCTGGTCCACCTTGAAGCCGGTAGCGATGACCGTGATTTTGACCTCGTCCTTCATCTTCTCGTCGAGCACGGCGCCGAAAATAATGTTCGCGTCTTCGTGAGCCGCACTCTGGATGATGGTGGAGGCCTCGTTGACCTCGGCGAGTTTGAGCGAGCTCGAGCCGGTGATATTGAGCAGGATGCCGCGCGCACCGTCGATGGCCCCAGCCTCGAGCAGAGGCGACGCGATGGCGCGCTGTGCCGCCTCCATGGTGCGGCGGTCGCCTTTGGCGGTCGCCGTACCCATGACGGCGTAGCCCATGCCGGCCATGATGGCCTTCACGTCGGCGAAATCGCGATTGATGATACCGGGAATGGTGATGATGTCGGAAATGCCCTGAACGCCCTGACGCAAAATGTCGTCGGCAATGCGAAACGATTCGAAGAAGCCGGCGTCCTGTGCCACCGCCAGCAGCTTTTCGTTGGGGATGACGATCACCGTATCCACCGAATCGATCAGCTCGGCAAGGCCGCGCTCGGCCTGCTGCATGCGACGCTTGCCCTCGAAGGCAAAAGGCTTGGTCACCACCGCGACCGTGAGCGCGCCCATTTCGCTGGCAAGAGAAGCGATGATCGGGGCCGCTCCGGTTCCGGTGCCGCCGCCCAGTCCAGTGGTGACGAAAACCATGTCAGCGCCTTCCAGCGCTTCAATGATTTTGTCGGCGTCTTCCAGGGCCGCTTTGCGTCCAATCTCCGGATTGGATCCGGCTCCGAGCCCATTGGTCAACTTGACGCCGAGCTGAATCTTGACGGGAGCGTGCGAGAGCTGGAGTGCTTGCATGTCGGTGTTCGCAACCAGGAACTCCACGCCCTCCAGGGCCGCGTCAATCATGCGGTTGACGGCATTGCCGCCGCCGCCACCGACGCCGATCACCTTGATCTTTGCATTGTTGCGTGGATCTTCGTTGAACTGGATTCGAATATCCTTATTCTCGACTATCTCCATCGACGGATTCCTTCTTCCCTCGGCTTGGTGACTGGCAAACGGCAGTACACCGCTGATTTCGTTAGAGCTATTTTGCAGTTGACGTGACCTTACTATCACCGCCGGGCGTTGAACGTCCGGCTTCTTCCGGCGATCTACCTGCCGCGAACCCGGTCTGGCAATCTGCTGACCGTGCCGAAGCAACCAGCGAGGCGATCCGTGATGTGGCGCTCCACGATACTTGTACACGAGTTTGTAAACCCACCTCGCCTGAAACCTATGCTTCCGCAGCCTGCCAGGGCAAAACCAGAGATACCATGTTCCTGGTTTTGCTCTAGAACCCGAAATTCGCGCGCGCAAACAACGACCGCAAACGCTTGCCCAGTCCTGGACCATCGGGCCCATTGAGCACCTGGGCACGATGGGCGTAGAAAACCATTCCAATGACGGTTGCAAACTCCGGTTCGCCCAGCACTGCCGGCAGCTTCGCTATCGGGATTGGCAATCCAATGCGGGCCGGACAGCGCAGAATATCCTCCACGGTCTCAATCAGCCCCGGCAGACGCGCGCCGCCGCCGGTGAGCACCACGCCCGATCCCAGCATCTCACTCACGCCCGCCTGGCGCAGGTTATCGCGCAGCATGTAGACCAGTTCGCGGGCGCGCGGCTCCAGCACCTCTCCCAGAAAACGCTGCGGCACCAGCCGCGAGGGACGGTCGCCGACCGATGGGACTTCGATCTCCGTGCTTTCCGGAATGGAAGTCACAATGGCGCAGCCGAACTGTCGTTTGATTTTTTCCGCATCCGCCAGAGGCGTGCGCAACCCCACGGCCACATCGTTGGTGAAATGATCGCCGCCAACCGGAATGACCGCGGTGTGGACGACAACGCCTTCGTGAAAGACGATGACATCGGACGACCCGGCCCCAATATCGCAAATGCAGATGCCCAGCTCCCGTTCGTCGGTGCGCAATACGGCATCGGAGCACGCCAGCACCTCGTAGACCGTGTCGTTGACGTGAATGCCCGCGCGATTCATCACGGTGATGACGTTTTGCACGGCGCTGATGGCGGCGGTGATCACGTGTACACGAACCTCAAGTCGACGGCCCACCATTCCTGCCGGATCTCGTAAGCCATCCTGCTGATCGAGAATGAAGTCCTGGGGCAACAGATGCAGGATTTGATGATCGTCAGGCAGAGGAATACTCCGCGCCTTGTCGACGGCCTGACGGATATCTTCCCGGGAAACCTCGCGCGCCTCCGCGCCGAGCGCGATACCGCCCTGGCTGTTGGCGGCACGGATATGCGGTCCCGCAACCCCCACGACCGCGCGATCGAGCGGCACTTCGGCGGTTAACTCAGCCTCGTCCATCGCCTTCTGCACGCCGGCGGTAGCCTTATCCAGATCGACAATTATTCCCTTGCGCGACCCGCGAGACGCGGCAATTCCATGTCCGCGATAGCGCAGACCGGTGTCGGTGATCTCGGCAACCAGTGCCACCGTCTTGGCGGTGCCGATGTCAACAACGCTTAGAATGTTCTCGTTCTGCTTTCCCATAGCCTAATGCTTACCTTTTGCGGCGTGACCATTTTTGCTTGCCGACCCGGTGGCGATTGGTTTCGGTCCTGGCTGCGGAGCTTGCTCGATGACCGGCGCCGGAGCCGGAGCCGGCGATCCTGGATTGAGAATAACCTGCCTCTCAAATCGCAGATCCACCGAGTGCAGCCGCTGGAACTGCTGACGCCATTCCTGAATGTGCGTCTTGTAAAGGCTGAAGCGCTCCAGGTAGCTGCTGGAACCAAGATGAATCAGCAGCGCGCCTTGCTGATCGGCAACCGTCACCCTGACATCTTCGGGGTCCGACAAATCGATTTCATCCAATTCACGCGAGTAGTTCGCGCCGGTCGAATCCAACTGGCGGACGAGCTCGATGTAGGTCTTCATCCGCACCGCGCGGGTCGAAAGCGGATCGGATTCGGCGTTGCCCACGATGACCGGGAACGAATAGTTCGCACCCAGAGGCATTGCCATGGATACGCCGTTCGCGTCGATCAGTTCAATCCGATCGCCGACCTTGGCAAACGCGATCGGTGTGCGCTCCCGCAGGGCTATGCGCAGACGGTTTGGCAGAAGCCGCATCACACTGGCCGATTCGACCCAGGGAATCTTTTCCAGTTGGCGCTTGCGCTCGTCCAGCGGGATAAAGAAAACATTGCGGCCAATATCGGCGCCCATCACTTCCAACACTTGCGCGCGAGTTGCATTCCTGGTTTCGATAATCTCGATGGCATCGCTTGAATCCACCCGAAAGCGCGCCGAATGCGTGCAGTAACGGTACACACCTGCGGCGGCGGTGGTGGCGACTATGAAAACAGCAAGAAACAGTAAAATCGCGCGCAGGCGATTCGCCGTGCCTCTCCGGAACGGACCGCGCCGCACCGGAACGCGCTTCTGCCCGCGCAGGAATGGCGATTGCTCCACTACGTCGAGGTCGACAATCCTGTCCTCTAACGACGAAGATTCGACCTCGCCCGGAACATAGTCTTCCGAGTCCTTGTGGCGGACGCCCGCTCCGCGAAAGGAGTCTTCATCCTCGTGTGTAAATGAACCTTGACTGCGAACCATGGAGATACAAAAAGCGGCCACCCCGGTGAACGGAGTCTCAGCTCACTATAGCTGCTTTTTTCGCGAAAAAGGATAGGGAAA
>JBEKQP010000332.1:0-7387 GCA_049519595.1 Candidatus Korobacteraceae bacterium | reverse complement strand
CAGCAACCGGGATTCGATCCCAAGCGCACCATGTTCTTCATGCCCACCGCGGACGGGCCGTGCCGTTTCGGCCAATACGCACCAATGCTGGGGAAGATTCTGCGGGAGAACGGCTACGGCGACGTTCAGATTCTCTCGCCCACAAGCAGAAACTCCTACGCGGACCTGGGCGAAATCTCTACGCCATTCATGCGCGGAGGATGGCGCTCGCTGGTTGCCGCCAGCGTGCTCCGCAAAGCTCTACATCGCAAGCGGCCCTATGAAACCGTTCCAGGTTCCAGTGACAAGGCGTACGAGGAAGGCATTGCCGACCTATGCTCGGCAATTGAGAAGGGCTGTTCGCGTTCCGGTTGCCAACTGGATGCGATCGTCGCCGTCATGAAGCGTTCGCGCGAACGCTTCCAGCGCATTGCGGTGCGGTACGACGAAGGCGTACCTCTGATCGGAGTGGTTGGAGAAATCTTCTGCCGGCTCAACACCTTCAGCAATGAAGACCTGATTCGCAAACTCGAAACCTATGGCGCCCAAGCGTGGCTAAGCGATATTCCTGAGTGGATCCTGTACACCAATGCCGAGCAATTGCGGAAGCTGAAGCTGCGTGGACAGTATTGGTCAACCGAGATGTTAAAGGCGCGTATTCGCGGGTACGTGCAGGAACGCGACGAGCACGCTATCACCGCGCCATTCAAACAAGACTTTGCCGGCTGTGAAGAGCCGGATGTCTATGAAGTTTTCGAGTATGCGCGGCCTTATCTGCCCAATGACGGCGCACTCGGCGAGATGGTGCTGTCGGTTGGCAAAGCCGCATACCTGGCTAAGCATGGTGCAGATGGAATCATCGACATCAGCCCGTTCACGTGCATGAACGGAATCGTAAGCGAAGCCGTCTACCCCAAGTTGAGCAAAGACTACGGCGGAATCCCGATTCGCAATTTTTATTTCGACGGTACGCAATCTGAACTCGACCGGGATCTGGGAATCTACATGGAACTGGCGCGCTCCTATCGCGAGAAAAAATCCTTACCGGCGGTGAACCAGGGGCTGTGACGCGGCATAAGCCAGGTTTCGACTCCAGCCAAGTCTTTGAACGCACGGGCACAGGTAAATGAGACGCTGAGCCCTGCAACTGCCGACCTGCAGAACTATCCCGGTGGGCAAGTACAGTTCACCGGCTCCTTGCCGAGTGCCTGCCCAGCTATACTGTCCAGCCATGCGGTGTGGGTAGCACCTCACCCATGCCGATAAATTCACTTAGTGTGAAATCTCCGTAGCCATGTTTGGGAATCTCATTGACGTATGCGCACACGTGTTGAGCGACGAACCGTGGATCTCTCCGGCTACCCAGACCTAGTGGTGATTTACCTTGGTATGCGCGTGAATCGAATCATGGGCTTAAAAACGCTTTTCGGATTTGGGCCACAGATTTCCAACTCTGCCGCAGCACAGCCTAGCGGTCTCCTCCGGCACGAGACGGTATTTTACTCGCTGTTTCCGACGCACTTAGGCATGCGGCAATACTGGCGCGACCTCGATTCTTTGCTGCAGTGGACACGCTCCGACCCGCACCGGATATGGTGGCAAGACTTTCTGCGTGACTCAGGTGGTACCGGGTTCTGGCATGAAACCTATTTCAGGCGTGGCGGCATGGAGGCGATTTACGATGATGTGCCGCAGTCGATTGGGTTTATGGCGTTCGCGCCTGTTGTGCCAGCCAGGGGGCCAATGTTCGGTGCTGCGGCGAGGGGAGGGAAAGAATTCACAAACCAGCCCGCCGTGTCGGAGAAGGAACTGTACGACGAGTCAGCAGCATAAAATGGGTGGCGCCGGCGCAAACGCTGAGGGCCCGGGAGGTCGCATGAAGCCCTCGGAGCAGATCGACCAGCGCATCGCCGGCATCGCCGACTGGCGGGGCAAGGTGCTCGCCATGATCCGACGGATCATGCTGGAGGCTGATCCGGCCGTCACGGAGGATTGGAAGTGGATGGGTACGCCAGTCTGGTACTGCGACGGGATGGTCTGCTTGGCCAACCCTCACGGGGGGAAGGTGAAGTGGACCTTCGCCAAGGGAGCCCACTTTGCCGACGCCGACCACTTGTTCAACGCGGGCCTCGAAGGGAACGACCGCCGCGCGATCGACATCTTCGAGAAAGACCGGCCGAACGCGGCGGCGCTCCGGCGCCTCGTAAAGACCGCGATCGCGTACAACCGGTCCCAACTGAAGTGCAAGGAAGCTTCCGACTCCGCCCAGAAGGTCGTCCGCCGCCCGGCCCCCCCGAAGAAGAAGCGCTCGTGAAGCTCCGGGCTGCAGCCTGACTTTTCCTAAATTGGGCGGAAATGAGAAAGCTCTTTTTCACTCTTACCCGGTTGGGATGTGACCGGTGAATTTTGCACCATCCCGAGGCAATTGGACCTGAACGAGGATTAGAACGATGACAGACTTCATGCGAGATGTCCCTTCAGCACCTGAGGTGGTTGATCGGGTTACCTTCCAGGCCGAGCTGGACGCATTGCGGGTTCGCGAGAAGGCCTATACAAGAGAAGGCGACGCCATTGCAGCCGCCCGCCGACGGCTCCCCATGGTTGAGGTGGACGGCGCTACACCGCTCATTGGCGAACGTGGGACGGTGACGCTATTGGATGTGTTTGAGGGACGCCGGATGCTCATCGCCTACTACTTCATGTGGCACACCGGCCATCCGGCGCCGGAGCAGTGCGAAGGGTGCACTTGGGTCACATCGCAGGTCCGCGAGCTGTCATATATTCATTCTCGCGATGTCACCTATGTCACGTTTTGCCAAGGCCCGTACGAAGAGAGCGCCCGCTACCGCGACTTCATGGGCTGGGAGATGCCGTGGTACTCGGCCCAGGACTCGCTCGACACTCTCTTGGTTGGACGCCGGGCGGGCAGGATGCACATCGTTTGCTACCTGCGCCAAGAATCCAAGGTCTTCGAGACTTATTGGACGACGGCGCGCGGCGTCGAGGCGATGGATAACAGCTACCGGTTGCTCGACTTGACGGTCTACGGGCGGCAGGAGACGTGGGAGGACTCGCCGACCGGCTGGCCACAGCGGTTTAGTGGCGAGCAAAACTTCCGTACCGATGGACGCCCCATCGCCCAGTGGTCCCGCCTCGAAGCCGGACGCTCCGACAACCTCGGATAGCATGATAACTAACGCGACATCCCCCGCCAACAATCTGGCGCGAGTCATCTCTCGCGTCATCGACGCTCGCATAGTTTCCGAGCGAACTTCCCAGTGCGTCTTCTTCGGCGTGGCGGCGCTGCTCTTCGCGGCCAGCGCGACTAAGCACATCCATCCGCCACACATTCTAGAGGCTCTGAAGAGATGAATGTTTCGATTCGGGTGGAAATGTGATGGGTTACGGTTGGACTACGATGAACGACATGGATGAGAGCATCTCTTCGGTTGCGGCGCTGATGGGGGACGCGACCCGCGCACGCATGTTGTTGGCGCTGCTCGACGGTGTGGCGCTTCCGGCAGGAGAGTTGGCGATGTGCGCCAACGTAGCGCCTCAAACCGCCAGTGCGCACCTGTCAAAACTCCTCGAAGCCAAGTTGCTAACTCTCGAGTCGCAAGGGCGACATCGCTATTACCGCCTGGCAAACGCGGAAGTTGCAGCGGCAATGGAATCACTCGCCGCCGTCGCGCCTCCGCCACGCATCGTCAAGCACGCGAGTTCGGAGCGGTTGAGGCGGCTTTGCTTTGCGCGCACTTGCTACAGCCATCTTGCCGGCAAGTTAGCTACAGACTTGAACGAGGCACTGCAACGTCGTGGGTTGCTCGCGCCGGAAGGTTCCAAAAGCTATCGCGTCACGGAACAGGGGGGCGCCTGGTTCCGGGAACTCGGAATTGACCTCTCGATTCGCCACGCAGATCGTCCCGACTTCGCTCGCGCGTGCCTGGATTGGACAGAACGGCGTCATCATCTTGCCGGGCCGCTGGGAACATCTCTTTTGCGACGCTTGCTGGAGCTGAAATGGCTGGTCCGCATGAACGAGCCACGAGCCGTGCGCGTCACGCACGAAGGACAACGGCAGTTGGAAACTTGTCTGGGGATCAAGATGGCTTGGTAAAAAACTCCCGACATTTCCGTCTATCAGCAGCCACGAGCGCCAACCACCGCCGCCACAATGATCGGCTGCGTGGCATTTGGTACGTATTAGGTACACGTATCCTTGAGCTGTGTGGTAAATGACTGAAAAAAACCAGATAATAGTTGGTGGAGGCGAGGGGAGTTGAACCCCTGTCCGAAAATGCTGCAAGCGAGGAGTCTACATACTTAGTCAGTTCCATCGCGGCTCCCGGACCCGCGAGCGAACTCGCAAAACCGAGGCAGCGTATGCCAGCTGTTGATTGTTGGCAATTATCGTTTTGCACACGATTACGGGTGCATGCACCCCGGTATGCCTCCTGGCCGCATCCATTCCCGTCGAAGCCGTGACGCCCCCATCTAAACAACATGCGCGTCGGCTGTATTGCACAGCCGGCCTAAACCGGTGTCAGTTGACGCAACCATCAAACCGCGGCTGCACCAACTTCATGGCGACCGTTTTCAAAGATCTGCTTTCAATCTTAGTAGATAGCAAAAAGAAGTCAACCCCACGGCAAGCTCGTTTGGCCGCGTTATTTAAGTTCGAACCCCTGGTTGAAGCCTCTTCACCTACTCATTTGATGCTCCAAGAAACGCCCGAGGCTCTTCAATTCGGTTCGGGCGGCGCATGTGTTGGGGGGGGCTGCGGCGCGGTTTTCTCCGGGGTGATGTCAAGTCGGCTGGCCAGAGCCCGCTATCGAAGGAGACTGAGATTTCGGCGTTGGGGCGAAACGCGACCCCGCACCATTTACAATTGGTTTGTCATCGCGCTACAGCCAATCCGCTGCTGTCTGTGATTCCGGGATTATGGAAAATTGAAACTCGGGCGAGTTTGCCTCATCAAAATCCCGTAACCCCATTCAGCAACATCTCAGTGCGCGGAAGAAAGCTGTGACAGAATGCCGACGGCAGACCTGGTGAGAGATGAGATCAGCGAAGTGAATCCCGACTGTATTCGGTTTGAACAAATACCGCATTCCTCGCGGCTGTTTCTCGATTTTCTTGCGCGCCCGGCGGGGTTCCCAATACACGCCGTGAGTGCGCGTGGTGATGTGGAGACGCTGGAGCGCTTTTTCGCCCCAAACAGCCTTGCGGCAATTGCCGAACACGCGCGCGACCTTGACTTCGATCCGCAGCGCCGGGAGGCCATTGCCGATGTTCTGGAGCGCCAGAACCGTGAGTGGGGAGCCTCCGGCGCGACACTCACCTCGATTTCCCGCCTGCGGGCAGGCGCGGTTGCCGTGGTCAGCGGCCAGCAAGTCGGACTATTCGGCGGACCTCTGTATTCGATTCTAAAGGCCGCTTCAGCCGTGCAGCTGGCGGCAGAGCTGTCGTCGAAGGGAATCGATGCAGTGCCATTGTTCTGGCTGGCGACCGAAGACCATGATCTCGCCGAGGTGAACCAGGTGGCGCTGCCTGCGGCGGATGGCCGGGTGGAAATCGTGAGCGCTCCGGTGAAGGCCAGCGCTAACGTGCCCGTCGGAGACGTGCGCTTCGGCCCGGAGATTGAGCCGCTGGTCGAGCGGGCTGCACAGCTCCTCGGCCCGGAACTTAGCGCCGTGCTGAAGTCCAGCTATCGCGCGGGCGAAACCTTCGGCAGCGCTTTCGGCCGCTTGTTCAGCCAGGTATTCGCCGGCACCGGCCTCATCCTGATGCAACCGCTCGACAAGGATGTGCATGCCATTGCCAAGCCTTTGCTGCGAAGCGCCGTGCAAGGTGCCGAAGAGCTGAACCGGGAATTGTTGCGCCGGGGCAGGGAATTGCAGGATGCCGGTTACCATGAGCAGGTAAAGGTCACGGATTCCTCGACGCTCCTGTTTATTTTCCAGAACGGCGAGCGATCGGTCATGCAGATCGCCGGCGACGATTTTCTGGTGCGCGCCCAGAGATTGCCGCGCATCGAGGTCTTGCAGCGGCTCGATGAGCATCCCGAACAGTTCAGCCCCAACGTATTGCTGCGCCCGGTGATTCAGGACTACCTTTTGCCCACGGTGGTCTACTTCGGAGGCCCGTCTGAGATCGCATACTTCGCGCAGGCGGCGGTGGTGTATCAGAATCTGCTTGGCCGCGTTACCCCCGTCCTTCCGCGCCTGAGCCTGACGGTGGTCGATAGCCGCCGGCAGCGTTTGCTGCGGCGTTATGGGCTGCAATTGCCGGAGTTGTTTCGTGGGGAGACCCACCTGCGCGAACTGCTGGCATCGCGGGTCCTTCCGGCCGCCGTGCAGGAGCAATTTCAGCAGGGAACCCAGACCGTCGACAAGCTGATTGCGCAGTTGACTGAGTCCTTACGAACGCTCGACCCAACCCTTGTGGACGCCGCCGAGAAATCGGGGCGCAAGATGCGTCACCAGGTTAAGCGGCTGGCAGGAAAGGCAGCGCGCGCCGAATTGCGTAAAAACCAGCAGTTGTCGCACGAGGCGGCAGAGCTGATAAACGGTCTATTTCCGGCAAATACCCTGCAGGAGCGGATCATTCCGGGTATTTCTTTGCTTGGCGCACATGGAATGGGCCTGCTGGAGAGGCTGCTGGAGACGGCCGCCAACCATTGCCCCGGGCACCAGATGCTTTATCTCTGAACCGTCTTAAGATCGTCGCCAGAGTAGTTTAGGATTGAGTGTGTTTGGCATTCACCGCCTGGCTGCGAACGCTCGGCTGCTTTAACGGCGATACCTTTCGCTAGACTGGGCAAAACTGGGGTAACATCTAGGACATGGCAAAGAACCCTCCGTCGTCATCGTTCGAAGTTGTTTGCCCATGCTGCGAGGCGGTGCTGTCCGTGGAGAACGAGAAGAACAAGTCCGATCTGCTGGAAAAAAAGTTTCAAGAGGCCGTGCGCCGGGCCAAAGAGACTCCGGATACCCCTGGCAAGCCCTTGCGTGATTTCGACTTGGATTAGCATTTAGATCTGGGTGCCTTTGAAGGGGCTTGCCATGCCGTCCAGAGCTGGAAGGTTTTGGGCTTTAGCCCCCGAGGGAACAAGATCCCTATCTTCTGAAACAGCTTTCAACCAGGCTCGTAGATTAGCTCGCGTGGACCACGACGACGTACTCGCTCAACCGGATTTGCATCATCTCCACCCTCTGCTGCTTGGGCATCGCGGGGCACGCCGAGGCGCGCCGGAAAACACATTTCTCGCATTCGATAAGGCGCTTCGGGACGGTTGCGACGGCTTCGAATTCGATGTCCGCCTCAGCTCCGATGGGCGCGGCGTTGTCTGCCACGATCCGACCCTACATGGTCTGGAGATAGCGAAGTCGAGTTTTCCTGACCTGCT
>JBEKQP010000331.1:0-5194 GCA_049519595.1 Candidatus Korobacteraceae bacterium | reverse complement strand
GGACCCCGTCTGCTCCCGACGTGCTGGTGATGACCGCAACCCCCATCCCGCGCACGCTCGCGCTCACTCTCTACGGCGATCTCGACGTCAGCGTCATCGACGAGCTGCCGCCCGGCAGAACCCCCATCGTGACTCGCCGCGTGCCCGGCGAGCGCGCCGCCGAGGTCTGGACCTTTCTGCGCAAACTGGTCGCTGCCGGGCAGCAGGCGTACTTGGTTTACCCTGTCAACGAGGAGAAGGACGCTGGCGATGCGGGCCTCGAAGGTGAGCAGAAGGCGGCGATTCGCATGTATGAGGAGCTGCGCAAGAAGATTTTTCCCGAGCTGCGAATTGGCCTGTTACATGGCCGGCTCGATACCGAGGAGAAAGAATCCGTTATGCGCCGCTTCCAGGCCGGCGAAATCGACGTGCTGGTCAGCACCACTGTGATCGAAGTCGGAGTCGACGTGGCCAACGCGACCTTGATGGTGATCGAACACGCCGAGCGCTTCGGGCTCTCGCAACTGCACCAACTGCGCGGACGAATCGGCCGTGGCAGTGCCAAATCTTATTGCGTGCTGATGACGGGGAAGAAAGTCTCCGAAGAGGCCGGGTCCGGGCGAGTTCTTCGGCACCAAGCAGGCAGGCATGCCGAGCCTGCGCGTGGCCAATCTGATTCGCGATCGCAAGCTGCTCGAACTGGCGAAGCAGGAGGCCGCCGCACTGGTCAGCGGAAGTGCCAAAGACATTTCCAAAGAGGAAGCCACGCAGGCCATCCGGCATCTGCAGGCGCATTGGAACCGGCGCTACGGACTGGTGGAAGCCGGGTAGCGCCCGCCGCTGGCAGGCGTGGGGTAGTTTTTTGAACTGCCGGGTATTTCGTTCCAGCGAAGCCAAGGCGGCATATTCAGTTTCGCGATGCAAACATCTCTCGCATTTTCTGCAAAAGAGTTCCAAGACCAAATGGCTTTTGCAGGAAGCCCACCGTTGAGCTTTCGAGGCCGTACACTGCCCGATCGGTGTATCCAGACATATAGATCGTCACGAGATTCGGGTATTTCTTTGTGAGTTCGCGAGCAAGTTCCGTCCCGCTCACTTTGGGCATGACTATGTCAGTCAAAAGCAAGTGAATGGTCTTTCCGTGCTCGCTCGCGATTTGCAATGCCTGCTCTCCATTTGCTGCTTCCAGCACTTCGTACTGATGCATGCGTAGATACGTCAATAGCACTTCTCGCAGCTCTTCTTCATCTTCGACAAGTAAGACGGTTTCCCCCAGTCCCTCGGGATGCATAACTTCGGTGGCGGCAGCTCTCGTCAGCGGCACGTCGGTCGTAGGGAAATAGATCGTGAAAGAGCTCCCACGACCGGCCTCGCTCTCCACCGAGATGTGTCCTCCGCTTTGCTTGACTACGCCGTAGACCATTGCCAAGCCGAGTCCGGTACCTTTTCCTGATTCTTTGGTGGTGAAAAATGGTTCGAAGATATGAGACTGGACTTCCTTCGTCATTCCTGCCCCGGTATCGCTCACAATGAGGGCAGTATAATCCGCAGGAAGCAAAGCAGGGCTTTCTCTGGCCGCCTCGGCGTCGACGGACAGGTTTTCCGTCTTAACCGTCAACCTGCCGCCGTTGGGCATTGCATCGCCTGCATTGACGCACAGATTCATCAACACTTGAACGATCTGGCCCGGATCGGCCTTCACGGCCCACAATCCTTTCGCCAGCGACACGGTCAACTCAATATCCTCACCGATCAGCCGCCTCACCATTTTCAAGGTGTCTTCCACGACTGCGTTCAGGTCGAGAGCGCGCAGAACAAGGACCTGTTTGCGGCTGAATGCAAGTAATTGGTGGGTTAGTGTGGCAGCCCTTTCCGAGGCTTTGAGCACTTCTTCAAGATGGCTGCGGAGCCCCTCTTCGGGGCCGAGTTTGTCCTGCGCCATCCATGCATGAGACGTGATAATCATCAGGAGATTATTGAAATCATGGGCGACACCCCCGGCAAGCCGACCCACCGCTTCCATCTTCTGCGCTTGCCGGAACTGCTCCTCCAGTTCCCGCCGATCGCTTAGGTCGGTGATGGCGCCGATTGCGCGTGTCGGTTGCCCGGTTTCGTCATAAACAATGTATGCGCGATCCAACACGATTGCATGGGAGCCATCCGCCCGTCGAATGCGATACTCGACTTCATAAGAATCCGCTCGCCGTAACATTGCGAGTCGGAATCCATCCCAAACCCGATCACGATCGTCAGGATGAAGCCGGTCTTTCCAATCCGCCATTTCGGGTTCCGCATCTCTCGGCGGATACCCGAAGTGTTCCCAGAAGGTCTCGCTACGCCATGTCTTTCCACTCTTAACGTCCAAATCCCAGATAACATCTTTGGTAGCACGCGCCGCCAGCAGGAACCGTTCTTCACTCTGGCGCAGGTCCCGACCCATCTTCTTACTGCTGGTGAGGTCGTGTGCAATCGTTGAGGCGCCCACAAGATCGCCGCCCCGCGCGAAAATCGGGAACATGCTGAACGAAATATCTACCAAACTGCCGTCTTTCCGGTAGCGCACGGTTTCAATCCGCTGGAGTCTTTCACCAGCGATGATCTTTCTCAACAAGTCCATTGTTTCGTTAATCAGGCTCGGCGGAGCCAGCAACGAAACAGATTGACCTATCATCTCCTCTGCCGAGTAACCATAGAGCTTCACTGCTCCATCGTTCCATTGCGTTATAGTGCCCTCAAGGGTCAGGCACATAATCGCATCTTCGCAGCACTGGACGATTGCGGCCAATTGCACCGTAGCATCTTGAAGTCGTACACCTCCGGTATCATCCACCTTAACCTCGCCCCTTTCCTGCCGTGGATTTCGCTCGGCGTATGGAAACGGCTGACAGGCCCCAGGAACTTCAGCTTGGCCCCCGGTCCGAAGACCCAAAGGCCCACCTACGTGGCATCGCGGCATTCTCCCGCCCCACACGCGGAATTGCAAGCGGATTAAATGTGACAAAACAGAAGACCTTGGCGAATCTTCCAAGTGGATGATTCAGGTCAGCGGTCGCTGGTCGCTAAAGGTTTGCGAACGCTTGAGGCAGGACTGAATACGTCTCATAGTCCAGGGATTCACCTCCGTACTTGCCAGCGGTTCCTGAAACGGCGAGACTTATCCTCGTGGAAACCGTTTCGCGATCCGAACTCTTCCGACTGCTCCCATCGGTGGATGAACTCATGCGGAGCGAAAGCCTGGCACCGCTGATCGCCGCTCACGGACGCGCGGCGGTAGTCGAGGCCTGTCGCCGGGAGCTGGAAAAGCTGCGGCAGTCAATCCCGCGCGAGTCGAACGGAGACGAGCTGCGCCTGACGATTGCTGCTCTCCCCCAGACACTTGCCGAGGAGCTAAAGGCCGGCTCGCGCTTCTCTTTGCGCCGGGTCATCAACGCTACCGGCGTTATTTTGCACACCAATCTCGGCCGGGCGCCCTTGGGAGAAGCCGCGTTGCAACACGCGCTGGAAGTGGCAGGCGGGTACTGCAATCTGGAGTTCGATCTGGAGAGCGGCGAGCGCGGCCAACGCGATGCGCATGTGGATCGCCTGTTCGCCGCGCTGTTTGCGGCCGATGCCGCCGCCACGAGCGCGGCGACTGATGGTTCTCCTAGCACGGCGGTTGTCAACAACAACGCCGCAGCGGTGCTGCTGGCCCTCAACACGCTTGCCGAAGGCGGAGAAGTGATTGTTTCGCGCGGCGAGCTGGTCGAGATCGGCGGTTCTTTCCGCGTTCCTGAGATCATGGGCAAATCGGGTGCGACGCTGCGCGAAGTGGGAACCACCAATCGCACGCGCATCGCCGACTACAGGGACGCCATCGGCGAGCGCACGCGGTTGCTGCTGCGCGTCCACCGTTCCAACTTCAAGATCGTCGGTTTCACCGAGCAGCCTTCGTTGGCGGAGCTGGTTGAACTGGGTCGAAGCCGGGGGATTCCCGTCATGGAAGATCTCGGCAGCGGCGCTCTTATTCCACTGGAGGCGATGGGCATCAGCGGCGAGCCGACGGTTCACTTCAGCCTGCGCGCGGGAGTGGACATCGTTACCTACAGCGGAGACAAGCTGCTGGGCGGCCCGCAGGCGGGGATTCTGAGCGGACGGCCGGCGGTGATTGCGCGAGTGCGCGCCAACCCGCTATTCCGCGCTTTGAGGGTCGACAAACTCATTTATTCCATGCTGGAATCCACGTTGCTGGCTTACGTTCGCCAACAGTACGACGCCATTCCAGCCCTGCGCTTCATGCGCATTCCCCGCGAAGAGCTCTTGCGACGTGCAGAGGCGCTGGCGGCGCGACTGCGGGAGAGCTGCCACCAGTTGCAGATGGAAGCCGTGCCATGCTCTTCGCTGGTCGGCGGCGGCGCCGCACCCGGATGGGATTTGCCCAGCTACGGTGTGGCGATTGCCGCGCAGGTAATCGGCGCAGATGAATTACTCCGGCGGCTGCGTGGCAACGATCCTCCAATCGTCGCCCGCATCGAGGAGGGGCGCGTGCTGCTGGATCTGCGCACGGTCTTCCCGGTCGAGGAGACGGAGATCGTGGCCGCCTTGCAGAGAATCGACGGCAATGGATAGTGCGGCTGGCCGGGTGGAGAGCTGGTTTCGCCTGCCGATGGAGGGTAGATGATCGTTGGCCTGGGGATTGACATCGCGGAGGTGGATCGTATCGAGAGTGCCATTCGGCGCTACGGCCAGCGCTTTCTTCAGCGTGTCTTCACCGCAGCCGAGATCGACTACTGCCAGTCCAAGGCCAACGCCTTCGAGCGCTTTGCAGGCCGCTTCGCCGCTAAGGAAGCGGCGATGAAGGCCATCGGGACCGGTTGGAAGCGGGGTGTCAAGTGGAGGGACTTCGAGGTCGTGCGCGAACCTTCCGGACGTCCTGTCATACGGTTTTCCGGAGTTGCCGCGGACTTCGCCGAACGGCTCGGCATGAAGCGCGCGCTGGTCTCGATCACTCATACGGCGGCGCAGGCCATCGCCCAAGTCATCCTGGAGCAATGAGCAAGTCTGGCCGTCCCGCGCATGGGCATTTTCCGGAGCACCTCGAGGGCCGCAGTTTTGGCATCCAACAACGATTGCTTGAGCTACACCTTTCGCCGGTCACGCTGGGATGCAGGAGCCTGCAGGGCAAATGACTCAACGTACTCCGGTTTGTTATGATTCGAGGCTGGACCGGATACACGGA
>JBEKQP010000330.1:0-4678 GCA_049519595.1 Candidatus Korobacteraceae bacterium | reverse complement strand
GATGATCAATCACAGTTCGGACGATCACCCGCTTCATCTGCATCGGCATAGCTTTGAGGTCACCAAATTGGACGGAACTGCCGTCTCGGGACTGATTAAGGACGTGCTGGTGGTTCCGGCAAACACGACCTCCGAGGTGGATTTCACAGCGAACAATCCAGGTGTGACTCTCTTTCATTGCCACAACCAGACCCACATGGACTTCGGATTCATGATGCTCTTTCAATATGCCTGAACCGGCGCAGTTGGTTTCGTCGCCGACAAAGACAGCTCCGGGTGGTTCTGGTGACGATCAACATGTCTCCCTCGGCCTGCCGTCGATACAATGTGCATCAAGCATGCCCCTTCATAATCGCCAAAGCTCGTCCGCATCTTGTCTCGTTGCGTATCGCATTATTTATCGCATCATCAATCGTTGCCAAACTGGCAGATAGCGTGCAAAATGCCTACGGCGAAAGTCGCTTTCACGGCGGTAACACGGGTTCAAATCCTGTCGGGGATGCCAAATCTTTCATTGAATTACGGGCTTTATCTCAGGCAGCGCTGGTGCCCCGGTTACGAGTGGGTGACCAAAGAGCACCTCTTCACCTTACTCTCAAGATCGAAGCCGGAATCACGGATGAAGTCCCGAAATTCACGAGATCCTTCCGGTCTTCCGGTCATACCCTGCCTACCTTCCCAAGTCCAATACAGCGGCTGAGCTTGCTGTGCACCCTCATACCAGGCGGAATCCCCAGCTTTGTCAGGGGATCCAAAGTAGAACTTCGCCCAAAGTCGCACAATCTGAATTTACGTTTGTGATTAAAACATCGCCTGGAAAGCGAGCCACTTGACATAAACAATAAGTTTGTGATATTTTATGCATTGTTAATCGTCTCATGGGCAAACTACTGGCTGAAAAACATAACTCGCTGAAAACGGTCGGCTCACAGACGGCACCCCTTCTAAATGCTCTCTATGATCGCGCCCAGACTACCTTCACTCTGGCTGATGTCGTAGAAATTACCGGCTTGCGTCCGGCATTGGCTAGCAGTCTCCTTTACAAAGCTTCCAAGCGCGGACTATTTTCACGGCTCAAGCGCGGGGTTTGGGTGTTGGTCCCACCGGAGCTGGGGAGCGCCACCGAGTACGCCGGGAATCCGTATCTGGTCGCGCAAAGGCTCGTGGGCGACGCACCCAATTTCATCTCCCACGCGTCGGCGATGGAGATTCATCGTATGGTCACCCAGCCGCAGCTCGTCGTTTTTGTCTCGAGCACAAAACGTGTTCCGAGCCGGACGCTGAAAGGAACTGAGTTCCGCTTTGTTCTGATCAAGCCAGACCATTTTTTCGGTACAACAAAACACTGGGTGACCAAACAGGAAGAGGTGGACATCAGCGACTTGGAACGGACCATCATTGACGGACTCCGGCAGCCAGAATATTGCGGTGGAGTTACGGAGGTTGCCAAGGGTCTCTGGATGCGGCACGCGGACATGCAGCCGGCCAAGCTCGTGGACTACGCATTGCGTCTACGCGTCGGAGCAGTCACTCGTCGCCTGGGGTACCTGCTCGAGTTATACAAGATTGCGCCGGAACAGGAATTGGCGCGGCTCCGGCAATCCCTTAGCGCGACCTATCAGCCGCTTGATCCCATCCTGCCGAGAGAGGGTACGCATGTGGCACGCTGGCGCCTGCAGGTGAATATCTCACCTGAAGAACTCGAAGGAGTCCGCGCGACCTAAAGTGATTCCACAGCGAAACATCTCGCAGCTTTCCAACCGTCTGGCAAACGAAGGCGGCCGGCGCATCCGGGAGGATGTGCTCGAACGCGACTACTGTCTGACGTGGTTCCTGGCGGTGCTTTCGCAGTCCGATCTCAAAACTGTTCTCGGGTTCAAGGGTGGAACGGCACTGAAGCGATGCTACTTCCATGATTACCGGTTTTCAGAAGATCTCGATTTTACCCTGCTCGAAGCAATGCCGATGAAGGAGATTCTCCGCCGGCTGGACGCCGTGTACAGGGGAGTGCGGGAAAGCTCTGGAATCACGTTCGCATTTGATCGGGAAGATCGCCAGAAACATGTCAACAGCTATACGTTTTATGTGAGCTATACCGGACCACTGCCCACCGGAAGCGATGCCAAAGTGGACATTACGGTGCGCGAACACATAGTCTTCCCACTCGCGGAGCGGCCAATTCTCCGAGGTTACAATGAGTTCGCGGATGTACCAGAGAACCGATTGATCAAAGTTTATTCGCTGGAAGAAATCGCCGCTGAGAAGACAGTCGCTCTAGTCGACAAGGCAAGGAATGAGCCGCGTGATCTCTATGATTTTTGGTACCTGACATCCAATCAGGGCATCCAACTGGATCACTTAACGGGCGTCATCTGCCAGAAACTCAACTTTCGGAAGAAGCCATGTAAAGATCTCGAAGCTGCCATTCTTCAAAAAGAGGCTCGGCTAAAAGTGCTGTCGTCACGCCGCTTGGCGTATCAGATGCCGATTTTGCCTGAATTCGAGGAGGTATTCCGCGCCATACGCCGCACACTTCGTCAAGCAAGACTCCCGTGATAGCACTGTGGGTGCCGGCTGGATGCGGGCTTTCCCCAGACTCGAAGGTAAGCAATGACCCAAGACCCATTGCCTAATGCCCAAGCTTTCAAACGAGTACAAGACCGGTACAACTTGAGCGTTCCGAACGTCCTTTTGCGTGCTTTTTGGTTGCCAACCGTGCCGCAAAATCAATGAGATACCCATGTTGAGTTACGCTGATAATTTCAGCATCTTTGGACGTATCATATCATAAAGCAGGCTGGTTTTATTGTCGCGGGCAACAATCCTATACTGGTGTGTGCGCCTACCGTCGCAGCGAAATGAGCCGACATCACCGACCGGGTGCTTCACTTTCTCGACATAAGCTCCATCTTCAGCGCCGAAGCCATACTCACACCTGGAGATGTCGCCGCACGCCTCAAGGTTTCCGAATCATGGGTCTATGAAAAGCCCCACGCCCATTGCCGGAATCCAATGCCATGCTTTCGCGTCGGCCGTGACATTCGATTGGATCGCTG
This sequence comes from Candidatus Korobacteraceae bacterium, assembly GCA_049519595.1. Lineage (GTDB taxonomy): Bacteria > Acidobacteriota > Terriglobia > Terriglobales > Acidobacteriaceae > CAWBRT01. Next base: position 1,622 of record JBEKQP010000330.1, on the reverse strand, counting down.
TGGTAAACTGACTTCTGCGGGGGTTAGACTGGGAAACCAATGCAGCGAGGACAAGTCTTCCGCCAAAATGGAAGCTGGTACCTTAGGTACTACGAAGACGAGATTAAAGACGGCAAGCCCGTCCGCCGCCGCGTTTGCCAGAGGCTTGCGCGCTACTCAGACGAGTACCGCTCGAAAAAAGATGTCCTGCCACTCGTCGATCCGATCCTCTCGCCTGTCAACAGCGGGTTGGTTCAGCCGGGAAGCTCGCTCACCATCGCGGAATTCGTGGAGAAGCGTTACTTTCCGGGCCGCGAGAAGAAACTGCGTCCGAGCACCCTCAATGGTTATCGCGAGATGTTCAAGAACCACATCGAAACAAACGTCGGCACCATTCGCATGCGCGACTTCCATACCAGGGACGCGCAGCATTTGTTCGACGCGCTGGCTGAAAGGACGCCGGGACTCTCGCACCAAACGCTGATGCACGTGAAGGCTTTCCTATCGGCCGTTTTCACTTACGCGAGGCAGGAAGATGTGCTGCGCGGCGCTAACCCGATGCAGGGGGTCAAGGCGGAGGGGCGGCGCTATAAACCAGCACGCAGCGCCTATACGCTCGAAGATATTCACGCGATGCTCGGAAAGCTGGAGAAGCCCGCGCGGACGATTGTTGCCCTTGCGGCCTTCTCAGGTCTCCGCAAATCCGAGATTCGCGGCCTTCGCTGGGAGGATTACACCGGCGACGAAATCCGCGTGCTTCGCAGCGTTTGGCGCACGCATGTCGGGCCGACAAAGACGGAAGAGAGCGGCGACAATCCCGTGCCTGTCATCCCCATTCTCCGGCGCGCGCTGGATCAGCACAGATTGTCCCATCCCGGCGACGGCTAAATCTTCGCCGGGGATCGGCGCGGCGCACCTCTCAACCTCGATAATCTCTCGCGTCGCGTGTTGAGCCCCGCGCTCGATGGCGGTTGGAAAGGCTGGCACGGTTTTCGCAGAGGTCTCGGCACAAATCTCTATCGTCTTGGCGTGCCGGCCAAAGTCATCCAGGAGATTCTGCGGCACGCCGATGTGTCCACAACCGAGACGCATTACATTATCGTTGATCGCACCGAAACTAAGGTGGCGATGAAAAAATTGGAGAGGGCTGTGGGCAAGGAATGGGCAAGGAGAAAACGAAAATCTGTCTCTAAGTTATTGAAATAGAAGCCATGGGCCTGTAGCTCAGACGGATAGAGCAACGGTTTCCTAAACCGTAGGCCGAGGGTTCGAATCCCTCCAGGCCCTCTTTTCAATAACTTACGAGCGCAAAAACGTTCAAGACCCACGGTTCGATAAACCGTGGGTCACAGATTCGAGTCCGCCCGCTTTAATCATTACCTTCAATGAGTTAGCCCTGGTCCAACTGACTGCCTAAGTGGAAATGGGTACAACCAATGAGTCGTGCGGTCAGCATCAACTTTGCCACGCTGTGCGCATATGGTAGGGTTGTTCTACTCAAACGGATTCTGCGTATGCTGTCCATACCAACAAGCTCATTTGCATTGAATCCACGGAAGTTGTCAACGCGACCGAACCGTCTTGAATAAGTTTAATTCGAGAGGGTGTAACCGTTACTTCTCGCCCCGTATACAATCTTCTCT
>JBEKQP010000329.1:0-5035 GCA_049519595.1 Candidatus Korobacteraceae bacterium | reverse complement strand
TTTCAGTGATATTTTGCCGGGCAGTGTCGCCGACCTGATCGGAGCCAATCCTCCATACGATAAAACGTTTCAGGGAGGCCTCCTCGGCACCGTGGGCGGTACAGCGATTGCGCCGGGAGTACCGAACAGTGCCGTCGACGCAACCGTGACGGCAAATCAGATTTTTTCCTCGGGATTCCCCCAAGGACAGCTTTCGTGTGCATCTCCACAGTCAAGTCCCGGAAATTGCCTTCCACCGGTTGCGATCACGGCCGTCCCGGACGGAAAACTCCACGCACCCTATTTCATGGAGTGGAGCCTCGGGATCGAACATCAAATCGGAACGACGGCTAGTGTGCAAGTGCAGTACGTAGGTACGCGAGCCGTGAATCAACCGTACTCAAGCCAGGTCAACGGATACCAAACCGTATGTCAGGGCTGCTTTTCGCCGTTTCCCTACCGGCAGCCAACTGATCCGCGATTCGGCGCGGTGACGCAGTTCTCAACCGGCGCGAACAGCCACTACAACGGTCTTCAATTAACGGCGATGAAGCGCTTGGGACACGGCCTGCAAGGGCAGATCAACTACAACTGGAGCCGTTGCATGGATACGGTCTCGAACGGAGGATTCCTTTCGTTTTCCGCAGGAGGGATTCTCTCGCCACTGCCGGGAGACCTGACCCGCGACTATGGTCCTTGCGACTATGACATCCGGCACAATCTCAACGCGCAATACGTCTATCATCTGCCCGTCAAAGTTCGCAGTCATTCTCTGGCTTACGCGCTCAATGGCTGGCAGATTTCCGGAACCGCGTTCTGGCACAGCGGAGTTCCATTCTCGGTGCTAAGCACGCCTTATTCAGCAAACGGAAACGGCATCGTGCAGGGCAGTGGACCGCAGTTTGCCAGTGCAGTTCCCGGCGTTCCGCCGTACGAGCATCATCCAACTCCGGGCGTAACTCAGGCAGGAACTATTCAGTGGCTTAATCCGGACGCATTTGTATCGGCGGCCGATCCGAGTACGGGGCAGTGCTATGGCGGCGACAGCCCGCAGAATTGCCAATTCGGAAAGCTTGGTCGTAACGCCCTGCGCGGTCCCGATTTTCTCTGGAGCGACTTCTACCTGACAAAATCGTTTCCTTTGAGCGAGCGCGTCAGGCTGCGGCTTGAGGGGCAGTTCTTTAATATTTTCAATCATCCGAATTTTGCCCTACCAAACATGGTTCAGGCCGGTGTTCCGGGGAATCCTTCCACACAGAGTGGATTTGGAGCGCTCACATATACGACGTCTCCGCCGACCTCCCTGCTGGGCGTCGGGTTGGGGGGCGATAGCAGTCCACGCATGATCGCCTTTCAGGCGCGGGTGGAGTTCTGAGAGCACACAAAACTGGCGTGCAAGAGTGCAGGAGAGAACTGTTGGTGTGCGAGGAAGCCTGATGGATTCGCGCTAGGGGCCTGTGACAGGGAGATCATCGCATTTCTCAAGGAACTGCCCGATCCACTCCGCAAGATGATCGAGTTGGACGCTTTCACGGGGTTGCGCCGAGGAGAACGGATCGGGCTTCCGTGGCAGGATGTGGATTTCGAAAACCGATCTAGCACATTCGTCGGTCGGTAGTGGCGATGGCGGAAGGTGCGCCGAAAACGGAAGCGTCTGTGAAAGACGTTCCGCTGGATGCGCAAACGGCCGAGTCGCTGTGGGCCTGGAGACACCTTTCTCCGCACGCCAGTCCAAGCGACTGGGTATTCGCTTCGCCTCACATGAAAGGCCGACAGCCGTATTGGCCCGGAACGTTGTGGCGATATTACGGCAAGCCGGCTTTGCAGCGTGCGAAGGTGACGAAGCGCACACCTTTCGGCACACTTTTTGGGACGCTCTTGAATGCGAACGGCGAGAATCCCAAGGTCGTACAGGAACTGTTGCGCCATGCGAGTCTGAAAGTCACGACCGACTTTTACATACAAGCCGTCGGTTCACAGAAGCGCGAGGCGCAAAGCAACTTGGTCAAACTGGTGAGGCGGGGCGCGGTTTTGGAGGTCAAGCCCGCCTAACTGGATCAAATTGGATCATGAAGAAAAGCGGCAGGTTGGTGGAAGTCCATTATTTTGTTGGCGTCCCCAACCACGCTCGTTTGAACCTTGCTGTTCGCCTCCGACCCTTCTTGCTTCGCTTCAGTTCACACGCGGCCTAGTTCAGGAAGCCTCAGGGCACCTCGGTCCCCAGCGGGGGAGGCAATTTGGACTCGCTTTGAGACTCTGGCTTTACTTCTACCCCATCTCTTGAATCAATGGGACTATCGCTAGCGATTTCTTTCATGTGTAAAGCTCTTTGCTGTTCGTTGTTGCCACCGTTCGCGCCGGTCGCGGCTTGCAGGCCGTCTATCACTTGTGGGCGATATTTCCAGCATGCCAATGCCAGAACTAGAGAAACCCCACAAGCCAGCATCAAGATTGAAATCTCTGCTCTTGCGCTCCAACCGAGCGATCTTAGCAAAGTAATGAGAGAAGCGGCCTTCCCGAGCTGGACAACGTACAGGAGTGAGGTCGCCCGACGCACAGCAAGAAGCGCAAGTGCCGCAACTGGGAGTGGCACGAGAGTGAAAAAAAATATTGACTGAGCCAGTCTGCTGGAGTTCATCCCAATCCGCCCGCTCGCGGGTGGTTTTTCTTTTGCGTCGTACCGAGGTGAAAAAGCGATAGTTGTTGTTACCAGGCGTTAGCACTCAGAACCTCCTACCAGAGGTCAATGAGTGTAATCGCGATTTTTCGCCAGTTATTATGGCTTCATGCACAACCTACGCAGAATCGGCTTCGCAGGAGCGTATGTCTTTCTCGACCTCGTCATCCTCTACCAACCGTTGCCTACATTAGCGTCTGCCCCCTCTGCCACCGGACACTTCGAGGTTTACTGCGATGGTGTCGGACTGTTCCTAGCCAAAATCGACGGTGCGCCTGCGTCGGGAAAACTGGTTTTCTTTTCTTATATGGGTTTTCCGGGAGGCACTTTCGGCGGGAAGTTCGTCGGACAGGGGAAGTGGTCCGATGTTTATGTCTATCGTGATGGGTGCGTCCCCGACGGCAAGTGCGAGAACATCGCCGATGGCAAGGTATGGATAGACACAACTGACGAGCAAGACAAGCAGCTAAAGCGCATCTCAGGCAAGTCCGAAATCAATTTGAACGGCAAGCACCTCGAAGGCACCTTCCTCGCAAAACGGCACGATAGAAGACGCCCGCTGCGGCTGTGCATGTGACAAGTCCTGACGGGCAGGAAGCAGTCAGCGCAAGGCCGATGATGAGTGTAATCGGGATTTTGCAACAGTCATTCGGAACTAGAACTTGTAGTATTTGACTCCGCGCTTCTTCAGTTCCGCCTCCAGCTCGTCATCCCCCACATGGAACTCGCTGATCCTTATTTCTCTCACTTTGCCGTTTCCGTAGACGATGGCTTGGCGGTCTTCCATTCGAGATACGTACTCGATTTCCGAGTACGGAATTGATCGGGTTGGCCTCCAAATATGCTTTGCCGTTAACGAGGTGCTGTTGAGTACGATAGTGGTCGGCCAAATCCACAACGATACGGCCGCCCACACCAAGCCGACCGATGTGGTCATCCATCGGGCGTCTTGCTGCCAACCGCCGATTACGATGCAGCAGGCGAGCACGAGACTGCCCAGACATAAAAGTGCCAGCCCGGAGGCAGGAAATACCACCATGCCGGGCTTGCGTTTGGCTTTCGCAGTCTCGGCGCGGAGCAACATCCATCGCAAGATGACGGGGGACAGGAGAGAAAGCCAATAGGGCTGGAATGTCATGAATCGGCGGTTCGCCTGCGTTCGATTCTCAACCTTAAAGTCTACGTCAGGACAGCCTGTCGAAACCGAGGCCCATATCGCTCATTGAGGGGTTCTGAGTGCAATGGCGATATTACGACAACCATCTAGTCCCGCGTTGTCCGTTTCAGCACCTCGGCTGATGGCACGTTTTCTCTCATCGCCAATCTAACGGAGAGTTTGCCGCACCCTCTCTTCTTCATGCCGTTCACGACTACTGGCTTGAATTTCCATTTGGATACAGCTGCCATCAGGTCAGAAATTCCCAAAGGCTCACCGGAGATTGCGTCCGCGCCCGTCACGCGCCCTTTTTCGTCGAACCCTATTTGAAAAACGGCGACGCCACGGTTGGAGTGATTGCCCATCTTGTCAGGCTCCATCTCAACGTGCATAGCGTGCTTCGACATCTCCACGTCTGACAGGCACACGGTCGCTGCATCGCAACCACACGCAACGAGCGTTTGCGCAAAGGCCGGACAGACGCAAACAAATGCCGCCGTTAATGCTCTAAGAAGAGTTCCCATACGTGTTTTAGACACCGTGAATGGCTTAACGAACACACTGAGCGTCCCATTGTTGACGATAACAGATGGGATGAGAAGGCCGGTCTCCGGACGGGATGCGGTGTACGCTCCCAAGTTATCGACGTGCTCAAGGCACAGATAAAAAGGAGACCGACAATGAAGAAGGTTAGCACCGTTGCAGCGCAGGCGAGCAAGAAAAATCTCTGGACAGAAGTTGACCATCGGACTGGATCTGGGGGACCGCAACAGTTGGTATTGCGTCTTGACAGGTGAGATCGTCCTGGAACAGAAGCTGAGCACGACGCCGAAGGCCATGAAGGAAGTATTCGGTGCGATGCCGCGCAGCCGGATCGCGTTGGAAACCGGGATGCATTCGCCCTGGGTGAGCTGGCAGCTGAGCGAGTTGGGGCATGAAGTGATCGTGGCGCATGCGCGGAGTGTGCGACTGATCGAGGAAAGCCGGAAGAAGGATGATCGGCTGGACGCGCAGACGCTGGCGCGGTTGGCGCGGATCGATCCGCGGGCACACTGATTGCGCTGACGTTTCTGCTGACGCTGGAAGACCCGCATCGTTTCGGCAAGAGCCGCGACGTGGGTTGCTATCTGGGATTGCAGCCGGGACGCAGGAACTCGGGCCAGAGCCAGCCGCAGATGCACATCAGCAAAGAAGGCGATCCGTATCTGCGGACTCTGCTGGTG
>JBEKQP010000328.1:0-4738 GCA_049519595.1 Candidatus Korobacteraceae bacterium | reverse complement strand
ATCTCTTCGATGATGGTGATCTTCTCGGCGATGATCTTCATCGCTTCCACCAGTTTGACGACAGCAGCGCCGCTGCCCACTGCCTGCTTCGCGCCGGTCAACGCCAGTTGCTCCACCGCGCGACTATTCTCGGCGTTCTGGTTGATTGATGCACTCATCTCCTCCAGACTGGCGCTGGTCTCTTCCAGGGCCGCAGCTTGTTCACTGGTTCCCTGCGACAGGCTCTGGGAAGAGGATGCAAGCTGTGCAGAAGCCGAGGAAACCGATTCTGCTCCTACGCCAACTTCGCTGATGACCTGCGATAGCTTCTCCGACATCTTCTTCATCGCCGTCTGTAGCTTGCCAATCTCGTCGCGAGAAGTCACCTCCACGTCGTCGCGCAGATCACCAGCGGCAATGTTTTCAGCTACTTCGAGGGCTCTTCGCACTGGCCGCGTGATATTGCGTGCGAGCAGCAACGAGAATGCGAGGGTAGAGATTATCGCTAAGATAGAGATCCCCAACATCTGATTACGGCTGGCTTCGTAGACTCGCTGGCTCTCCGCTTCCGCCGCCTGCACCTGTCGGCGTTGCAATCGCGCTATCTCGGTCCACGCACGCGAGTACTCAGCCATCAACGGCAGGTGCTTGTTTTGCAAAACATCCAAAGCGGCTTGTTGATTGCCGCTCTCGACTAATTTGCGCACCTCCTGCCTGGATTCCAAATATGCCTTGCGCACTCCCTTGGCCCGTTCCAGGATGTCAAGCTCTGTGCCTAAGGTGATGTGAGAGTCGAGAAAATGCATTACTTCATTGATTTCGGAAACGTTTCCGTCCAGCTCGGCACCAAGTTTTCGGCGGATATCATCATCTTTGGCAAGCGTATACTGCGCGACCCGACGCGCGCTGTTCAGTATGGTCTCCTCTACAAACATGAGGTCCTGCAGAACCGTCACTTCGTTTTCCACGATGCCGTGCATGACCGAATTCATGGTCCTCAGGCGGGAGGTGGCCATCCACAGCATTAACAGCAGGGCGAGCGTTGTCCCGCCGCACAGGAGTACCATCCTCACCCCAATATTTACATTCCGCATCGACTGCCGCCCTCCCGCGCTGATTCTGAATTAGCCTCTTTTGGAGCCTAAATCTCCCTCACGGTGAAACTGCCGTCGGAGGTTTGATAAACAACTTTGCGGCCCTTCCGCCCCCCGACCTGTTTCGTTAGAACCTTGATCTGATATTTCGCCAGCATTGTGAGTGCGATCTCAACATTCATCGTGCTGAGGGCATGTGCGTGCTCGCGTAGCGACTCGAACATGCAGGCCCCGCCGAATACGTGCGCTTGCAATTTGTTCCGACAGCTGCCCAGTTCGACCATCTTATTGACGAGCATGTCAATTGCGACGTCGCCATACCGGCACGACGGCTGCCCGGTGCCGTCCCATTGCCCCAGAATGTAGTGGATCACACCGCCATTTCGCAGGATGGGGTCCCAGAGGCAGACAGCAACACAAGAGCCCACTATCGTTGTCACCGTGCAAGGTTCAGACGAAACGCACATCTGGCCGGGGTGAAGGAACTCTTTCGTCATCCCCTTTACTTCGCCTGGAGTGGAGTTTATCCGCGGCAAGTCAGTCGTGGGTAAAGACGGGCGGAGTTGGTCTTTCTGGATCATCGCGTCGCCTATCCTTCGGTCGCAATGCGCTTGCGCGAAATACAAGCCGCGGCATGCTCGCTCAGCAAATCACACAGCGCATAGTCCCAGAGTTCCAGGCTGTTTTTTTGCGGCAACAACGCCAAGATGACGATTAACCCAAACGGTTCGTCTTTCCACCTCAGCGGCACGACCGCAACCAGATCCGAGAAAGAAAGGCCAGCACAGCCGCTCATGCCAATCTGTGGCTCGCTTCGCAGCAGGGCCGCCATTTCTTCCGAGGCCAGCTCCAGTGCTGCGATCCGGTCCTCATCAACCCCCATCGAAAAAAGACACTCAAGTTGTCCCTGATCCTTGCGAAATGTGAGACATGCAAACTGCTCGGTACCGATAAAGTTGGTGAGAATTTCCGTGATCGTGGTAATCGCTTCCTCTTGGGTGCTCGCCAGGTTCATCTGCGAGAGGGCCACAAACAGCCGCGATGTATGGATGAACCCTTCGTGCGCTTTCAGACTCGATTCACATTTCTTGCCCTGTAGCTCTGCCAGTCGCTGCTGTAACCGCCTGGTGTGAGCGTGGATGCCGTCCGAGTCTGCCGCGTTCCGGGGCACTTGGGCATCCGGGAGTCCGTCGCCCTGGCCGTTCAGGTCATCGATTCGAATTGGTTTGTTGTGGGGCATACATTTCCGCCGCCTACTCTCCCAGGTACGCTTTCACCATGTTGACGAGTTCATGCTCAGAAATAGGTTTCGTCAGATAGTCGCTACAGCCGTGCTCAAAGCCCGCTTCCACATCTTCCTCCCGTCCCTTGGTGGTCACCAGGATGACAGGAATGCCGCAGGTAGCTTTGTTGTTTCGCAGTTGCTTGCAAGCTTCAAATCCATTCATCCTGGGCATGACTACATCCATGAGCACCAGATCGGGTGATTCGGCCACAGCTTTCTCCACCGCCTCCTGGCCGTCCTGTGCGCTGATGATCACGTAGTTCGGTTCGGCGCTCAGGACGAGTTGCTCCAGCATCAGCGCCGTCTTCGAATCATCGACCAGAAGTATCTTCTTGCTCATATCCCGTCTCCCCCTCAGAGGTCTCAGGAACGCACGTTGCGGGAAGGCCGCACAGTCCAAGCGGAGAGTCCCGCAATCCCTTGTGTCGTCATGTCGCCGAAGAGTGCCACGCCATATTGCTCGCCAGGCGCTACGCTTGCCTTAGCTTCCGTGCAAATGAAAAGGTGAACGCGATGCTGGGCCGTATCGGCTCGGATTGATTGACGGTGGGAGATACGTCGTGATTGAGGCCCTTATTTTTCACCGCAGGGTTCTGCCCGTAAGCTTAGGCCTTGCAAGAAGGCCTTGCTTATTGCAACCACGCCTCCCATTCGGAATCCATGTCCTCGATTTGCGCCAGGCCCTGGATCGTTTCCGCATTTTCCATGCATGTAGCCCTTGATACTGATAGTCAAATACGCGAATATAATGGTCTCCATTGGACCGCTCTACAAGTAACCAAGGTAACAAGATAAAAGCGAGTGGCGTCTCACGCTGCGGCATCGACCACATAGTGTCGGAGAGGGTGATCCGGATTGCTTCCCGGCAGAAGTTCAACAGAGAATGCGCACGTGGGAAGAGGCACCACTGCCGGATACGGCGGGAAATAAAGATTTATCTTCGAAACCGCTGTAAGAAACAATGGAGGGATAGCGAATACCGGAACTCCCGAGGTCATCTCAGGGTCGCCGAGGTATTTGTTGCCTGCTGCTGGCTACAGAAAGTTGAACCCGAGTAGCATGACTATCTTGCCTGTTTGTTCCAGGTTATCTATTTACCCCTTTGCTGAAATGACCACGGCAGAAGCCAGCCAGGGAACAGACAATGAAGAAGAGACCGATTAGCATTGGTTCGTGGCTATAGGTCCAGGTTAGGCTACCCATGCTTTGCCTCCCTCACAATACGGTCTACCTCATGCATGACGCGCCATAACAGCTGGCATATGATATCTCCGTCCATTCTGGGATTTGCTCGACGTCTCATTCCCAAGTAAATGGGCGCGTCAGTCTTATTGCGAGATAGTTTCTCAAAGTCGCGAGCATTGCAAGTGACGAGAGTAACCTGGAATATTCGTTCCTCCTCCGCTGGTTCTTTGCAGCATGTCATGGAAACACGAGGCATGTTCCGGGGCGGCTGTTCGCGGATTTGACGGGCAGGTTATGATCTCTGGTCGGCCTCATCATCAAGGGTGCAACCGGGAGTTCTTCATTGCGTTACTTCCACTGGGTGCACTGACAACTATGTGCACCACCAACGTGCTGCTGATCAGCGTAACGAAGCCGAGACTGCAGTGGCACCTCAAAACAGATGAACTGGAGGAGAGGATGGGAATCAATTGGAATCGTCGGGAGTTTGTCGCCGCTGTTCCTGGTATCGTCGCGGGTGTTAGCGCCCTCGCCAGCGGTCAGACTGGAGGAGGCGGTCAGGCGGTCCCCTGGTCGGCGGGTACCGAGTTGCCCCGTTTGAAGGTGCCGCCGAATGCGACGGATTGTCACCACCACATTTACGATGCGCGTTTTCCGAATACGCCGGAGGCGACGCTGCCCGCGCCTGACGCCTCGATTGCCGACTACCGTCTGTTGCAGAAGCGCTTGGGCACAACCCGTCACGTCATTGTGCAGCAATCGGCCTATGGTATCGATAACAGTTGTCTCATCTATGCTCTTGGCCGCTTCGGACCGGAGGAGGCGCGCGGAATCGCGGTCGTCAACACCAGCGTCACCGAAAGGGAGCTAAAGGATTTGCATGCCGTGGGCGTGCGTGGCATTCGCTTTAACTTGTCGCCGCCGGGCACCACCACATTCCAAATGATCACGCCGCTGGCGAAACTGGTCGAGCCGCTCGGCTGGCACATTCAAGTCAATGCTTCCGGCGATCAGATTGTGGAAAGCAAAGAACTATGGAACCGTGTTCCGTGCCCGATTGTCTTCGACCATCTTGCGCAGGTCCCGCAGCCGGCCGGTATCAACCATCCGGTATTTCCGCTGCTCATCGAGCTGCTGCAGAAAGGCAAGGTGTGGATTAAGTTGACTGCGCCATATCAGGTGAGCAAGGTTGGTC
>JBEKQP010000327.1:0-4739 GCA_049519595.1 Candidatus Korobacteraceae bacterium | reverse complement strand
AGCTCGATTCTGGCAAATCGAATACAGTTCCTTTACGGAGGTTTCTCACCATGAAGAGCGTCGTGCGCTATTTCCAATTATTTCTCAAAGCTTGCGCGTGTGGTCTCGCGCTACTCACACTGACTTGCCTTCTCGCATCTGGACAAAGCGGCCAGAACCCGCCCTCGTATCGAGTTGACCCTGCCTGGCCCATGGAACTTCCCAACAATTGGATTATCGGGCAGGTTGGCGGACTAGCCGTAGACAGCCACAACAACATTTGGGTACTGCACCGGCCACGCACATGCACGCCGGACGAACTGGGCGCGGTTCAGACGCCGCAACGCTCCATGTGCTGCGTCCCCGCCCCGCCAGTTCTGGAATTCGACCAGAGCGGCAAACTTTTGCAAGCCTGGGGAGGCCCGGCATCGGCAAAGGACTGGCCAAGCAACGAACATGGCATCCGGGTCGACAGCGCGGGTAATGTCTGGCTGGGTGGTAACGGCGACAATGACAGGCAGATCCTCAAGTTCACGAACGATGGGCGCTTCTTGATGGAGATCGGTCATCCGTCGACCGCGCCTGAAAACAACCAGGACACCGGCATGCTTGGCCGGCCTGCCGGCATTGAGTTTGACGAGGCGGCGCACGAGGTCTACATCGCCGATGGGTACCTCAACAAGCGCATTGTGGTCTACGACTCGGAAACCGGAAAATTCAAGCGGGGATGGGGCGGCTATGGCATGCCGTTGAGTGAAATCGACAACACGTATCCCGTGCCGGCATATAAACCTTCCGATCCGCACGATAAGCAGTTCCGCAATCCGACGCACTGCGTGCACATCAGCAACGACGGCATGGTTTACGTCTGCGATCGCACCAATGACCGCGTCCAGATATTCCAAAAAGACGGGCACTTCGTCAAAGAGTTTTATCTTCGTCCTGAAACACTAGGGAGTGGATCGGACTGGGACATGGTTTTCTCCACCGATAATGCTCAGACTTATCTCTTGATCGCTGACGGAACCAATAATGTGATCTGGACTGTGCGCCGCAGTGACGGCGCTGTGGCTGGCACAACCGGTCACGGCGGACGCAATGCCGGCCAGTTCCACTGGGTGCACCAGATAGCTTCCGACTCGCAAGGAAATCTTTACACCGGTGAGGTAGACACCGGTAAACGTCTGCAGAAGTTTACGCTGTCGACTGCCGGAGTAGCGGCGCCAAAATAAGCTTTACCAGCGCAATTTGGCAGGACGACAATAAAAGTGTGTGAAAGCAAATGGTGGGCAGTGCTGGACTCGAACCAGCGACCTCCTGCTTGTAAGGCAGGCGCTCTAACCAGCTGAGCTAACCGCCCCTCGATGGCTTTTGCCTGGGCATCGAAGTGGGACCGACAGCAGTATATCGCACAACGCTTACGCCGTACCGGTCCTGATCTGCTCCTGCTCGGCGCCGAAGCGCACGGAGACGATCTTCGAGACGCCCGGCTCCTGCATCGTTACCCCGTACAGGACCGGCGCAATCGACATCGACTTCTTGCTATGCGTAATGATGATGAACTGCGTCTGCGTACTCATCTCGCGCAGCAGTTCGTTAAAGCGTCCGATGTTGGCGTCATCCAGCGGCGCGTCAACTTCGTCAAGAATGCAGAACGGGCTCGGCTGGTACTGGAAGATGCCGACCAGCAGCGCGAGCGCGGTCAGTGCTTTCTCTCCGCCGGAAAGCAGCAACACATTCTGCAGCTTCTTTCCCGGAGGCGAAGCGACGATATCAATGCCGCTCTCGGCTGAGTTCTCTTCGTCGTTCAACCGCATGAAGCCCAAGCCGCCGCCGAAAAGCTTCGTGAAGGCCTTTTGAAAGTTCTCGTTGATGGCCGCAAAGGCCTCGTCAAACTTCTGCTTGGTAACGGCGTCAATTTCCTTGATCGTCGCCTGCGTGTTATCGATCGAATCGAGCAGGTCTTTACGTTGCGTGTCAAGAAACTCATGCCGCTGCGCCGTTTCCTTATATTCCTCCAAGGCCATCATGTTGACGGGACCCATGGAGTCGATCTTGGTGCGCATCTCGCGGTATGCAGTCTCCTCCGCGATCAGCTCTTCGCCGCTGGCTCGGCCAAGGCTCTCGTCGGCCAGCAACTCTTCGCGGCGAATCGAAAGCTCCTGGACGCAGGTTTCGGACATATGTTCCAGGTCGGACTGCAACCTGGCCGCATTGGCCAGCACCTCCGCGCGTTGGTCGCGTACCCGGTCGAGCTCGACTCGCGCGGTCTTGAGCGCCTCCTCAATCGCAAGCAAACGAGCGCGAATGCCCTCGCCTTCCGATTGCAGTTGCGCTTCGCCGGCCTGAATGCGTTCGCGCTCGATCGCCCACTCCACTAACTGGATCGCGATCCTCTCGTTTTCCGACGCACGCTGCTGTTTCTCCGCGGCCGCCGATTCGAGTTGTCCATGGAGGCTGTTGATCCGCCGGTTTACTTCGCTTGCCATGGACTGAATGCGGGTGAGGGAAGAGGCAGCCGAGCGGCGACGCTCTTCGAGAGTCGCCACCCGGGCCATCACCTCCGATGCCGCGTCTGCCGCGTCATCGCGAGCCTGTCGCAGGCGGGCAAGCTCTTCTTGCGCGCCCGTCATCTCTATTTCCATTTGCGAGCGGCGCTCCTCATGCTGCGCCAGTTGCTGTTGCTGTCCGGCAATAAACTCCAGCCGCTCGTCTTTTTCCCGTGTCACCCGTTGCACTTCGCGCTCGTAAACGCCAATCCGCTCGCGCACGCGCGCCATCTCGCTATCGAGTTGGCGCAGCGTGTGGCCGCTGGTCATGGCAAGCTTTTCAGATTCGCGGCTTTCGCTTTCCAGACGATCGAGCAGCGCTACTATTTCCGTAATTTCGCGCCCCAGATTGGCAACGCGGGCCGCTCGCTCGCTCATGGCCCGTTCCAGTTCCGCCATCTGCCGCAGCACGTCCCGCAATTCGCGCTTCATCGAGAGCGGTCCCTCGCTGCGCTGCTTGCCGCCGGTAACCATCACATTGTGAAAACATTCGCCCGACTGCGAAAGGAAGAAAGCATCTGGATTTTCCAGGGCAAATGAGCGGCCGACACCGGCATCGGGAACGATATAGCCGTTCCCCAGCTTCGGCAGAATCACCTCCAGCGACTTGCCAAAGCCGTTGAGCACGCGAATGCAGTTCTTGAGCGGGAGCACCTGTTCGGCGGGCATCGGGCGGCGTCCGCTTTCGTCAAGCACGAACGAGAACTTGGCCTGCGAATCCTCCGGATGCACCAGAAACGTCGCTCGCCCGTCAACGTCCGTGCGTAGCAGGCGCATGCCTTCATCGGCTGCGTCCCACGACTTCACCACGATGTAGTTCAGCTCATCCCGGAGAAACTCGTCGACGACACCCTCGTAGCGCTCCTCCACTTCCAGAAAATCGGCTAGCACTCCTACCGGAGCCATGCCTCCCTGGAGCGTGTTGGACTGAAAAAGCTTGCGCACGGATTCCGTCGAGTAGCCATGCTCGCTGATCATCGACTCAAGCGAGGCGCGCTTGCCCTGAAACGTGGCAAACTCTGCGCGCATACTGTCCAGTTGCCGTTTGCCTTCAGCCTCGGCACGACGCTTTTCTTCAAGCTGGCTGCGTGATTCGGTGATCTGCGCCGCAATGCCGGTTACCTTCTGCTGGGCCGATTCGAATTCAAAGCCGATCTGGCCGCGCTGTCCCCCGAAGTCTTCAACCTGCTGATTGGCTGCCGCCAGTTCACTGTGCAAACGATGCGATTCACGCTCCAGGGCCGCAATGCGCTCCTCGGCCTGGATGATGCGGTTGCGCACATTCGAGGCAGCCGAGACGGCGTCCATGATGGCGCGACGATGCTGCTCCTGCTCCCGTTCCACCTGCTGTAGAGCCGTCGTCGCATTTTGCGCTTCCTGCTGCCGCTGGCGCAGTTCGGCCTGGGCGCCGGCAACGTCGGCGGCGGCCGATTCAAGCACCTGCTGGTTGGCGGCAACTTCCTCCTGCAAACGTGCCAATTGCTCGGTCGTCTGCGTGATCTCGGCTTGAGCTCCGGCGGAGCGCGCATCGAGTTCGGCGCAACGTTCGTCATTGGTGCGGCTGCGGGCCGCTCCGCGATCAAGCTCCAGATGGAGATGGTTCAGCCGTTCGCGCGCCTGCTTCGCCTCGCCATCAATTTCGGAAGCGCGTTGCGCGCGCTCAGCGTGCTCGGACTCCATTTCTTGCACAGCCTGATTGCGCGTGCGCAGTTCCTCGCCTAAGGTGTTGAGCTGGGCGTCCAACTCTGTCGCGTGCTGCTGCAATTCGGTGAAGCGGCTGGCCAACACCAGGCGCAGTTTGTCGCGCATTTCGTCGCGTAGCTTGGCAAAGCGCTCGGCTTTGGCGGCCTGACGCTTCAGCGAGTTTATCTGCCGCGTTACTTCATCAAAGATGTCATTGATGCGCGCCAGATTCTGCTTGGCGTCGGCCAGCCTGGCCTCGGCGAGGCGCTTGCGCGTCTTAAACTTGGTGATCCCGGCGGCTTCTTCGAGGATGTTGCGCCGATCAGTGGGCTTGCTACTCAGAATTTGCCCGATGCGTCCCTGCTCGATCAGCGCATAGGACTCTGGTCCCAGACCGGTGCCCATGAAGATGTCCTGAATATCGCGCAGCCGACAGAGCTTACCGTTGAGCTGGTACTCGCTTTCCCCTGATCGGAACAGCCGGCGGGTGACGACAATCTCGCCTTTGCCGTAGTGCGTCTTAAACTT
>JBEKQP010000326.1:0-4752 GCA_049519595.1 Candidatus Korobacteraceae bacterium | reverse complement strand
AACGTCTCTGGTTACGCCAGCTATACTGCATCTAACAAATCGGGGCCTTGCCTAGCGCAAACACAGAACTGAACAGCAATCGTCAATTGCGGCGAAACAAGGAAGCAGCTTGTGACAGTCAAAACAGGAAAGTGTCTGCAGCGAGTTCTGATCGCTTGCTGCATATTCTGTTTCGGTTTTCCGTTTTGTATTCACTTTTGGTATGCGGAGTTCAGACCGCAATCTCCTAATCCCCAAACAGGTCAAATCTATCGAGTCGCATTCAGTGTTGGGCGAGGTCCTTCGTCGGTAGTTGTTCGTTACGTCAGTCGAAGGGAACTCGAACTTGCCAAGTTCGCTGACAAGCTGATGTACCAAACCTTTTTCATTTTGGCTCTGGTGGCATTTGTGCTGGTCAAGTATCTGCAACGCTTGAAGGACAGGGAGGATGGCGTAGTTCGCGCTCCTGGCTACGGGCCCGACCGATAGTTGTTGTGAAATCGCCTTATCACCACTTTGTCGTTCATGCAATTCTGGTTCCACACAGGAAAAGCCGCGGCGGGCGTGCGATAGCCCTCCGGGCCTCGCGCCTACGCAGTATCCCGATTCAAATTGGGAAAACACCTCAAGAATCCATCAACACTTCTGTAACCAGTTGGTAGGAAACGGCATCTGCTCTGGTAGCAGGTTTTTTCGTCGCCGTGGCGGACCAGGTCAACGATGGGATGGCGACCAGCGGTGCAGGCCGTAATCCCGGACTACGGAGAATCGAAAACCGTGACAAATTCCTCAAGCACAACTTTTAATGGGGCGCATCATCGGTTTGCCGTTTTCCTTGCGCTCTGCATTTTTCTGCTGATCCTGGCGGGCGCGTCGGTCACCAGCAACGATGCTGGCCTTTCCGTGCCCGACTGGCCGACCTCATTCGGTTCGCTCTATCGCATTCCGCCGATGGTGGATGGCGTGAAGTTCGAGCATGGACACCGCATGATCGCACAGTTCATCGGGCTGCTCACGATTGTGCTGGCAGTGTGGACGCAGCGCGTGGATCGCCGCCCCTGGATGCGTGCCCTCGGCTGGGTAGCTCTGACAAACGTAATTGCGCAGGGTATTCTGGGCGGGATCACCGTCCTGTTTAAGCTTCCGCCAGCAGTTTCAACCGCCCACGCCACGCTTGCGCAGACGTTCTTTTGCGTCGTAGTCAGCATGGCGTTATTTACCGGACGCGAATGGGTGAACGAGGCGCCTGTACTGATCACGCAGAGCGAGCGCCCGCGCCTGACGACGCTGAGCATGCTGGCCGTCTGCTCGGTTTATGTGCAGTTGATTCTGGGCGCGGCCTTCCGCCACTCGGGAATGAAGCTGTTGCCGCACCTCGTGAGTGCCGTAGTGGTGGTGGCGGTGTTGCTCTGGACTTGCATACGCGTGCTGTCCCAGTATGGGCGGACGCCACAACTCCGCAAGCCCGCGGTCGCGCTGCTGGTGCTGCTGTTTGTGCAGCTCTCGCTTGGATTCGGATCATATATCACGCGCGTTGAATGGGCCAAAGGCGCGCCAGGGCAGGGAATGAGTATGGTACTCACGACTGTTGCTCATGTTGCCGTGGGCGCGCTGGTGCTGGCGACTGCCGTCATTCTCGCGATCCAGGCCCGCAGGCACACCGTGGTACAGGAGATGCTGTTGAGCAGAATTAGCGAGGCCGTTGCCGCATGAGTTCGATCACACAACCCCTGGTAATGCCGCGCAGCGGCGCCGCCGCAGTGGCCAGAGACTATGCCGAGCTGATCAAGGCCCGGGTCACTACGCTAATCGTGATGACAGCGTGGTGCGGGTTTTATTTCGGTGCTGCCCAGTCAGGCGTCAGCTCTCTTTCCTGGACCTTGCTGCACGCGCTGCTCGGCATCGGCCTGGTTTCCGGCGGCACGGCTGCCATGAACGAAGTCGTCGAACGTGACATGGATGCCCTGATGCGGCGCACCGCGATTCGGCCGCTGGTCAAGCAAAGCATCAGCGTCGAGCATGCGACGATCGTTTCGCTGGCGATGATTTTCGGAGGCCTCGTCTATCTCGCGATTGCGACCAACTTGCTCACCGCGGGGCTAACCTTGCTGACCTCTTTCGTCTATTTGGTCGCCTACACGCCGCTCAAGAAGGTCACGCCGTTGTGCACCTTCGTCGGGGCATTTCCCGGCGCAATGCCGCCGGCGCTGGGTTGGACGGCGATTCGCGGTCGACTCGAATGGGAGGCGTTTGTTCTCTTTGCGATCGTGTTCTTCTGGCAGTTTCCGCACTTCCACTCGATTGCGTTGCTCTATCGCGATGACTATGAACGTGCGGGAATTCGCATGCTTCCCGTGGTTGAGCGTTCCGGCGTCTCCACCGCACAGACGATTCTCGTCTATGGGCTCGCATTAATCCCCGTGACGGTTGCGCCGTTTCTGATGGGCATTTCCGGGCGCGGGTACTTTCTTGGCGCGGTGGTGCTCGGTATTGCGCAGTTCTACTTTTGCCTGCGCATCTGGAAGGAAAAGCTCGCGCCCTCGCAGCCGCGCGCCAAGGTGATGGCGCGCCAACTGCTGCAGGCAACGGTGCTCTACTTGCCTCTGCTGTTTGCGCTGATGATGATCAACAGCATCAACTATTAAGTAAAAACAGGTAAGTAAGAACAGGTAAGTAAGAACAGGTACTTGGCAAAACCGGCGATCATGAGAATGTCAACAGGCTCAAGCGAAATCGGCGTGTTGGAACGAACCTCCGGAGCTGAACCGTTAATCAGCGTGCAGCAACTGCGTCACGCCTACGACGGCCGGGCCGCGCTGAATGGGGTGTCGTTCGAGGTCTATCCGGCGGAGATTTTCGGGCTGCTTGGACCCAACGGCAGCGGAAAGACCACGATGTTCCGCATTCTCTCGACGCTGATGTTGCCTTCGTCGGGACATGCCAGCATCATGGGCCACGATGCGGCTACTGATCCCGCCGGAGTTCGCCGCCACATCGGCGTCGTCTTTCAGGCGCAGAGCGTCGACGGCAAACTCTCGGCCGAAGAGAACCTGCGGCATATTGGGCATCTCTACGGATTGCGCGGCACGACGCTCAAGCAGCGCGTCAACGAGATGCTGCACCGCGTAGGCTTGGCGGAGCGCGCCAAGGATCGAGTTGAGACATTCTCCGGCGGCATGCAGCGCCGCTTGGAGCTTGCGAAGGGCTTGTTGCATCGGCCATCGGTACTGCTGCTCGATGAACCGACGACCGGGCTTGATCCGGGTGCGCGGCGAGACCTGTGGCAGTATCTACAAACCCTGCGCGATCAGGAGCGGGTGACGATTATCGTGACCACGCACCTGATGGAAGAGGCCGAGCGTTGCGACCGGTTGGCAATTCTCAGTCACGGAAATCTGGTTGCGCTGGGCACGCCGGCCGAGCTGAAGCAGGAGATCGGCGGCGACGTCATTCTGCTGGATACCTCCACCCCGGAAGCACTGGCCACCCGCATCGGCACGCGCTTCGCGGTAGCGACGACTGTGCTGGATAATCAGGTCCGCATTGAGCGCGAGGCAGGGCACCGCTTCGTTCCCGAAGTTGTCGAGGCTTTTCCAGGCGAGATTACCGCGATTTCCGTCAGCAAACCGACGCTGGAAGATGTGTTCATTCGCCGCACCGGCCATCGCTTCTGGAACGAAGACGAAGAGAACAAGCAAGTGGAAGCGGCTAAACAGGTCAAAAAGTTGAGGCGTTGAGGCGGCGTCTGAGCCGCCTGCCGAAATCCTGAGCGAAGCGAAGGAACTCGGAATCCCAGTGTTTGGGGCAAGGCCAGGTACGTAGAAGGGGCCAAGGGGAGTAATCGTGGTAACACAGACGACCGTCATTCCGGCGCACGCGAACGAATCCACATCTTTCAGCTTCATCCCGGCCTTTTCGCTATGGCAGCGCGAGATTGTGCGCTTCTACCGGAATCTGAGCCGCGTGGTCGGAGTAATCGCCTCGCCGCTGTTGTTCTGGATCGTGATCGGCTCCGGCTTCGGCACCTCGTTCCGCAATGGTGGATCAAGCCAGCACTACCTGGAATTCTTTTTCCCGGGCGCCCTCATCATGATTGTGCTGTTCACCTCGATCTTCGCTATGATGTCGCTCATTGAAGATCGCAAGGAAGGCTTTCTGCTTTCCGTGCTGGTGGCGCCGGTTCACCGTTCGGTGATTGTGCTGGGAAAAGTTATGGGCGGCACAACGCTCGCGACCTTGCAGGGATTGTTTTTCCTGGTGTTCGCGCCTCTGGTGGGCGTCCACATTGGCATAGTGCAGTTTCTGCTCGTGACGCTTGACATCTTTCTGGTGGCGTTTTCGCTCACCGCGCTCGGCTTCGTGATTGCCTGGCCAATGGATTCCACCTCCGGCTTCCATGCCATAGTCAATCTGTTCCTGATTCCGCTCTGGCTGCTTTCCGGCTCGCTGTTTCCGCTGAGCGGAGCTTCACTCTGGATTCGCGTGTTGATGCGCATTAACCCCCTGACCTATGGGACGGAAGTATTACGCGCCCTGCTCTTTCCCGGCACGGTCACGGATTTTTCGATCGGCATCAGTCTTGCAATTCTGGCCGGGTTCACCGCGATCATGTTCGGGCTGGCCTTTTTCATGGCTAACCGACGCACCACAAAGCCGGTGGCGTAGGATTGCGATCGGCGTTGAACCTATATACTGGGGCATAGTTTCAGAGGCTGCTGAAGAGCTCGTAGCAGTGTCATCCTGAGGTTGCGCCGGTTTCGCGCGACCGAAGGA
>JBEKQP010000325.1:0-4756 GCA_049519595.1 Candidatus Korobacteraceae bacterium | reverse complement strand
TGCGTTACGGACTTCACCATGTCGCCCACTTTGAAGTCAGTGCCGGCGACAGGGGTGCAGACGGCGGACGAGTCATCCACGTCGGTGGCGCGAACCGTGCCGATGGCCGTGGTCAGACGGCGAATAACAGCGCCCGTGGCCGGATCCTTGATCTCGCGGCCAACGCGCAATACCTGGAGCTGGTCACCCACCTTCACGCCTGCCCTGGCGCCCACGTTGAGGATGATCTGGCCGCCATCGACCGCGGCCACAAGTCCCTCGACGGTGATGGTGCGGACGGCGACCTTGCCGGAGTCCGCGACCAGGCCAGCGGTAAGCTGGTCGACGGCAGCCTTCGTGGCTTCGCCGATGATGGTGTTCTGAAAGTCGCTGGAGCCGAAGTCGGCGTTGCCGCCGCCAAAGCCGTGCCAGCTGCCGCCACCGCCAAGCATTGAGGTGCTGGAGCGGCTTGACTGGCCTTTGCCCTCAGCCACAGCCAAAATCTCGCCCGTGTCCACGTTCACAAGGCGGGCGTCAATGCCGACGTTTGCCTTGGAGTTGGAATGGCTTAAACCGCCCAGGCCAAAGCCGCCCCAGTTTCCGCCGGCGCCGCCGAGCCCGGTCTTCTTGGTCTCATTGCCGAACTCGGTAATGCTGCCGATGAGGATTGCATCCACTCCCAGCAGTTTGCCGAGCTTGGCTGCGCTGGTGGGGTCGGCGCGGTTTGAGTTGGAAAAGTTCTGCTCGGTCATGAGCTTGTCGAGGGCTTTGCGCTCGATGATCGAGAAAGTGCCGTCCTTCACCAGGTCGGTGACAAGAAGGTCGGCGATGCCCTTGCCCACGTCCACATTGCTGCCGAACATGGCTGAGGAGTAGCTCTGCACGGTGCCGTAGTCAAAGTCCAACACCGCGATGCGCGGCCGGCGCGGAGGTGCGCCCTGGGCGCTCGAAGGGATGGATGCAACGGCGGAGGCGACGGCCAGGAAGAGAGCCAGGATGGAAAGGAATCTTTTCGGAGTCATGGGTCGTCCTTCGGGAAAGAACATCGGGAATAAATCAGGTTTCTCTTGTCCCGTCTCTTCTGTCAAGGTAAATCGTCAACATCAATGCCCGTTAAAACCGCCTGTGCCGTTCCCCGATCACACCAACAACCAAACAGCGCCAGCCATCTCGAGCCCTCAAAATGTACTGTCATCCAGAGCGCCGGGTGTCCCCGGTCCCTCGTCCGCCGCGGCGGAGGGACCGCGAAGTGTCGGGTGTCCTAAATCCGGGGCCCCCACGAACAGGTCTGGTTCGTGGGGTGCAGGCGCCTCCTCGCGGCGATCGAACAAATCAAAGCACCCGCATCCGGCCAGAAAACTCGAAGTCTTCACTCATAACCGCCAAGCATGAATCACCGTCTTAAATGTTCCCTGTTCCCTGTTCCCTGTTCCCTGTTCCCTGACCCCTCATCACCGACCACTGATTACTGTCTCCAATACGGCCCCATCAGAATCCGCCGGGCCTCTGGGCTAAGCGTGAGCCGCTTCTTCTCCTTCGGCTTCGCCGGGCGCCAATGCCGCTCCTCCGGTATGTTCCAGGCAATCTTTGTCATCAGCCGAATTACCGGGCAATCGCCTTGCAACGCCCGCTCGCTCATCAGCTTCAAAATGGCCTCCGGCTCCAGCTCCCTCAGTCGCCCCTCCTTCCTCTTCAAGCGCAACTCCAGCTCCCGCTCCCGCGCCTCCCCGACCACCGCGCGCCTGGGCGACCTCCGTCCCGGAACACTAGCCTTCCTGTCCCTCCGCACACCGTCCTCTCTCATCCCCAATCCCAAGTCCCTGCCCTTCCTGACAACTGACAACTGACCACTGATCACTGTGTTCTCATCCCCTCCCGCCGCAGCGCCCTCCTGAATTCCAGCAGCGCCTCCCTGCGCAAGCCCACCCATGCCGCCGTCTCCACCAGCCCCTGTTCCGCCTCTTGCCGTACGGCCGCGCGCGCCTCCTCCTGCGCTCCCTTTTCCCCTGCGGCCAGCTCCGCCAGTGTCACCTTCTGCGGAACAAGAGCGTACACCAGCTCGCATCCCAGCGCCAAGGCCGCACGCCGCAGATTCGCCAGCACAATCCGCGACTCCCACTCCGACTTCTCCAGCCGGAAAATCTCGTGCTTCGTCACCCCCAGCCGATCCGCCATCACGTACACCGGAACCCCCGTCGCCTGCCGCACCGCCCGAAGCCAGCTCTTCGTGTCGTCCGCCGGTGTCACATCCCGCGCCACTCGGAACGCCAGCAGCGCCTCGTCCAGCCGCTCCCGCAACTCTGGTCGCTCCGGGCTCAACCGCCGCGTCGTCACCGCATCCCCGTTTCTCAGCAGGAATCTCTGCAGCGATTTCAGCGTCTTGAGCTGCGTTTTTTGTGCCTTTTTCGTCACTTTTTGCACCATTTAAGGCCCTTTTAAGACCCTTATGTCACAATTCTGCCCCATTCAGCTCTATTTATATGCAAACCCGAAAACACCAAAAAACGAGAGGGTCCAAGATACCAAGGGAACAAGACATCCAAGACAACGGGTGACCAGCCTCGAAAGTCAACTCTCACCTTCTGCCTGGAAAGCAGGGCCTTGCCGCCAACCTGCCAACTGGCCACGTCCGCGCAAGCGGACGCCAACTCGCTGAAAGTTGGTCCCCGGTCTCCCGAATCCCTTCTTTCCACGCTCCCTTGCATTCTTGGTCCCCCGCTCCCTTCTTCCCTTGATCCCTGCTTTGCCCCCGTTTACCGAGTGCCCCCGGTCCCCGGGGTCCCCGCGGACAGGTCTTCCTCCGTGGGGTGGAAATCCCTCGTCCGCCGCGGCGGAGGGACCGGGGAGAGCCATGCACGTGCCGCGAAGGTTTTCCTAATCCCTGATCCCTGTTCCCTGGTCCCTGCCTTTCTTGCTCCACCGCACCGTGTGTGCTAACCTTGATTTTTGTGCCGTGGTACGCCCGGAGCGGGAGTGTGTCCGTGCGCGGCTGCGGGATCAAGAGAAGATGCCCGGGGCGGTTTCCGGTGGGAAGGGCTGGCGTAGCTCAGCTGGTAGAGCATCTGATTTGTAATCAGAGGGTCGGGGGTTCAAATCCCTTCGCCAGCTCCACTTTCGAGACCGGGTTTCGGCATTGGAAGCATCAGGAAGTGAAGCAGCACGAATGGTCGGGCGCTCGAAGGTTTTTTTCTGGTTTTTTGGCTGCGCCGGCCTGTCCTCCGCGGTGATCCCACAGAGGTGCATGCTCCGAAATGCCGGAGGCTTTCCGGGTGAGGGGTAATGCGCTGAAGCGGACTGAAACGCGGCAGGGCGTGAGAGAGTTTGGCAGGATTCCTGGCGGTGGTTTTTGCCGCTGGGGTGTCTGGGCACAGGTGGCCGAGCGGTTAATGGCAGCAGACTGTAAATCTGCCGCTCCTTGGAGCTACGGAGGTTCGAATCCTCCCCTGTGCACCATGAATTGAGTAGTGCGGCTCCTGGCTTTCAGCTTCGGCACGGGCAGGAGCAGCGGTTGGCGGGTGCGGGATGACAGATCGGACAGCTCTGAAACGGACGGGCGACGATCTGGACAAGCGGTTTCCGGTGGCGTTGTTGTTGTATTTGGCATTGGCCGTGCTGGTGTGGTTCACCATGGACGCAGGCAAGGTTCTGGTGATGAGCAGGCCGGTGGAGATACGGTGGATTCCACTGATCATCATCGGCGGGTTGGCATTGCGTACGTTTTTGGCCCGTTCGGCGGATCGGATTCGCCGCAACGGGGAGAAGAAAGACAGCTACTAGCTTCTAGCTACTAGCCGCTAGCTTTTGCATTGATGGAACGAGCGGAATGAGGCTCGCGCCTGACGGGACAAGCTAGGAGCTAGCAGCTAGAAGCTGGGAGCTGAATTTAGAGGGCTGATGTAGCTCAGTTGGTAGAGCACTCCCTTGGTAAGGGAGAGGTCACCAGTTCAATCCTGGTCATCAGCTCCAGAAGTACAGGGATCGGGCAGTAGGGAACAGGGAACAGAAGGCGCCATTGAGAGTCTGGCGATAGAAGGGCAAGAGCCTTCTGTTCCCTGATCACTATTCCCTATTCCCTGGTTTTTCGGCGGGAGTAACTCAGTGGTAGAGTCACAGCCTTCCAAGCTGTTGGTCGCGAGTTCGATCCTCGTCTCCCGCTCCAGGAATTGGATCTGCGCCGCAGGGTTGAAAATGAGCTGATTGAGGGCAGAAAACGATGTTTGAGCAGGCAGCGATTGCGGTCCGGGACGAGCAGGGATACGCGCAGCTTCATGCGCGGATCGACTCTGCATTCGACTCCCGGGATGTGGAAGTCTTTCTAACCCGGGTGAGCAAGTCCGGGCTGCGGGTTCGCAACTACGAAGGAATCCTCAAGCGCGGATTGCTGGGCAAGGAAGCCGAAAAGCTGTACGCGGCCCTGCCGGTATCGGACCAGGGATTGACGCGCGAGCGCTATCTCAGGCTGGTCGAAGCCGTGCCGCTGGAACTGCGGCAAAGGTATTTCAGAATTTACGCCTACTACTGAGGCGAGTGAAAAAGTCTAACGGAAGGAACTGAGACGCATGGCGAAGGAAAAATTTGATCGTACCAAGCCGCACGTGAACGTTGGGACGATTGGGCACATCGATCACGGCAAGACGACTTTGACCGCAGCAATTACCAAGGTATTGCAGAAGCACAACCCGAAAAACCAGTTTCGTTCGTTCGACTCGATCGACAACGCCCCAGAAGAGCGCGAGCGCGGCATCACGATTGCGACGGCGCACGTGGAGTACGAGAC
>JBEKQP010000324.1:0-4764 GCA_049519595.1 Candidatus Korobacteraceae bacterium | reverse complement strand
CGGACCGAATGGCTCGGGCAAAAGCACGCTGTTGAACATTCTGGCTTTCCTGATGAAGCCCAGCGATGGCGAGGTCGTGTTTGCCGGAACTCAGGTCGACTGGCAGAGAAAACAGCTTGCCAGTTTACGGAAACGAGTGACGCTGCTCCATCAGCATTCGTTTTTGTTTTCCGGCACCGTGTCCGCGAATGTCGCATTTGGGCCTAGGGCTCGCGGCATGACGACGAAGGAAGATGTGCGCCGAGCAGTGAATGAGTCGCTGGCGATGGTCGGACTTGATGGGTTTGAATCGAGAGATGCCAGGCATTTATCCGGGGGCGAAGCCCGCCGCGTTGCCCTGGCTAGGGCGTTGGCGTGCAAGCCAGAGGTGTTGCTGCTCGACGAACCTTTGTCCCATGTGGACAAGGAGAGCGCGCAAATTATTGAAACACTTGTGCTCTCACTTTCCGGCCAGGGGACAACGATTGTGATGTCGAGCCACAATGAGCAGTTTGCGCAGAGGACCGAGGGCAGGGTGATCCGGCTGCTCGATGGCAGGGTGGAAAGCATGGTCGAGGGCAACGGGAAGGCGCCGAGCCGCGACTTGGACGGATACAGTTATGCCAAGCTTTGAAGAAGCCCGCCGCATAATTCTGGACCGCATTAGGCAGTTGCCGTCCGAAAGTGTCGGACTGTTGGAGTCTCTCGGGCGAGTGACCGCCGAGGACGTTGTAGCGCCGTGGAACCTGCCCTCATGCGACAACGCGGCCATGGATGGCTATGCTGTCCGCTGGGCGGATTGCCAGCAACCGGCCAGCCTGCGGATTACCGGCTTTGTGCCTGCCGGAGCGGTGGCGACTAGTCCGGTCGATGCGGGCTGTGCGATGAAGATCATGACAGGAGCGCCGATTCCGCAGGGTAGCGATACCGTAGTGCCCTTCGAGGACGCTGAGGAACTCGGCAACCAGGTTCGCATTGGGGCGCCCGTGGTTCGGGGCCAGCACATTCGCTTTGCGGGCGAGGATGTCCGCTGCGGAGAAACCGTCATCCCGTCGGGCAGAGTCATCCGTTCGGCGGAGATCAGTATGCTGGCGTCATGCGGCAGGGCGCTGGTATCGGTGCATCGCAAACCCACGGTCGCCATTCTTTCAACGGGGGATGAACTGCTGGAAGCCGGAGAACCGCTGGCCCTGGGCAAGGTTGTTGACAGCAACGGAATGGCGTTAGCTGCCGGCGTGCTTGCATGTGGCGCGATACCGGCGATTCTCGGGATTGCTCGCGACAACCGTGCCAGCCACATGCAAAAAATGTCGGAGGGGCTCAAGGCGGACGCCTTCATTACTTCAGCAGGAGTATCCGCCGGCGAACGCGATTTGGTGAGGGAAGTACTCGCCGAGCTAGGCATGAAGCAGCTTTTCCGCCGGGTCGACATAGGGCCTGGAGCACCAACCTGCTTCGGTCTCAGAGATGGGAAGCCAATCTTTTGCCTGCCCGGAAATCCCGTCGCGTCGATGATTACCTTTGAAGAGTTCGTCAAGCCCGCGCTCTTGAAAATGATGGGGCACCGGCGGGTGCTGAAGCCTCTGGTGCGTGCAATTTTGCAAGAAGAAACGCGGAAGAAGCCCGGCAAAATCAAATTCCTGCGAGTCAGACTTGAGTCCGTGGGCGGAAAGCTTCTAGCGTACAGCTCGGGCGATCAGAATACAGGCATCTTGAAGACCATGCTCATGGCCGACGGATGGGCCGTGCTGCCGGCCGAGCGCAGCTCGTTTTCCGCGGGAGATGAAGTTGAGGTGCACATCATCTCCGAAGATGCGGAGATGATGGAGCCATAGCCCAGATCGTCGACGGAACAGACCACGCTCGCCGACTCGCGGCTCGATGTGCTTTGCGCCCCAGGAGCCACGAATCGTGCGAGCAGGTCCAACTGCAAAAGCTCGGGAGACGCCAAGGAAACTCTGAACAAGTCTTGCTAGAAGAACTCAGGGTCCTCAGAGGCTAAAGCCTCATAAGTTTTGCTGGTCTTACGTACGGGCTGAAGCCCGTACCCTTCAAACCCTTTACTTGTTCAGAGCTTTCCCTAACTCCGGAGCCGATCTAGTTTTTGGCGGCGACCGGTGCGACTTCCGCGATCGGAGATGTCTGCAGCTGTTGAACTTCCTGCCGTAGCTGATCGAACAGCACGGAAGTGAGGTAACGTTCGCCGAAATCCGGAAGGACCACCACGATCAGCTTGCCTGCGTTCTCCGGACGCTGCGCAACCTTTATCGCCGCGCTCACTGCCGCGCCCGAAGAGATGCCGACTAGCAAACCTTCTTCCAGCGGCAGGCGTCTGGCAATCGCGATAGCCTCGTCGTTGGTGACCTGGACGATTTCGTCGATGAGGTCTGTCTTGAGAACCTTGGGGATAAAACCGGCACCGATACCTTGGATCTTATGCGGTCCCGGTTTGCCGCCGGAGAGCACGGGGCTGTCGGTCGGTTCGACGGCGATGGCCTTGAACCCGGGTTTCCTGGCTTTGATGTATTCGCTGACCCCAGTCAGCGTACCGCCGGTTCCGATGCCGGAGACGAGAATGTCCACCTTTCCGTCGGTGTCGTTCCAGATTTCTGGGCCCGTGGTTTCAAAGTGGATTTTCGGGTTTGCCGGATTCTCGAACTGTTGCAGTATGTAGCCATTTGGCGTTTGACTTAAGATTTCCTCGGCCTTCGCCATGGCTCCTTTCATGCCGCTCGGGCCGGGGGTGAGCACGAGCTCGGCACCGAAGGCGCGCAACAGAACGCGGCGTTCAAGGCTCATCGTCTCCGGCATGGTGAGAATGAGTCTGTATCCCTTGACTGCGGCGACGAAGGCCAGCGCAATGCCCGTGTTGCCGCTGGTTGGCTCGATCAACACAGTCTTGCCAGGCTTTATTTTGCCTTCGCGCTCGGCGGTTTCGATCATGGCGTAGCCGATGCGGTCTTTTACGCTATTAGCTGGGTTGGCGCTTTCCAGCTTAGCGACGACTCTTGCGTGAGAGCCTTCCGTTACCCGGTTCAGTTGAACGAGCGGAGTGCGTCCGATAAGCTCGATAACACTTGCAGCAATGTTCATGTTTCATCTCCAAAATAGAATATGGCTAGCCCTAAGGGGCTGCGATTGAAGGTTGAGAGAATGCAGGGAACCGGCGTCGCTCAGAAGGGGATCGGGTTTACCGACATCGACGCATATAGGCATTTCTAGTTAAACACGCAAAACGCGACTGGTGCAACCGCGTTGAGACTGACAAGCACGATTTTCGCGTGGAGTTGAGTTGGAGAGATGCTGATCGCGCAAAATGCAACGGTTGGGACCTGCGCCGCTCTTACCAGACGTTTCACTCGGGGTAAGACTCCTTGATGGGCCGGGCTGTGCTCTCTTCCTGCCGTGCTGCGCACGCGCAGCTCTACCCAGCAACTCTGGGGGCTAAGATGCCATCACTCAGACTTAGAGATGCGTTGCCCTTGCAAAACCCTCGGCAAACATTTTGCGATTGCGAAATTAGGTTTGGGTGGAGATATTAGAATCTTATGGATTAAGGTCCTACTTAGTACCATCCGATACTCTGGAACAGTCGATTGCGGAGGAGCGCTTGTCTTATCTGCGCAATTTTTTTCTAGTCGCCACGCTTCTATTGGCAGCCTCGGCGCACGGCACCGTTTTCGGTTCCGTCCGAGGTGTCATACACGATCCGCAGCACCGACCGGTTGCCGACTCCTTTGTGAAACTCAAGTCGGCGACCTCCGACTGGACTCAGACGATGCAAACAGACCAGGATGGCACGTTTTTGTTTACAGCGGTGCCGGTGGGCGATTACCTGGTGACGGTGACGAAGAGCGGCTTTGTGGACGATCAGCAAACGGTGACAGTGGTCTCAAATTCCTCGCCGATCTTCCACTTTCAACTTAAGATTGCTACGGTAAACCAGACCGTAACGGTCTCTGAAGAAGCACCGGAAAACGTGGCGAACGTCGAGTCCGTGACGCCAACGACGCTGGTGACGCGCGCGGATATCGCGGAGACGCCCGGCGCCGCCCGCACCAACGCCCTTCAAATGATCACCGATTACGTGCCGGCTGCCTACGTGACCCATGACATGTTGCATATGTTAGGAGGCCACCAGGTTGACTGGCTGATTGACGGCGTTCCCATACCCAACACGAATATCGCCGCCAATCTGGGCCCGGTGATTGACCCAAAGGACATTGATTATCTCGAGATTCAAAGAGGCAGCTACGAGGCCGCTTACGGAGACCGTACGTACGGAATCTTCAACGTCGTGCCGCGAACAGGCTTCGAGCGGAACAATGAGGCGGAACTGGTCACAAGTTTCGGGAACTGGTATCAAACCAACGATCAGATCAATTTCGGAAGTCATACCGAGCGCTTTGCCTATTATGCGAGCTTAAACGGAAATCGGAGCAATTACGGACTGCAGACCCCGATTGGGCAAGTATTTCACGATGCGGAGAACGGCTATGGGGGATTTGCGTCCTTCATATTCAATCCCGATCCCAGGAATCAATTTCGGCTGGTTACCTCGTTGCGGCAAGATTATTACCAGATTCCCTACGACCCTAATCCCAACTCAATTGGAAATCAGCAGTTGGTGGCGGCGGGGGAGTCGCCAAGTTACGGTCTACGTGACGGCGAGCATGAGCGCGATAGTTACGTCGCTTTCTCCTGGGTCCACACCTTCGATCCAACCATGCTGCTTACGGTTTCTCCCTTTTATCACTACAACAGCGCCGACTACCAAGGCGGCGC
>JBEKQP010000323.1:0-4788 GCA_049519595.1 Candidatus Korobacteraceae bacterium | reverse complement strand
CCGACGATGAACAGCAGGACCAACCCCAGGTTGAGACTCCCAAGAAACCGCAGAAAGACGAGCAGTTGCGGCGCGCTATCGAAGTTCTGAAAAACCTGGATCAAAAAGCCGCATAGACGACTTTTGCTAACTATTACGGTGAACGGCGAGCCGCAAGGTTCGCGGTTTTATTTGGTGAGACGAGCGCCTTAATCGCTCGCTATCGTTGTTGCCACTGGCGTGTACCTAGTCTGGCGCGATAGTCGATAGCCGCAGCCCGCTCTCCATTTGCTTATCCAGTGCCGCAGAGTCGTTTCCCATAATGGCAGACTGTAATGTTGATAAATCGCCTGCTCACTAGTTAGCCGGGTGCCCCGTTCTAGCGAAGCGAGGGGCGGGGTAGTTGAAGTTCTCACAGAATTTATTCGCAAGAGTCTCCTGAGTTCGCGCGCTTTGCTCTGATGTTAAAACGAAAGCCCCACCCAAGCTTTCGCTTGAATGGGGCACCCGAAAAACGAGAAACGACCAATGTGACGCAGCCTAAACTGCCGTGGCCGGCTTTTGTTTCGCTTGCAGCAATTGCCGGATGACGTACTGCAAGATTCCGCCGTGACGGTAGTACTGCGCCTCCTGCGGCGTATCGATGCGCACCAGCGCCTCGAACTCCACCGTGCCTTTCTTGCCCGTGGCCTTCACTTTGAGATGCTGACCCGGTTTGAAGTTGTCGATGAGATGTTTGACACCCGTGATCTCAAAAACCTCTTCGCCGGTAAGTCCGAGCGTCTCCGCGTTTTTGCCAGCCGGGAATTGAAGCGGCAGAATGCCCATTCCGACCAAATTCGAGCGGTGAATGCGCTCGAAACTCTCGACGATCACCGCCCGCACGCCCAGCAGCAGCGGGCCCTTGGCCGCCCAGTCGCGCGACGAACCCGAACCGTACTCCTTGCCGGCCAGAATCACCACCGGAACTTTCTCCTGGCGATACTGTTCGGCGGCTTCGAAGATAGTCGTCTCCTTGCCGTCGGGCAGGTGGCGGGTAAACGCGCCTTCCTTCTGCGGAATCAGTTTGTTCTTCAACCGAGTGTTGGCGAAGGTTCCGCGCATCATCACCTGGTGGTTGCCGCGGCGCGCACCATAGGTGTTGAAATCCGCTTTCTGCACACCGTGCTCGGTCAGGTATTTTCCCGCCGGACTGTCGACCTTAAAGCTGCCGGCCGGGGAAATGTGGTCGGTTGTAATGCTATCGCCAAGCACGGCCAGCACCCGCGCGCCCTTGATGTCCGTGACCTCCGGCGGATTCAGCTTCATCCCTTCGAAGTAAGGCGGATTCTGAACGTAGGTGCTCGCGGCATCCCACGCATAGGTATCGCCTTCCGGCACCGGCAGGGCCTGCCACTGCGCGGTTCCCTTGAACACTTCGCTGTACGTTTCGCGGAACATCTGGGCGGAAACCGACTTCATGGCATCGTCGACTTCCTTCTGCGTAGGCCAAATATCCTTCAGGTAAACCGGCTTGCCGTCGGAGCCGCTGCCCAGCGGTTCCTTGTGGACATCCCAATCGGCGTGTCCCGCCAGGGCAAAGGCCACCACCAGCGGCGGGGCCATCAGATAATTGGCGCGCACCTCGGAGTGAATGCGGCCTTCGAAGTTGCGGTTCCCGGAGAGCACGGCGGCCACCACCAGGTCATCTTTGCCGATCGCGTCGGAAACCTCCTTGGGCAGCGGACCGGAGTTGCCGATACAGGTGGTGCAGCCATATCCGACGAGATTGAAACGCAGCTTGTCGAGATATGGTGTCAGTCCGGCTTTGTTCAGGTACTCGGTTACCACCAGCGATCCGGGAGCGAGTGAAGTTTTCACCCACGACGGAACCTGAAGTCCGCGTTCGACGGCTTTCTTCGCGACCAGCCCGGCGGCCATCATCAAGGCTGGGTTGGAAGTATTGGTGCAGCTCGTGATGGCGGCAATCACCACGCTGCCGTGGTGTAATCCATCGCCGTCAGCACCTTTTTCGGAGGCCGGTGGAAGCACGGTTCCGGGCTTGACCAGCGAAGGTAGCGCCTCGCGGAAGGCCGTAGCAGCCCGGCTGAGCGGCACGCGGTCCTGCGGACGCTTGGGGCCGGCGATGCTGGGTTCGACCGTCGCCAGATCGAGACTCACCATGTCGGAGTACTCGGCTTCCGGTGTCGCCGCGGTGTGGAACAGGCCCTGTTCCTTGCAATAGCTCTCCACCAGTTTGACTTGATCGTCGGAGCGTCCGGATAGCCGCAGGTAACGAAGCGTCTCTTCGTCCACCGGGAAGATTCCGCAGGTGGAACCGTACTCGGGCGACATGTTCGCGATCACCGCCCGGTCGGCCACCGGCAGGCTGGGCAGTCCGGGGCCAAAGTACTCGACGAACTTGCCGACCACGCCCTTCTTGCGCAGCATCTGCGTAATTGTCAGCACCAGGTCGGTCGCGGTGGAACCCTCCGGCAGTTGGCCGCTCAGGCGCACGCCTACCACTTGCGGGATCAGCATCGAAATCGGCTGCCCCAGCATGGCTGCCTCGGCCTCGATTCCGCCTACACCCCAACCGAGCACGCCAAGACTGTTGATCATAGTGGTGTGCGAGTCGGTTCCGACCACCGTGTCTGGGTAAGCGACCTGCTTTCCACCGTCTCCCTTGGACGCAAATACTACCCGCGCCAGGAATTCCAGGTTGACCTGGTGGCAGATTCCCGTATCAGGCGGAACGATCGCCAGGTTCTCGAAGGCCTTCTGCCCCCAGCGCAGGAAGGCGTAGCGCTCGCGGTTGCGCGAGTACTCAATCTCGGCGTTCAGCTTGAAAGCCTCCGGCGTGCCGAACTCATCCACCTGCACCGAGTGGTCGATCACCAACTCCACCGGCTGCAGTGGATTGATCTGGCTGGCTTTGCCGCCCAGCGCCTTCATGGCATCGCGCATGGCCGCCAGATCGACAATGGCGGGAACCCCAGTCAGGTCTTGCAGCAGGACGCGGCTGGGCATGAACGCGATTTCCTCAGTTGGAATCTTGGTCGTCGAATAGGCGGCCAGCGAGCGTATCATCTCTGCCGTAACCGCCTCACCGTCCTCGCGGCGCAGCAGGTTCTCCAGCAGAATGCGCAACGAATATGGCAGCCGCGCCATCTTCAGGCCCTGCTTTTCCAGGGAATCCAAGCGGTAGATTTCGAATTCGCGGTTTCCAACCCGCAGGAGGGAGCGACTACCAAAAGAGTTTTTCATAGAGATCGCCTATGCAGAAGAGAATTAAGGCCGGAAGGTTGCCGTCCCACACCACGGCAACCCACCGGTAAACACCACAGTTTACGACTTCTCGCGGCTGGACGGAAGTGTCGATCTAATCAGCGGCTCGCCATGCTCACTTTGGCGCCATCCGCATTCAGTTAAGAAGAGGTTTGACACTGGAATCTGGAAACCCTACCCTTTGAGCATTACCGGGACAGATGTTTGCCCTGACACGCGAGCCTATCGACATGAAAATTCTCGTACTTGGCGGCGGTGGCCGTGAACACGCTCTCGTATGGAAGCTGATGCAGTCCAATCGCGTGCAAGAGATTTACTGCGCGCCGGGAAACGGCGGCATCTCGCAAGACGCGACCTGCCTGCCATGCGACCTCAAGAGCCTGGATTCCATCATGGAAGCCGCCAACCGCGTTCACCCGGAGCTGACCGTGGTCGGCCCCGAAGTGCCGTTGATGGTCGGCGTGGTTGACGAGTTTCGCCGCCGGGGACTCCCGATCTTCGGCCCGACCCAGGCAGCCGCTCAACTGGAAGGCAGCAAGAGCTTCGCCAAGTCCTTCATGCAGCGCTACCGCATCCCGACCGCCCGCTACGCGGTTTGCACCACCAACGAGGAGGTCAAGAACGCCCTTGGCCACTTTCACCATCCCCTCGTGGTCAAGGCCGATGGCTTGGCTGCGGGCAAAGGGGTCGTGATCGCGTCCTCCCGGGAAGAAGCCGCGGCCACCGCCGCCGAAATGCTGAGTGGCAAGATGCTCGGCGACGCCGGGCGGCGCGTTGTGCTCGAGGAATTTCTGGAAGGCGAGGAACTCTCCTTCCTGGTAGTGACCGACGGCGAGCGCATTGCCCCGCTGGTGGCGGCCCAGGATCACAAGCGCGTTGGCGATGGCGACACCGGTCCCAACACGGGCGGCATGGGCGCCTATTCGTGCTCCAGAATCATGGACAGCACCATGCGCGACTGGCTGGTCAACCACATCGCCCGTCCCGTAATTGACGGCATGCGCGACGAGGGCATGACCTACACCGGAGTGCTTTATTGCGGGTTGATGATGACCGCACGCGGGCCGATGGTGCTGGAATTCAACTGCCGCTTCGGCGATCCGGAGACACAACCGAGCCTGATGCGCCTGGACAGCGATCTCATAGATGCCTTCATGGCCAGCATCGATGGCACCGTAAGCGACGGCAATTACAAGTGGTCGCCGGATCCCTCCGTCTGCGTCGTGCTGGCTTCGGGCGGCTACCCGGGCAGCTACGAAGTGGGCAAGCCGATCGAAGGAATCGATCAGGCGGATGCGGTGCCGGGTGTCAAGGTATTCCATGCGGGCACAACTTTTAAGGACGGGCGGTTCTACACGGCTGGAGGTCGCGTGCTGGGAGTGACAGCCCGCGGCGTGAGCTTGCGGCAGGCGGTCGACCGCGCTTACGAAGCCGTAGGCAAGATCCATTTCGACGGCATGCACTATCGCAAGGACATCGCGCATCGCGGTCTGCAGGCGCCCTCGAAGGAATAGGGGCTCACAGGGAAGTTCCGGCTTTCGT
>JBEKQP010000322.1:0-4798 GCA_049519595.1 Candidatus Korobacteraceae bacterium | reverse complement strand
GCCTCCTTAAGGCGCAGCCGGGTTTGCGGTTCGGCACGGGCGATGTGAATGGTAAGCAAGCTTTCAAGGATGCGATGCTGCTCTTCGAGCTCGGGCTTATAGGTTTTGTAGACGCCAGCGACGGCGGTGGAAATGCACTGCTCAGCGAGAGCGTAATCGACGTCGGCGGCAAGGGTGAGCGAGATGCGTCGCCAGGCAAAGTTGGAACCGGGAAACTGCTTGAAGAAATTGGACGACGGCTGGAAGACCACGGAATTGGAAAAGACGACGATGCGTCCGGTGGCTCGGGCTTCGCTGCCCGAGGTATCCAGCTCCACCAGGAGCATGCGGACAAGTCCGACGTCGAATACGTCTCCAGTGACTTCGCCGATCTGGATGCGGTCACCGACGCGGATTCCGAAGCGCCCAATGAGTAAAAAGTAGGCGGCAACGCTGAGGATTACGTTCTGCAGGGCGATGGCGATGCCGGCAGTGAGAAATCCGGCAAACGTCACCAGTGAGCCGATCTCGGTGGAGAGGGAAAAGATCAGGATGAGTGCGATCACCACCGTGACCACGATGCGGCGCAGCAGCAGAAATTGATTACGGCGGCGCGGCTCCTGAATGTAGCGGTAGATGGTGCGGCGCCAGAAATCGGCGGCGACGCCAACCAGGATGATTGCCAGCAAAAGGGCTCCGATGCGCAGCAGCAACCCGCGTGCCTGGATCCAGTAGGTGCGGTTGGTCTCGCTGCGCCACTCGTTAAGATTGTTGGAGGTCGCTTCGAGCAGCATGCTGGCCTTGGCAAGCGGAAGCACGATGGCGGCGAGGTGCTTAAAATCCGCGGTAAGAGCGTCGATCTGCTTTCTGCGGTCAGCCAGCACGGCTGGGTCGTTGGACTGGGACTGGGCGGAAAGGGTTTCACCACGCTGATCGATGGCTCGCAGTTGATTGGTTAGCGGGTCGCGAATGCGAACCAGCGAGTGCTGAAGCTGGGCGGTGGCGGCCAGGGCACCACGCTGGGCGTTGAGCTTACCGTTAAGGGAAATCAGATCTCCGACAAGGGAGATGATGCCATTGCTGGGCTGCTTGGTGGGCGCGGCCGCAGCAGCACGCGTGTTTACTGGAAGTGGGCTGAAGGGCGCCAAGTCGGCAGAGGGAGCACTTGAAGACGTGCTTCCGTTGGCGCTGCTGATGCCTGCCGTATTCCCGGCGGGGTTGCCGGAGGTGACGCTGCCGGGGGTCCCATTCGGCGGGATTTCATTGTGGTTGGACTCGGAGTGCAAAGGACGTGCGCTCCGCTCAACAGTGCGGGAGGTGCGAGCTTCGGAGATAGTGCGTTCGAGTTCGTCAATTTTTCCAAGCAGTCCGGCTGAAACTCCGGCGGTGGTGAACTCATTCATGCTCTGCAGAGCTTCGAGACGCGCCTGGGCGAGATCGAAATCGCTCTTCTGTTCGGCGATCTGGTCGTCGAGGGTCTGGAGCTTTTTGCCGTGGGTGTTGGCTGCCTGCCGTTCAAGTACGCCGAGGTCGGCGGTGGACCGCTTAACCTTGTCCTGCGCGTTGGCAAGGAGCTGGGAAAAGTTTGCGGTTTGAACGATGTCGGCGTCATGGGGATGGTCCAGTTGTATCTGCTCGGCTTGGATGCGGGCGAAGTCGAAGATGAGCGAGACAACCTGAAGACTGGCGTTGCGATTGTAGGCGGTGTAAATCGAGTCCGCCGAATCGGTGGAGAGCTGGCCGGACCTCAGAACGCGGTGATACCAGTCGATGGACTGGTTGAGAAAGGCGAGAAGTGAGTCGCCGGGATCGTCAGGTTGCGTTTGGGCAAGGCACACGCATAGCGTGAAGGCGAGGAGCAGAGCGAAGGATGCAATTCGGCGCACAGGCATGGGTAAGCAAGCGCACCGGGGGCAAAACTATGCCACGGGAGGCGCACGTCTTCAGGTGAATAGCTCTCGCCAGCGACTTATGCAGAGCGCTACCAGTACCAAGTATTCAGCTTTAGGCTTTTGAAAGCTGAGCAAGATTGACCAGCCGCTCAGCTTCTTTATGGGAAATCTGGCTCCAAATTACGGTTGAAGATAATTCTCGAGAGGCTCCCGCTCCGCTGCAAGCCGTCGAAGAATATACCTCTGACGGGCTTTGTGCGCAAACAGACCAATCGCGTTTTTGCTCTAATGGCCTCCACCAATTCAATCTGCAGCGCTGGAGTCGTTAACTCGCCTGAGCGATGTCTGCAGCACTGCCTTATTTCGGTACGTCGCCATTGCTTGGAGTGGCGCACGTCGGTTTTGTCGTGAGTTGCTGGGTTGGCTACCTCGGACTCAATAGGGTCGAGTTAGTTTCTAGCGGAAATGGCTTTCCTCACAAGATGACGAAAACGAAGCAAACGACGAAGGGCTCGTACTCGAAAAGCGCCGCGAGGCCCCTAGCGCTTAAGCCGCCACCATCCGCTCCAAAGCAGGCTTGTTGTGGATGATCAAGGTAGAGCCCTTAAGTTCGACTATGTCTTTCTTTCTAAATGCCGATAGTGTGCGCGTTATTGTTTCCTGGCTGGTGCCCACGAGCTGAGCAATGTCTTCATGGGTCAGCGAGAGCTTCGCGTGGACCACTCCATTCGTGACACGCCCGTCAGTCGCCGATGCGAGCAATAATTTCGCGACCCTCCCAGAGACTGAGCGTGACAACCCGATTGAGCGGATCACATCATATGCGCCCTGACAGTTACGGCTGATATGCCGAGCGGCGTGCAAATAGGTATCACTGTGCACCCTTAGGAATCGAAGGAAGTCATTCAGGCTCACAAAGTCCAGTTGGCACGGTTGCATCGTTTCCGCCGTCAATTCATACGGCTTGCCTGTAACAGCTGCCTCCAAGCCAAGGACCTCTCCGGCTTTGGCAATCCGCAAGATGAAGGTTTTCCCATCACGCGAAGTCGTGGAAAGCTTGGCCTGCCCTTGGCAAAGCATAAAAACTCCCCGTGGACTTTGTCCTTGAACAAACATGACAGCGCCTTCAGGAAAAACCGCGGCATGTTTTATCTGGTTGAAAGTTTCCCGCGATTCTTGGGAAAGGGCGCCGCAGAAATAATTGCCCGAGCGTAGCTTGCAACCGAAACAACTTTCAACACAGGGAAGACCGTAGGGAGAGTTCATGGATGTTCCTTATCTGCCCGAGAAAATAGGCGGCCGTGTAGGGTCGCTTAGAAGCGAACTTCGGGACGCACAAATTTTGAGCCTCACGGCCGCAGAGTAATGGTAGGACCGGGCGCCATGGCTCGACTGTTCACAATTGCTCTATTCTGAACATAATTAGGATATGCAGCACTAATCATTTTCCCACTGCTGAGCTTTGGGACGGCAACGGCGGAATCAAGGAAGGAAGGGCGTTTGACTCGCCGAGTCGTGCAGCGTCTCGCCGAGTAGGGAAATTGTAGCGCACCCCAGCGAAGTCGCGGCCTAACGTACTTGCGATGCGGCGGCTCCCGTGGGTCCCAAAAAAGGCAGCCACGATAATGCTGCGCTGACAAACCGCCCGGAATCAATGCCATGACAGGCAAGACGCAGCGTCATTACGCTACTGCACCGCGACGCTTGGCCATTTCGACAGAACGTGGTGGGAGCCTGTATCGGAGCGTCTCTCGTTCGACGATCCGCAACAGCCCTTCCGGTAGTTCGCTCTTCATCACGTATTCATCCACCAGCCACAGGATCCGCTCTGGCATCTCGGAGTACGCTGAAAGCAATATGATCGGTAGCTTCGGAAACCGTTGCTTGATCTGGTAGGCCACGGCTTCCGCGTCCATGCCTTCCGTTTTGTACTCGAGTAGAATCGCGGTCACCGGCGTTTCCTCCAATATCTTCATTGCCGTGTAGCCGCTTGACGCAATCTTGACGCAATAATTATGAGATTCAAGAGTCGATTTGCGAAGCTCTAGCACTTGCGGGAGATCGTCGATGCACAAAACAGTGGGGGAATCCATAGTCGCATCTCCTTTGTGAAACACTCCTCTTTGCCGCAAACTTTAGTAGGGCGAATTGAAGCGGTATGTTCAAAATTGATCACTTGCCGAAAAAGAACAACTGCTCGCACTCCAAAATGGGAATTGCAGGGTGAAGTTTCGCGAAGAAGGAGTGCTCGAATTTAGCTCAACGCGCCAAGCCGTGCAGACGGCCGAAGATGCTCGCGACATTTAGCTGATGCCAAAGCGCCGACGATGGAAGAACTGCAGCGCCGGTCATTGCCGAAGCCAATAACCCAATAAGGTTAATTCTTTCAATTGTTTTCAGCCTTCTTTCTCACCGAGTCGCCTACGCAGTGAGCGCAAGCCTCTCCAATACACGGCTGAATCGCCGTTCGACGTGAGCGTTTTTGCTCAGACGACTTCATCCTGACCCGCTAACGTAGTAAGCACCTCGTGCGCCACGAATGCGACCGAAGCAAAAAATGCAGAGCATTCAGCCGACGCTGCGTCTTGCAGTAAAAGCGCAGTCCATCATTTGTTCTCTTATCCGTTCACGAGAAGCAGTTCTCTCGCGAACGTTGCGTGAGATTCACATTTGGGTGCTCACCAATGAGTACAGGAGGTTATTGTGACGCTTCCAGTGCGTATAGCGGTTATCGGGAACCACGTTCCCCGGCAGTGTGGGATTGCGACCTTCACGACAGATTTGTGTGATGCTATTGCTGCTGAGTACGGCGCCGCTGGAGTGTTGGTGGTAGCCGTCAATGACCCGCAATCGCGGTACAGCTACCCTGCGCGGGTGCGATTCGAGATAACCGAGGACGACCTCTCAACCTATCAGGCAGCCGCTGA
>JBEKQP010000321.1:0-4808 GCA_049519595.1 Candidatus Korobacteraceae bacterium | reverse complement strand
CGTTTTGATGCTTTGGACACTTCCTCTCAAAAATGTCCGTGCTGTTCGCGCCGTACACCTCGCCGCAATCACTGCACGCAAGCTGATAAATCGTAGAACCAAAATCAGTGCCAGGTAATCCCGTATTCCGAATCACCGCCTGCCCGTTGCGGTTCACGTACCCGACCGTACCTTGGTCGATAAGAGCGTGCTTCTTAACGAGGTACTGTATTTTGTTGCGTCGGTGCCGGACAGTGGAATGACAAGTAAGGTGCGCGACGCATACATTTCGGAGGCGGCCCGCGAGCCAGTGCTCAGCTCAACAATCCCGGTGTCGCTTATGGACTCGATTACCACTGAGCAGAAAACCGACATCCTCAACACTCTCAATGCAAGGGGCGCGTGACGTTCATGATTACGATTCGTTCCTGGCCAACATTAAATTTGTTAAACGACACGTACGATAAGTACTTTGCGGAAATCAACGGCAGCTACCGTAGCTTAAACCGGATGACTGATTATGCCCGAGGGGTTTATCTCTCTGTACCTGTTGGGATCTGTGATCACTTTAATGGGCATTCGTGCTGACTCTCGTAGTTAACGCACGCGAATCTCGCCAAAAGGCAGGTGACGCACGCCTGCGTGCCCGTTCCTCCCTCTTCCTTCGCTACGGTCCCGCAGTAGCCGCTATTGCTTCGGAGCTCTTGAGTATGTGCAACCACGCTTCGGTCGTCTCAAGATGCTCGACGAATCCCTTGAGGTCCGCGTCGCTTCGCACGATGTCTTTGACGTGATCCACGTCGTTCCTGAGCTTCACCACCTTCGCCAATTCCGCTTCGAAATCCCGGCCCGCCCCGAGGATTCCGCGCAACAGTTTTGCCTTGTGCCACAGGTCTGCGAGCTCGATCGTCGGCAGTGTGAGATTCTCCGCTTCGAGTTTGCCGCGCCTATAGGAAATCTTTTCCTGGACTTTCGGGTCGAGCAGCCCAACCCAGCTGTCATCCGTGTACTGCTCCAGAATCTTGCCGTTCATTGCAAGTTCCAGCTCCGCCAGGGGCGAGAAGGCGAGCACAAGCACCGGGACCTTGAGCAGGTCACTCCAGGTCACGATCCCTGTTATCCGCGTCTGTTCCACGACGAGCCTATACGGTTGCTCATGAACCGTATGGATGAAATGCCAGAGCGGAGCATCCGCAGAGACGAGCAAGGAATCATCCAAAGGCCGCCGCTTCCACTCGCGCGAGTGCTCCCATAACGCCACGATCCGTCCGTCGTCCATGATCGGAATCTGGTCAATACCCTCCAGGGCAGGTCGTGCGAGGACTTGCGCTAGCTCGTCCTCCAGAGAACACTTCAACAGAGGGGACGCCGCAATGTGTTTCACGCGGAGACCCTCATTAAGTCCGGCCAAACTTGCCATCATTCGATTCATCGCCAAACCCCGTGCACGCCGATTCTATGTCAAAGCGGTGTGTGGCCAAAAGGCAGGTAAAATCATCATAGCCGTCGGGGATGAGGAGAACGGACGTGCAGAAACCGGCTTCAAC
Organism: Candidatus Korobacteraceae bacterium; assembly: GCA_049519595.1. GTDB lineage: Bacteria > Acidobacteriota > Terriglobia > Terriglobales > Acidobacteriaceae > CAWBRT01. The sequence continues at coordinate 3,282 of JBEKQP010000321.1, read as the reverse complement.
TAAAGAACAGTCTGAGGGGCAATCGCTCGTGTCGCTTTCGGAAAAAGGGGATCCGACGGAGAAGGAGTGGTGGCCGCAGCTACAACCCTACATATCAAAATACGAAGTTCTGTGGCAGATGCACGTGGACGCGCCTGATCCCGCGTCGCGACATGCTGCAGAAGTATTTCTTGTGGACCACAGTGATGTATCACCGCGACGACTCAGACTTCGTCCCTGTGGAGACCCAGCTGAGGGAGGATTTTGCTCACCTCTGCGCGGTTCTGCAAGATGTTTGGAGCCAGGTTGAGGACGCATCCGATCGGCTCGCAACAAATAGAGAGTACTTGCCCCGGCGCGCTGCCGGAAAGGTGGACACCACTTCGGCGACAGTTCTTAATCCATTTGCGGCCTCAGGAACTTTTTCATACGGGCCGCAAGGCCCAGTGAAGCGCGACTGAATCGCGGACTGGCGAGCTTCTCGCCCGTACATGGACATAATCGCGGACTTCTGCAGAAGCGCGACTGAACAGGTATTGCAGGCTCTTTTGATGTAGCCGGTATAATCTGCGTGAACCCATGGCGCGCTTTTGTTTTGTCCACGTTGCCGACCTCCACCTTGACACGCCCTTTGCTTGCACTCGCGTTGATTCGCAGCAGATCGCCGAGACCCTACGAGAAGCGACCTTTCGAGCGTGGGAGCGAGTTGTCTCCATCTGCATCGAAAAGTCAGCTGCATTCCTGGTGGTGGTGGGCGACATCTACGATGCTTCACAGAAGAGTCTCCGTGCACAGTTGCGGTTCAGGGAGGGACTTGAGCGCCTTAACCACCACTCAATTCCGGTGTTCGTCACCCACGGGAACCACGACCCACTGGACAGCGTGTCCGCTTCCTTGCCCCCGCCACCGAATACCTACGTCTTTGGCCCCGAGGTCGAGACGCGGGAGGTTCACCGAGACGGGCATCCTTTGGCTCTTTTGACCGGCATAAGCCATCCTCAAAAGAATGAATCGCGGAATCTGGCTCGAATGTTTTCAGCGTCCTCCAACCAAGCGGGCCCAGGGCTGTTTCGGCTCGCTCTGCTCCATTGCAATGTGGGTGCTGAAACGGGCCATGATGCGTATGCCCCCTGCGAGTTGACCGATCTAACGAACGCCGGCTTCGACTACTGGGCCCTTGGCCACGTCCACGGGCGGCGGGTACTCTCTCGTTCTCCATGGATCGTTTACCCCGGTAACACGCAAGGAAGATCATTGCGCGAGCTTGGCTCTCGAGGATGCATGTTGGTTGAGGTAGACGGAGCCGAAGTCGTTGGCGAGCCTCAGTTTGTTGAAACCGATGCTGTGCGCTGGTTTTCAGTTGGCATCGATGCCGAGCCGTTCTCCAACACACACGAACTGCTTGAGGGGCTTCTCCATGAATGCCTCGGATTACAGCAGGCTGCTGATGGTCGCCCCGCCGTTGCCCGCCTCGTCGTTCGCGGACGTACTCACCTCTATCGCGAGTTGCGGCGCCCTGGTTATATTGCTGACGTTGAAGATGAGGTGCGTGCAACTACGGCTGCGTGGAACCCTTTTGTGGATCTGGCAGTGCTGAATCTCGTTGTGCGGCCGCCGCTCGACCTAGACTCTCTTGGAACCGCCCCCGATTTTCTTGGAGACCTTCTCCGAGGTGCCAATCTTGACCAAGAGCAGTGTATCCGTGCGGTGGAACCCCTCTTGGAAGACACGCGCCTCAATAAGCTTAAATTGCGTGCGGCCCTCGAAGAGATCGACTGGCAAGACACGGTCTTGCAGGCAAAGTATCTTTGCGCGGACCTGCTTTCTGCCGGAGACTCCGAATGAGGATCGAGTCGTTCCATATCGATGGCTTCGGGCTTTTTCTCGATGCCCATCTTGAGCTAGCTCCTCAGTTGTCGGTTATTTGCGGCGCCAACGAAAGCGGCAAATCCACGCTATTGGCTTTTCTGCGCTTCATGTTTTTTGGTTTTCCCGACAAACGAACGAGCGCTAATCGCTATCCTCCGTTTCAAGCAGGCGCTCCCCACGGAGGAAGTCTCGTGCTACATACCCCTGCTGGGGTCTATCGCGTGGAGCGTCACGATTCGCTGCAACTTCTCATGCCTGACGGCGCTGTTGGGACCGCAGATGATCTTCAAATCCTGCTGAACGGCCTCACGCGCGAGACGTTCTTCAATATCTTTGCATTTAGTCTTCACGAACTCCAAGAGCTTCATGATGCGTTTGAACAAGGTACTGTGCGCGAGGCCATTTACGGTGCTGTCACCGGAGTGAACCACCAACTGATGATGAAGGCCGAGGAATACCTCGAAGACGGACTTGCACGCATCTTCAAACCGCGGAGCAAGAAGGCCACGATTAACACCGCCCTTGGTGGACTTGACCAACTGCAGCAGGAAATCCGCAATACAGAGAATGACCTGTCCGCTTTCGAGCAGTTGTCTGGCGAGATTTCGTCGCTGGAATTGGTACTGCAGGCCGCTCAGACACGGCAACACGAATTGGACGCCGAGATTGACCGTCTGAAACAGCGGGCCTTTTGGGTCGAGCAGCTGCGAAACCGCCGATCTGAAGTAACTGAACTGACGACGGCGCAGGCTCAGCTACGGCATCGCCGGTCCGAAATCCGACTAAACAGCGCACTTCTTCAACTTTCAGGCGATATAAAGGGCTTGCTCAAGGGCCGCGATCAGTTGGTATCGTTACGCAAGAGGAAACCGGAGTTGCAAGAGGCTCTGGATTTCGTCAGGCACGAACTGTCGGGCTCGATTGTAAAACTTAGCCCTGAATGGACGCCTGAGCGTATCGATAGTTTCCGAGTCTCTACTGAGATGCAGAACGCGATTCGTGCGATGGAGGCCGACCTGCGAAAGGCAGAGGTAAGAATCGCTGAAGGCCGGGCTATAGAAGCCGCAGAAATCGAGCACCGGAAGGTCGCTCTTCAGGAGGAGAAGACTGCTGCGGAAGCCTTCGAGCGAGCCTCGGAACCGCCATCGCCGCTTGACGGCCACTTATTCGACCGGCTTCGTGCGGGGCAGCTTGACTATGAGCGCGCCACTCAGGATATCCGAGCCCGTGAGGGGGAATTGAGAGCCGCTGATGAGGTGTTTCGCCAATCCATGGCTGAGGTTCATCCACGTTGGACAGAGGAGAACTTGCAGCGATTCGACACGTCTCTGGCTGCACGCCAGGAATTGCAAAGTTTCGCAGATCGACTGAGCCGTGCTCAACAGCAGTGGGGACGTGCCCAAGAACAGATCTCCGAGGCGGAGTTCGATTCTC
>JBEKQP010000320.1:0-7961 GCA_049519595.1 Candidatus Korobacteraceae bacterium | reverse complement strand
CGGCAAGCGGTTTTTGGCTCGGCGCACACCGACTACTCGCGCCAGCAGGATGATCTCTGTGGCTCCATGATGCTTAACGCCGCCGAATATCTGCTGCGTAAGAACCGGTCTTTGCACGTTTATCTCGATGGCCGGACTTTCTCTCGCAGATACCAGATTCGGGCCGTCGTCGAGCTGGCCGAGCGTCTGGTGGTTCCGTGGCGAATTCTCCATTGTGTGTGTTCCGACGAAGTAGCCAAACGCCGGCTGATACACGCCGGACACATGGCACGGAATCGAAGTTTCGGGCTTTACAAGCGCATCCAGGCGAGTTTTGAGCCGATCGCCTTCGAGCATCTCACGATCGATACCGATCTACCACTGAAAGAGTCGCTGGCGCGAGCGGTTGCCTATCTTGGGCTGGATTCTCCGCCAGCTCCTGAGATGCCCACTTCAGAGTAGTCTTGGAGCCTGGAGCGATGCCCGGCCTGCGCCGACATTGACGATCGCACTGCCTCTATGGATGATGGAGCCAACCTAGCGCCAGAAAGGCACCGAAGAGCGACATGAACGAGCAACGGCAGTTATTTCCCATGATGTTGGACCTGACTGGACGCAGGTGCCTTGTGGTCGGCGCCGGAGCAATCGGCGAAGGTAAGATCCAGGGCCTGCTAGCCACCAAGGCCACGCTTGCAGTGCTGGCGCCAACTGCAACACCGACGGTGCAGCAGTGGGCTCGGCAGGGACTGATCGACTACCACCAGCGGCACTTTGAGCCCGACGATCTGAATGGCGCTTTCCTGGTGGTGGCTGCCACCTCCTCCGCAGCAGTCAATCATCGGATTCATGACGAAGCCCGCCGCCGCGGAGTTCTCTGCAATGTAGTGGACGATCCCGAGCACTGTGACTTTTTCTATCCGGCGGTCGTGCGGCGAGGCGCTTTGCAGATTGCGATCTCCACGTCAGGAGTGAGCCCGGCGTTCGCGCGCCGGCTCCGGCAGAAGCTCGAAGCCCAATTCGGCGAGGAGTACGGTGTGTGGCTCGATCAAGTTGCGCGCCGCAGAGAAGAAGTGCTGCGCAATGTGACCGACCCGGCCGAGAGACGCCGCATCCTGGAAGAACTGGCCACTAAAGGCAGCCCGTTACCCGATGATGCTGAGCGGTAAGATCGTTACCGTCGACCACTCAATGACCGATGCGGCCTTCGCCGGGAATGTAATCGTCGGTCAAGTAGTGATGAGATTCGTGGCAGTGCGGGCATTCGAAGGAGCCGGCGTCTATGCCGGGAACGATCGCGTCCGTGCTCTTGCCGGGGACAAGTTCGCGCCGCTTGATGGCAAATCGCAGCAGACAGGTTTTGCATTCAACCAGCCAGACAAAGGGCATCGTTCGGCCTCACCACGAAGTATTTTGACGGTTCCGGCAAGGGTTGTCGAATGGGAATGTCAGCGCGGGAGTTTCCCCCAATGGCGTCGAGCTGCTAGCAGGCTGCTGAAAACTCATGTCAGTGTCATCCTGAGGTCGCGCCGATTTCGCGTGCCTGAAGGATCTGCTTTGCTTTCAGCACGCACGAACAGCAGATCCTTCGCTACGCTCAGGATGACACCCTCGGAGAACAGTTTTTCATCAGCCTGCTAGACTAACAGTGCTTTTCAAATCGCAGGCACTGGATTTGCGGAACTGAACACAAAAATGAGTAAGCTGCTCAGTCTTGGCGATGCGATCCGGCGGTTTGTGCCGGATGGCGCACTTGTATTCATTGGCGGGTTTGGCCATTGCGTTCCCTTCGCGGCCGGCCACGAGTTGATCAGGCAGGGCCGAAAGGGACTGACACTTTGCCGCACCGGGACGGATATTCTCTTCGACCAGTTGATTGGGGCCGGGTGCGTGGCGAAGGTGATTTTCGGCTATCTGGGGAATCCGGGGGTCGGCATCTCTCACTCATTTCGCCGCGCGGTGGAAGCCGGCTCGATCGGCATCGAGGAATGGACTAACTTTACACTGCTGCTGCGGTTGCACGCCGCACGCCTAGGCGTGCCCTTTCTGCCGAGCCGGGCGCTGCTGGCCGGCGACATCCCGAAGGCCTCTGCTGACGCGCGAAAGATAACTTGCCCGTTCACGGGCGAGCCCCTCAGCGCGATTCCGGCATTGCTTCCCGAGGTTGCGCTCATTCACGCGCAGCGCGCGGATGAGGACGGAAACGTGCAGATGTGGGGAATCGATGGAGACACTCGCGAAGGCGCTTTGGCCAGCCGCGCGGTGATCGCCACGGTGGAAGAGATTGTTCCGCGGGAGGTGATCCGCGCCACTCCCGAGAGCACAATTGTTCCCGCGCACCGGACCGCGGCGGTTTGTCACGTCCCAGGAGGCGCCCACCCCTCCTACGTTCAAGGATATTACACACGCGACGACGAGCATTTCGTCCTCTACGATCGTGTCTCCCGGAACCCGAACGAGCTATCTGCCTATCTGGACCGCCATGTGCGTAACGTTGCCGATCGCGAGGCCTACCTGAACTCACTGGACGCTGGAGTTCTTGAACGGATTGGCCTGGTCAGACGCGTCCAACCCACTGCGCGTAAAGACGCGCGTAGCGGGGACCACGTGGAGACACGGTGATGAGCCCTCAGACGGAGATGGAAAACCTGGTTCTGGCAACGGCCTTGGAACTGGCCGATCACGAAACTTGTTTCGTCGGTATCGGCGTGCCTTCGTTGGCCGCGATGCTTGCCAAGCAGACGCACGCACCGAATCTGGTGCTGATTTACGAATCCGGCGCCATCGACGCCAATCCCCCAGTCGCTCCGCTCTCCACGGGTAGTCCGAGCGTGACCGCGGATACCGCCATGATCGGAGATTGTCTGGACGTATTCGGAGATCTTCAGGCTGGACGTATCGATGTGGGACTGCTCTCGGCGGCGCAGGTCGACCGGCACGGAAACCTTAACAGCACCGTGATTGGCGACTACCGTAAACCCAAGCTGCGGATGGTGGGCAGCGGTGGCGCTCATGACATCGCAAGCCTGGCTAACCGGGTGGTGATCGCCATGCCTCACGATCCCAGGCGATTCGTAGCTTCGGTCGATTTCATCACCAGCCCTGGCTATCTAAACGGCGGCGGAGAACGCGCGCGTGCTGTTTCAATGGCTTTGATGAAGACGCTCGCTTGCTGGCCCGCGGCATTGGATTGAGTGTCGGAGCGTGAGTGTGCGCCGGCTACACGTTCAATTCTGCTCTTTGTCCTTTTTCACGGCGAGCTGTTTGGCCGGGTAGTATCCATCTCTGGCTTGCACCACAAAGTTCTTCTGTATCGTGGTCACATGGATCTTGCGGTACTCCGAGGGGTTGCCAGTGCTATCTGGCACATAGCCGAGGCTGTACTGGTTCCGAAGGTCTTCCCGGATCTTCTGATAAATCTGATAGATCGTTTCCTTCACCGCCTGGTTCCTGGCGGCCTCCTTGGAAACATCGAACATGCGACCGCCGGTTTCCATGGAAATACGCTCCAGTATTTTCTTGCCGTTGATGTGGTCTTGCGGAGGCTTCGGAGAGCCAGGATACCCTCCACTGCGGCGTCCCATGGGTCCGCCCATCGGACCGCCCATAGTGATCCCACGTCCCCGCCCGCCTTCACTGCCGGGGCTCTGCAGGGCAGGAATCAATATCGAGTAGACGATAGTGTTGGCCCGCTGGGCGGATTCGATTGCCCGCTCCAGCGTCACTTTGCTGCCTCGATCAACACCGTCGGAAAGAACGACGAGGGCCTTACTACCTTGCTGTTTCAGCATCAGTTCGTTGGAGGCGAGATACACGGAGTCGTACAACAATGTGCCGCTTATTAGCGAACGACCTGAAGCGCCCCTGCTTCTGGGATACTCATCTCCGTTGGAAGAGTCGCCTTCATCCCTTTTGAACTGTTGTTGTGGGAGCAAGTCAAGCGCGTCATTCAGCTTCTGTTTCGACGGCGTAAGGTCCTGAAGCAGTTCGACTTCGCGATCGAAGTGGATCAGGAATGCCTTGTCCTGATCATTTTCCCGGAGCACCTGATCGATAAAATGGCCGCTGGCAGATCGTTCGGGCTCAAGTGCCGGGCGCTGGCTCGAACTGGTGTCAATCAAGAGCCCGACCGTGAGCGGAAGATCAACCTCCCGACTGAAGGAACGAATGGCCTGCGGACGGCCGTCTTCCTCCAGGATAAAGTCCTTCTGCGACAGGTCATTGATGATGTTTCCGTGCTTGTCGTGAACCGTGGCAACCACGTTTACCGCGTTGACGTCCACGGAAGACGTGGGGGCCTGCTGGCCAATAGCGGTCGATACGAATACGGCCAGCCCGGCCAGAAGCAGCATTGAACGTCTGGAACGGCCTTCGGAATATGGCATGAAGCGTAACTCGCGTTGAAGCTAGAGTGGTTTGTAGATGGTTCGTTGAAGAGATCTGGCTGCCATCTGGCAACCAGAAACTCCGGGCGCTGGCCCCAGGTTTCTTCCGAAATTGGTTTAACTCAGCTCTCAGGAAATTGCAACACGAAAACGCCAGAATTGTTGTCGTCTGTTGGCGAAAGTTTTGGAAGTGGTGAAAGCCAGGAATCCACACCAAGCCGAAACTAGTAGGAATTCATTGGGGTTTAACGATAAAGTAGTATCTTCAGCTACGCACAATAATGAGACTCCGAATTCTTGTTTTCTTCATCCTCGGTGCAATTGTCCAAGCGCACGCTGGAGCTGCGCTGCTGTTGGAAGAGCCTTTCGGCAAATATGGCTACCTGAACCCCACGGGCCACGCCGCTATTTATCTGACCCGGGTTTGCGCGGCATCGCCGACGCTGTTGCGACGATGCGAAGTGGGAGAACCAGGTGTAGTGATTAGTCGATATTTCAAAATCGCCGGATACGACTGGATGGCGATCCCGCTTATTCCATACCTTTATGCGGTTGACAATGTTCAAGAGATCCCGCAAACCGTCGACGCCAACGCCGTGAGATCCCTCCGCGACGCCTATCGGCGAAAGCATTTGCTGGCGCTTGCGCCCGATGATCCGGCAGGGCAGATGCCAGAGGGCGATTGGGTCCAGTTAGTCGGCTCCTCCTATGATCGCAAGATCTACGGCTTTGAAATCGAGACCGGCGAACAGCAGGATGATGCTCTGATCCGTCAGTTCAATCGACGGCCGAACAAGAGTCATTTCAATCTCTTTTTTCATAATTGCGCGAACTTTGCCGGCGCTATCCTCAACCGTTATTATCCAGGGTCGGTGCATCGCAGCTTCATTTCAGACGCCGGCATGCTGGCGCCGAAACAGGTGGCAAAGTCACTCGTCAGCTACAGCAAGCGCCATCCGGAACTGGAGCTTACCAGGTTCGTGATTCCTCAGGTCCCGGGCAGCATTCACCGCAGCGACTCCGTCGATGGCGTCATTGAGAGCGTCCTCAAGACTAAAAAGGTTTCACTGCCCTTGGCCGTGTTGCACCCGGTGATTGCCGGTGGTCTGGCGGCGGCTTACCTTACGGAAGGACGATTCAACCCGAAGCGCGACGCGGCTGTCCTCGACATAGGCGAAGTGATTCAAGAGCAAACGCCCGACAAAGGCACCCGACCGGTGCTGCCTCGTTCCGATTCCGATGGTTTACCGGGTTCGTCGGACGCGAGAATACCAGCGCCTGCGGCACAGGCTGGGCCCCAATGAACGTCGCTGATTAGTCTCAACCACGAAAGATTGAGGCATCTTCCGCGAATGTGGTCTAGACGGCTGCTGAAAAACTCAGACCAGTGTCATCCTGAGGTCGAGCCGATTTTGCGTTTGGGATCTGCTTTGCTTTCCGCACGCGCAGACAGCAGATCCTTCGCTTCGCTCAGGATGACACCCTCAGAAAACAGTTTTTCAGCAGCCTGCTAAAAGAGCGCTGTGCTGAGGTACTTAAGTCCCGAATCATTAATGGTGAGCGCGATATTGGCGCCCTTTTCCCGATCCCGGAGCAACTGCAGAGCGGCGGCGACATTAGCCCCGGAAGAGAATCCGGCAAAGATGCCTTCTCTCTTGGCAAGTTCTCTCGTGGTATCGATAGCCTCCTCGTCAGAAACTTGCAGATAATCGTGCACCAATGAGCGCTCCAGGAACGGCAACTCCATGCTGTAGCCGCCGCCCTGTATCTTGTGAGATTGGTTGCTGACCGTCTTGCCAGCCAGATAGGCGGCAGACTTCGGTTCAATCAGATAGCAGCGGATACCCGCCTTATGCTTCTTAAGCCCTTTGGCACAGCCCACGAAGCTGCCGCCGGAGCCTGAGAAATCGACGAATACATCAATCTGTCCGGCGGCTTGTTCCCACATCTCCTCCGCCGTGTGATATTCATGCGCGTGCACATTTCCCTGGTTCCTGAACTGATCGGCACGAAATGCATTGCGCTCGACTGTGAGGCGCCGCGTAGCCTCTTCCACCAGTTCGAGGTCCTCGCCTGACACTTGGCCGGGAACGCCATCAGGGGCTTGGTCTACCAGCACGACTTCCGCGCCGAGTGCTCTCATCATGCGCGCCCTTTCCAGCGAATTCCCTTTGGACATAACCGCGATGAACGGATAGCCTTTGACGGCGCATACGATGGAAAGGCCGGTGCCCTGGTTGCCGCTGGTGAGCTCTATGACCGTTTGACCGGACGACAGCGCTCCCGCCTGCTCCGCCTCAAGTATCATCTGCAACGCGGGTCGATCTTTCTTGCTGAAGCCGGGATTCAGGTACTCCAGCTTGGCGAAAATATTTCCTTCCAGCCCTTTTGTCATGCGAGACAAGCACACCATTGGCGTCTTCCCGATTGCCTCAACAACACTACTCAATACTGTTCTGATCATCCTGAGATTCTCCCCCGCACGATACTAATTATGTTTTCTCCGTACCGGGCGAAGGGCACGGCGAGTCGAGGCTGCGGCAAATGCGTTCAGCATCATCCTGGCGAGTTTTACGGTTCAGCCTTATTGCCTTTTTCTTTCTCTGATTGTCGAACGCGCCTCCCCTGCTTCCATTCACTCACCGCAGGGCCGGCTATGGCTCCCGCGAGCGCCAACCCGAGTGCAACGTCAACATAGGGGGAAGAGAAAATAAGCACTCCGCCCAAGAAGAGGAGCATGATTGACACCAGCCGTGCATGATGAAGAACGTAATCGAAAACCAGAAGCGCGAATCCCGCCGGGATGATCGCGAGACAACAATAAAGCGCATCGATGTAGCTAAAGTGATCCCTGAGAAAAAATCGCCGTGCGCCAAGCAGAAACAGCATAGCCCCGATCACGACCACTATCAGAGGTCCCCACGCAATAGTCGATAAGGTAGATCTGTCTGCCTTCATCGCAAATTCTCCCCTGGTTATGGCTTGAACCCGAGTTTCTCAAGCGCTGCCCGCACTGACGGGTCTCGCAGGAGTTCGCAAAAACGCCGCACCGGAACGCGGTTCAGACGATCCTTGGGAACGACAAAATCGTAGTGTTCGGCCTGCAATGGCAGGAAATCAAGCCCGTATTGTTGAGCGACGGTTGCGATCGCCACACCCCAGTCGGCACGGCCTTGCACCACTGCAACCGCGGTTGCATTGTGCGTCTTCGCCTGGGTGCTGTATCCCGCGGGGCGTGCGCCATGCAGCATGCGGTCGATCAAGATCCGTGTGCCGCTTCCGGCGTTCCGGTTGATCATCAGGCAGGCAGCGTCCGCAATCGCGGTCGCGACGGCTTCTTCAACCGAATGATTCTCGAAGCGCGTGTCGCCGGGACGGAATACGATACCTTGCAAGCGGCCGTAGCCGGGCACCAGCTTCAGCTCCTCGGTTAAAAAAGGCCGATTGTATTCCCCACTTGCGGCATCCATCAGATGGATGCCGGCAATGTCGCACTCGCCGCGCTTTGCCGCCGCAAGGCCACCTGTACTTCCAACGTTCAGCGCCTTGACCGAGACCCCCTCCAGCATCAGTCGCCCGATCAGCAAGTCAAGGCCGACG
>JBEKQP010000319.1:0-4852 GCA_049519595.1 Candidatus Korobacteraceae bacterium | reverse complement strand
GGCCGACGATTCATAAAGTCTTCGACATCCCATCGCGACCCGGGCTCAGTGACATTTTGGCCGGCGCCGTAGATCCCGCTGCCGCTATCCGTCCAACCAGTGTGGCGAACCTCTGGGTGATTCCGGCAGGAACCATCCCACCGCAACCGGCCGAGTTACTGGGCTCAGCAGTGATGAAGGACTACCTAACCCGCTGGAAACAAGAGTACGACTTCACCCTCATCGACTCGCCACCAGTGCTGTCGGTGACGGATGCGGTACTCCTGTCCGCGGAGGTGGATTCCGTCCTGCTGGTTTTGCGCGCTGGGCATACTACAAAGACCGCGCTGCGGCGCGCACGCAGTATTCTGGCTCAAGTCAATGCGAAAGTCATCGGATCCGTGCTGAATGGCTTGGATATTTATGGGAGCGACTACCAGTACTACTATTATGGAAAGTACTACGGCAGCGGTTCGAACCCGAGTCAAAAGTACTACTCCGGCGATCACGCTCATGACTCAGAAGAGACACATGCCCCAGAAGAGACAACAGTAACCCGGTCGTAATCGAGGAGCTACCGAGACACTTGTGCAGATCGACCTACGTCCGGTCGGGATAAGAGTTCTGTGGGTGGCGATTTGCTTCTCCGCCGCTGCTCTCTATGTGAACGGCACAGTCCGCCAGTACCGCGCTTTCCGGCTAGCTAACTCGACCGCATTCTCCGACATCTTGCAAGCGACACGCCTGGAGCCTGGCAATGCCGAGCATTGGTATCGGTTGGCGAACAACTCGTTTTTTCTGAATCCAGAGGATGCGATCGCCAGTTACAAGAAGGCGGAAGCAATAAATCCCTGGAACTCTCGTTATTCCTTGGACTTGGCGCGCGCTTATTTGGCGACAAACAAGCTGCAGGAACAGCAGGCCGCTGTCGAACATGCCCTCCAGGTTGATCCCATGACGCCCGCGACGCTTCGGGCAGCCGCCGATTTCTATCTGCTGAGAGGTCAGCAGGAGCGTGCCTTCGATCTTCTGCACCGACTCATTCAGTATGACCCCGAGCACGCGGACGAAGCTATCGATATCTGCTGGCGCACGACTCACGATGCTGATTTCATTATCACCCGGGCTCTTCCCAGATCGACGGAGAACTATCTCCACTTCTTGCGATTCGTAATCTATCAGAATGATCTGGATGCCTCGCGCATCGCATGGAGACGGCTGCTTGGTTTACAGCAGCAGTTTCCATCCGCGGCGGGAGTCAGGTACGTCACGTTTCTCATCGCGAGAAACAAGGGCGTGGAGGCGAAAAGCGCCTGGGAACAACTGGCCGCCGTTAACTCGACGCTCCGTGCCTATTTGCCGGGGGCAAATCTTGTCGTGAACGGCGGATTTGAACTAGACCTGCTGAATGGAGGGTTCGATTGGTGCTATGAGAGACTGCCGGCCGTCTCGCTATCGACTGATACTACCGCCTTCCACGGCGGTACCCGGTCACTGTTGATTCAATTTGATGGTGCCGTATCGGACGCCGGAATACGAGAGTACGTTGTGCTGAAACCGAATACGCTGTATGAGTTTAGTGCAGCATATCGTACCGAACTGGAAGGCGCTTACGGTGTGACTTTTGAAGTGCGCGACACGGACAGGGATGCCACATTGGCCGCAACCGAAGAAATGCTGGGCAGAACCCCCTGGCGTGTGGTAAAGGTCAGTTTCAAAACCGGTTCTGAAACTCAACTTGCGGTAGTGCGCCTTACACATGGGAGCGGGCTGATCCGTGGGAAATTGTGGGTCGACGATGTCAGTCTGGTTGAGAAATAGGATGGAGATCGATCGGTACCAGCACGCAGAGTCGGCGGATGCGGCCACTTCCTGCTACCCGAATGAAAACCAGACCGGCGTAACCCGGAGTGCAAGCGCATTTTGCGCCTGGGGATTGCTGGGCCTGTTGATAGGAGCTGTCCTTGCGTTCGGCGCCGTGCAGCATTGGTCCGAACTGGCATTTGAACTCGGGGCCACGACTCTTTTCATCGCCTGGGGATTGCAGCAGGCGTGGTCGCGCCAATTCACGCTGGCAAAATCCGGGCTGTACGCACCCGCCGTGGGATTCTTGCTCGTAGTTCTGGCGCAGATCGCGTTCCGGATGTCGGCCTACCAGTATGCGTCCGAATCAAGCGCGTTGCTCTATATAGCCTACGGTTCCGTCCTTCTGCTGGCCATTGAGTGTCTCCGGGATAAAAACCTGCGAAAGAGGATGACTGTAGCCCTGGTTGGATTCGGAGCTTGTTACGCCACATTCGCCATAGTTCAAAACCTGACCGAGCCCCGCAAACTCTACTGGACGATCGAACCAAGCCAATTCGCTCATACCTACGGTTCCTACGTAAGCCGGAATCACTATGCAGGATTAATGGAAATGCTGGTGGCTATTCCCTTGGTGCTGACCGCGAGCCAACTCCTCAAGGGAGGAAAAAGGATTATCGTCGGCTTTGCTTTTGTTCTGATGGCAGGATCGATTTTTCTTTCCGTTTCGCGCGGTGGAATGTTTGCCTTCTCGCTGGAGGCGTTAATCTTTCTGGTTCTGCTGTTGCGCAATCCATCTCATCGAAAGAAGGCGTTCGCGTTTATAGGCATGCTGGCCCTGATGATCGCGTTCTTGGGATATGCAAGCAAGGGACAGGTTAGCGACCGGATGCATGATTTTATGGTTTCCGACCGGCTGGCAATGACCGCTGATACCCTCAGGTTGTGGAGGGAGCGCCCGTTACTTGGTTGGGGCCTGGGTACGTTTGCAACCGTATATCCGCACGTTCGCAGCTTCCCGACGAACCTGTTGGTGGACGCAGCCCACAACGACTACGCACAGACTCTCGCCGAAACCGGGATCGTGGGCTTTGCCTTCACGTTGTGGTTCATTTTCGTACTGTGCCGGAAGGGAGCGCAATGCTCACGACATTGGGACACAGATTGGGGTGCGGCGCTTTCCCTGGGCGCGTTGCTCGGATGCGTTGGGATGCTGGCGCACAGCTTTGTGGACTTCAACCTGCAAATCCCGGCCAACGCGGCTTTTTTCTATTTTTTTGCTGGACTTGCGACGACGTCGGCAACACGGCGGCACGCACACCTATAATGTGCCGGATCATAACTTGAGTTCCATCGGGAAGGCGGGCTGGTTCAGTGCCGCAGAAAATAGCTTCAATCGTGCTCCCTGCTTTGAACCTGGCGTCCACCGCGGCGGGGGCATAAAAACAGGCGCTGCCGTACTGTCTAGATGGTGGTAATTTGGCGGTATTATTGTGCTTACGATGGAAATCTTGATAGGGGCAGATGTCGATCCAATCCTCCCTGCGCGGCTTGATCGCTCGCTGGAGAGTGATATTTGGGGCCCGGTTGATTTAATCCAAGGGCTGGAGGATCGCCTTGGACAGGATCTGCCGCCAATCACTTGGCTGATACGTGTCGACGACTCGGTGCGTTTCGCGACTGGTTCCTACGTTTCCGGCTATACGTCAAGATCTAAGATGTGGGAGCGACTCGTGAGTCGAGGACACGAACTCGGATGGCACGTCCACTTTATCTCGACGCGCTCCGGCGTGGGGCGATTCGACCCCGATCCTGAATGGTTTCACGAGGCGTACCGGGCAGCCGCGACTTGTTTTCCAGTCCGTGCCGCTCGCATGGGCTGGGATTATGGTAGCAATACGGTCTTCACTCGCCTCGAAGAGGCGAATATCCCGCTAGACTTTTCGGCTCTTCCTGGCAACATAATCTGGCAGCGTGCCGGGTCCGATCAGGTTCTTGTGGATTGGTTGGGTTCTCCCGAGCATCCGTATTTCCCTTCCCGCTCGGATTATCGCGTCGCAGGCGAGAACCCGCGCCGCGTGCTGGAGGCTCCGATTACGCAATTTGATAACGATGCGGTTGGGGTTGTGAAGAGAATCTTCCGACGAACAACGAAGGGACGCTTCACATTACAGGGTCTGACGAAGAAGACCAGGTTATTGACGCAGCCTTGGAGGAACCTTCCGTCCACACGCTCTCTAAACTGGACGTTCTTCTTTCATCCGGAAGATCTGACTACTGAGGGAGTCCGAAACTTCGCTTCCAATGTGAAGAAGTTGGCAAGCATTCCGGGAGCAAGATTTGTTACAGCGACCCAAGCTGCACGTTGGGCCGGTGAGGCTCGGTACTGTGGCCCGGAGAAGGACGCCAAACATTGAATTGTTCTGGAAACTCGGTACAGTTGACCACCGTCGATTCAACGAACGTAGACGAGTTGGCGCGCTTTTTTGTCGGACAGACTAGCAGGAACAATAGTGCAATTCCACGGGTCGCGGCTCGCCTTTTGTGGATGGCTGCCAATCCGGCACTTACGCCTGAGATCCCGTTTGGCTGGGCGGGTCGAGATGAGGGCGGCGCTATAGTCGGTGCCATGCTCTGCGTGCCTTTTCGGTTCCTGGTGCGCGGCAAAATAGAAACTTTTGTCATGAATAGCGCGTTCTATTCCGACGAGCTCCACCGCGGGTTTGGCGCATTGCTCTTTCTGGCGTTTCGTGCCCTGAACGCTCGGCATGTTATTTATTCGACTACCTCCAACAAGGACGCGGCAAGAGTTTGGGAGGCCGCAAGAGCACACATGCTGCCCAAGACCGATTATGAACTGCTGGGGATTCTCCGGCCCGGTCCGGTCTTGGAGGAAATCGTTTTCCGCCGGTTCGGCAGGCGAGCGGCTTTAGTGAGTCGTGCTCTGGGGGTTGCCGCTAACAGGTATAGCCCCTGCAAACTGACCAATACGCGCAGCCGCGTAACAATCGGTTCGACCGCGCCCGAGGAGGCGGCTTGCGCCGCCGATGTAGCCGACCAGGAATTCTGT
>JBEKQP010000318.1:0-4905 GCA_049519595.1 Candidatus Korobacteraceae bacterium | reverse complement strand
GTTGGAGTAGCGGGCGAGACGGTGACCTTCTGCGTCGTCGAAGCTGTTGCGCCGACGCTATCTGTTACTGTAGCGGTGACCGTGAATGTTCCGGGCGAGGTGTACGGGTGACTTGCGTTCGGCCCCGCGACGGGTGCGCTTCCGTCGCCGAAATTGATCGTCGAACTGGTGATCGTTCCATTCGGAGAGGACGAGTTGGCGGTGGACGCGTTTATGGTCAGCGGAGCTGTCCCGTTGGTGACATTGAGTGTAAGCACCGCGTTGGGCGGCTGCGCCTGCGGCCTGTATCCGACGGCGGCCGACATTTGATTCTGTACCGATGGAACGCCAATGGCTTCGACGAAAAATTGGTAGGTGGTGGATGGAGACAGGTTGTAGCTGGAAATATCAAATGCGTGCGTTCCTGCGGCTACGTTGGCCAGCTTCATCAAATCCTGGCCATCCAGGGAGATAAAAACCACGTAATGATCGACCGCATTCTCGTTGCCGGTAATTGCCCATTGCAGCGACGTTCCGTTCATTGAAGGTGAGATCACGATGCAGTTGCTAATCCCGGTTTCGACTTCCGTGCCTTCCTCATAGTCATTCCACGTAACAATTTGAATTGCCTGTAGCTGGTTGCTTGCCGAGTAGCTTGCTTTGGCAACCGCAGCGAACGTGTCTAACCAGGTTTGTCCGCAGTTCTGATTCATGATGCGGGGGTTGCTTGTGACCCAGGGGGCGAGGGACTCATTGAAGCCAAGGTAACCGGCGCCATAAGTTAAGTCAGCCGGAAGAGCCTGCATTCCGGAATAGAAAGTGGAGAGCACGGTCAGGCTTTCGTCGGCGGGATTGCTGGTATCGATAATGACCCAGGCGAAGTAACCGTCGGCATCCGCATGAGTCATTCCACTGGTCCCGATGAAGATGAAATATGGATTGCCGGCGCTTTGAAGGGCTGTCCGAACGGTGCTCCAGTCGATGTCGTATTTATCGGTCCCGAAAAAGAAGACAACTGGACGGTTGTTGAACGTCATGTAAGCCGGCGAGCTCTCGTAAGTGTTGTAGGCATAAGTCAGGTCACTGATTGTTTGCTGCGTTACGCTGCACCCGTTGGTGGATGCGCAGGCGTTCAGCGCGCCGACATCCTCTGTTACGGCAAAGACGAAGCTTCCGTTTCTGCTCTCTGCCTCGGCCATCATCAGCAGAGTAGTGTTGTTTTCAACGGCCGCATCGGGGCCATACCAGTCGACGATCGCGCCCGAGATGCCGCGGCTCAACATGTCGGTCACCTGGTTGTGCACCTGGGTAGGATCGTCGGAGTTGTAGCCCACATTGATGTGGCTTGACTGCCCAAACCACGGCATAAAATGCGCGTAGACGGCGGTCGTCGCACCCGAGTAGAGCAGGTTCGCCGTGGGCAACTTACTGACGTTCCCCGGCGCGGCGTCCCCATTGCTCAACGCGGTGAAAGAAGAGGAGGCGCTGGTGTTGTTGGCCGTCTCGGCGGAAAGCGTCGTCGTCTGGTTGAAAACAAACTGCTGCGCCGTGGCAGCGGGCAAGCCTGTAACCGTGATGCCGGCCAGTGCTGCCGTGAGCGCGAGCTTCTTTATCAGTCCGGCGTTGAGATACTTCGAGCCAAGTAGCACAGCAGATCAGATGGCCAGAGACTCGTGCGAGTTTACCTGCAATCGAGAGCTGCTGACCGGGTACGCGAAAATCCGAACGGGCGGCCCGCCGCGTCAAAAGAAGAGAGAGGCGCTATCTTATGCGAATTCAGTAACTTGCCGGGCATATGCGAACCGAGGCGCAGGGTTTCCCAAGTCAAAGAATACCCGGCAGGAATCGCCATCGGCGGCCTTGCTGTAGGATCTTGTCATGGGTGTCCCGGAGACTACGTCAATTCGTTTACGAACGCAGCTTGATTGCTTGCCAATTCTCCTCTCTGGAGTAGCAAACGACGCACTCGACAACCGGCCCGCAACAGGGAAGTGGTCAGCGCGCGAGAACCTGGCGCATCTGGCGCGGTATCAGGAGATGTTTTTCGGCCGAATGCATCGCATACGAAGTGAAGATTGCCCGTCTTTGCCGCGCTACCGGGCGGAAGACGATGCAGAGTGGCCGCAATGGATGCTGTTGCCCATGCCCGGGATTCTGGCGTCGCTGCACTTGTTGCGGGCCCACTTGGTGAAGGACGTTGAGTCTCTTTCAGCGGCGGAATTCTCGCGGATCGGGATTCATCCAAAGTTTGGGAAAATGACGCTAGGGTTGTGGCTCGAGTTCTTTCTCCTTCATGAGGCTCATCACCTTCTGGCGGTTATGCAACTTGCACGCCAACATTGAGCAGGCTACGCATCAGGCAATGACGCATCCACGAGTTCTACGGCGAGGTTAGGATCTTCCACCTCGACAATGAGTTCGTTATACCTTTCGTCCCTCAGCTCAATCACAATCGTATTATCTGGGTTATGAACGTCCCAGAACACTCGCTTGCCGTGCTGATAAAAGGTGCCGGCGGTGAGCACTCCGGGAATGCTGGTTCCGGGCATCCTGATCCCGTGCCACCAGCCATGCGCAATGGTGCTGTCCGCCTTGATACCGGCAATGTGTTGCAACGGAATTTCGAGCGAGCTTTTAAACGCCCAGAGCTTATCGGCTCCGCGAACGTGCAAAATCAACATGCCATCTGCAACGGATAAATCCACCATGTGCTACCTCGCCTGATGGCAATTATGCAGCATCTCCAGCCAGTTTGCCGAGTTCTTAGTTCGGCCGGTTTCCAGCTTATGAGCTGGGTTGGCACGCACATACACGGGCGATAGAATGCAAGTGGGAAACAGGAGATCGCGAGTGAAGACCATTGGCTTAATTGGCGGAATGAGTTGGGAGAGCACCGCACACTACTATGCCTTGCTGAACAAGCTGGTGAAGAACCGTCTTGGTGGATATCACTCGGCGAAGCTTCTACTGTATTCCATCGACTTTGATGAGCTCGCGCGGCTACAGTCCGAGGAAAAGTGGCAGGAAGCGACCGCGATGATGGTGGACGCCGCACGGCGGCTGGAGCGCGGCGGCGCCGATTGCGTGCTGCTATGCGCCAACACCATGCACATCGCAGCCGAAGCAGTTGAGAAATCAGTCAGTATTCCTCTGCTGCACATTGCCGATGCCACCGGACGCCGCATCCTGGCCCAAGGTCTTCAGCGCGTGGGATTGCTTGGTACCGCTTTCACCATGGAGCGCGAGTTTTACAAGAGCCGGCTGCACGAAAAGTTCGGACTGAACATCATGGTTCCAGAACAACGCAAGCCGGTGCACGACATCATCTTCACGGAACTCGTATACGGCATCGTCAATCCCGACTCGAAGGCGAAGTTGCGTGAGATCATTGCCGGACTGAGCGCCGCTGGCGCTGAAGGCATCATTCTCGGTTGCACCGAGTTAATGATGATCGTAGATCGAACCGACAGCACAATCCCCCTATTCGACACGACAACCATTCACAGCGAAGCGGCGGTCGAATGGGCGCTGGCCTGAACGCTTCGGTCGTAGGCATGCTTACGATCGACGTGACGGAGCAACGGCGCCGAGTTGCGTGAGGTGATGCAGCAAATGGCGCAAATAGTCCTCTACCAGGAACCGCAGAGTCACGGGCTCACCGGAGCCAATGCGGCAAGTCGCTTCCAGTTGAGCTGAAGGCAGGTGAACGATGACATGGACGAGGTGGCGATTGTAGCTTGCCCACAGTGCGATGAGGGTCGGCCAAGGTGCTTCCTCAACCGCCTGAACACGCACCCAACCTTGCTGGTCATAGCCCGGAAAGTCGAGGGAACCCTGCAATGCGGCTCGCACAAAGCGTTGATGATTATTCGAGGCCGAATCAATCAGATGTCCGAGGACTTGCTTCGGTGACCACCCGCCCGCTAGAACGGGCTTGCTGCTCTCCGCTTCGCTAACCTGCTGAAGAACAGATTCGGCCGAGTCTATGACATGAGATAGTTCCGCGCTGAGTGAATTCATGCAGCCATTCTAAACGAGTCTCGTGAAGGGTATCCAACAAAGCCCGGCTCCGACGAGGCGTTTGTGGGAAAGCTTGTTACATAAACCTAATGTTAGAAAAAGTGGCGAACCCACTCGGGGCCTGAAGTCGCGCCCCTTCGAAGAAATATTTATGAAACAGGCTGCAACAACTTTTGGGGTGGCAGGGGTTTCGTAACTACAGAAGGCGGAGGGCTAAGGAAATGCTCAAGAAAACGACAATTGCATTACTGGCTTTGGTTATTGCGGTATTGCTGGTGGCACCGGCGACGGCGACTGCGCAAGTGGTGGTCGGGGTGGGGGTAGGCCGCGTCGCTCCGCATCCCTACGGTTACGTAGCGGTTCGCCCATACGTGGTTGCTCCGGCACCCTACGTGGCGGTGTCGCCCGGATATGTCTATCCCGGACCTATAGTGGTGGGCGGAGGGTGGTATCCAAGGTCCTATGCTTATCCTTACCGTGGATACGCTGTTCGGCATCCGTACGGATGGCGGCGGTAGCGCTCGCATAAGGTTGTATTGTCGAGCCCTTCGGTCAATTGGACCGAGGGGCTTTGTGTTTGGTGGAGCGAAACCCGAAGCCGAGCTACTGGAGATGCAGTCGTGCGCGCGCTATGAGTAACGCAACAAGGCCCAGCAGTGCGGTAAAGATCATGTAGAAGCCGGGTGCCATGTTGCTGCCGGTCAGGGCGATAAACCCAGTGATATAAAACGGAGCGAAGCCGCCAAATATCGGGACGCCGATGTTGTAGCTGAGCGACATTCCAGTGGCCCGGGTTTGGGCCGGGAAGCACTCGCCAAGGAATGCCGGCAGCGCGCCGCTGTATCCGGTTTTCAATAGGCTCATCCAAGCCACAGCCAAGATGAGCGTTGCCATGGAGGCATGAGT
>JBEKQP010000317.1:0-4907 GCA_049519595.1 Candidatus Korobacteraceae bacterium | reverse complement strand
CTTCAGATCACCGACCGGCTGCGCAAGAAGGCGCTGGTCAGCACCGCCTGCGACAAACTGGGGTGGCCGGCTCCAGATGACCCTATTGTGTACGGAAATTTGCTGCGTGACGCCCGTCAGGAGTGCGAAGGCTACGACAATGCTGCGGAGGCGTCACGGCATCGCAGTCATGAGATCTTCGCCAAAGAGCAGGAACTTACCCGTCAATTCGCGGACGCGCGCCGAGAGGTAGAGGTTCTCGAAAGAAACACCTCCAACATACCCGAGCACATGATCCGGCTTCGCGCCTCGATTTCGGCAGCCACAAGCGTCAGTGAAGAGTCGCTTCCATTCGTCGGAGAACTGATTGAAGTTAAAGCCTCCGAGTCGGCATGGACGGGCGCGGCTGAACGGGCATTGCATGGATTTGCTCTCTCGATGCTGGCATGCGAGAAGGACCATGCTGAGATCCTCCCCTATATCAACAGGACCCGCCTTGCAGTATCCCTGCCTGGCGATCGGGTTCGGGGACAGCGTCTGATTACGTATAAGACCCATCCGGTAGCTTTCGCCAGCCAGAAACTGGCTGCACCTCTCTCACTCTTCCATAAACTAGAGATCAAGGACGGTCCTCATTCCGCATGGCTGCGGTTGGAACTTTTGCAGCGGTTCGATTATTTGTGTGTAAACTCCGCGGCCGAGTTACGGAATGCAGATAAGGCTATGACCCGGGAGGGCCTGATCAAGCATGGCCGGTCCATGCACGAGAAGGACGATCGGCAGCTGATCGACGATCGCAGAAACTGGGTTCTGGGCTTCGACTCAAAAGAAAAGCTCGCTCTCTACGTGAAAGAGGCGCAACGGCTCGGAGCGGAGATCGCACAGATTCAGGAAGAGGCCCGCCAAATCAAGAGCGCGGAAGGCCTCCGATTCACTCGATTCAACTTAAGCCAGAACATCATAAATACGACCTGGGACGAGATCGACACTCGATCTCTGTCGGAGCGGGTTGCTTCCCTGGCCGATATGGTTCGGGAGGCTCGCGAAGGCAATATCGACCTTCGCAGGCTGGCAGAGCAGATCGTAGCGCAGAAGAGGCGCTGTGCGGACGCGGAAGATGCTCTTGTCGATGCGAGGGCCAGCATGACCGAAGCGGAACGCCTGCTTGCGGAACGCAAGGCGCAACTTCAGTCCCTGACGCTCACGGACGTCCCTCATGACATCATCAGCACGCTCGATACACGCTATTCAGACATTCGGGCCGCTATCAACCTGAACAACATCGACCCGACTCACAGCACGGTACAAAACCGATTGAGCCGCGAAATCGAGGACATGGGTCAGCGAGTCAGTGCATTTGAAAAGGATGTGGAGAAAATATTCTCGGACTTTCTTCACTCGTGGCCCGTCGAAGCGGAAGGGTTGCAGGCCAACATGGCGAGTGCCGATGATTTTCTGGCAAAGCTTGCTCGCCTGGAACTTGACAACCTGCCCGCTTATGAAGAGCGGTTCTTCAACCTACTTCAGCGACAGAGCCATCAGCATCTCGTTGCCTTGTCAACCTACCTGCGTGACGGCCGGAAGGAAATCAGGGATAGGATGGACTACGTCAATGACAGTCTCGCCGTGGTTCCCTTCAACAAGACACCTGAGCAGACCACGTATCTTCGTATCCATATGATGGACAAGCAGAGCGAGGATGTGCGTGAGTTCAAGCAGGATATCAGCCACGTCCTCGAAAATTCGATCAGTGTGGATGGCACTGTAGACCGCGAAATCGCAGAGGAACGATTCAAGATTCTCAGCAGCAAAATCGTCGCGCGCCTGGCGAGTCAGGAATTGGAGGATCGCCGCTGGCGTGAGAACGTGTTGGATGTTCGGCGCCATGTTGAATTTATTGGAAGGGAGATTGACGAGGGGGGGCAGGATATCGAGATCTATCGGAGCGGTTCCGGCAAATCCGGCGGCCAACGCCAAAAGCTGGCAACCACCTGTTTGGCGGCAGCTCTTTGCTATCAATTGGGAGCCAGCCAGGACGGGACGCCGACTTATGCTCCCGTCATTCTCGACGAGGCCTTCGGCAAGGAAGATTCCGACTTCACGGCCATCTCGTTAGCCATCTTCCAGAATTTTGGCTTTCAAGTGCTTATTGCAACTCCGTTCCAAAAGGTGATGACGATCGAGCCCTTCGTCGGCGGGGCGTGCCTGGTGGACATCACTGACCGCCAGACGTCCGGAGTCCTGAACATCATGTACGACTCAGCAGCGAAGAAACTAAAGTTCCCAGAAAATAGAGCGCTTGCCTATGAAAACGCCCGATGATGTCCGGAGGACACTGGAGCGCAGATTCATCGCGAAGCAGTGGGAATGGTTTGCCGAAGCTCTCGATTCATCGCACAGTGCGGTCTCCATTTGGCCGCTCTCTCTCAATCTCGATGTTCCACAAGAATCCGTTGCCCTACGGCACCTGGATCATGTGCTCGAATGGGCGGCCGCATGGCGCGCATGGAATGGATCCGGGCGGGTCGAGTGGATAGAGCGGCGCTGGAACCAGCTTGGAACCCAGCGCCTGCCTAGCAAGCTGATGCTGTCCAATGCGGATGAAGTCGCGGAATGCGTTGGAGAGGCAGATCGCTGGCAGCGCGCAATCGAGCGGGCCCGCACAATGCTGGCTTCCTGGGCAGGGCTGACAGAGAGCCTGGCGAGTCGCTATCAGGATCTCGCTGACTACAGTGATTGCGATTTCACGCGGCTTACATCTCTGCTCCGGTGGCTGATTGAAAATCGCAACTCCGGCCTCTATCCTCGTCAGGTTCCGTTGATAGGAATCGACAGCAAGTGGATTGATACACACCGGGGAATCCTGACAGATTTCGTGCGCCCGGCGGTGTCCGGCCTGATTTCCTCAACCAACTACGACGAGCTCGGACTGCGACTCCCTCCGAAGAGCGTGCGGCTTCGTGTGCTCGATCAGGAACTGCGGGCCAGAGTCGGGAATCTCTGCGATTTGGCGGCACCGGTGGATCAGATCGCCAAGATGGATTTGCCTGTTCGCAGAGTATACATCGTAGAGAACATTCAAACCGGGCTTGCCTTTGGCGATATCGCCGGATCGGTGCTGATCATGGGCCTTGGTTACAGTGTCGATCTGATTCGTTCCATACCCTGGGTGAATCAAGGCGAGTGCATCTACTGGGGCGATCTGGACTCGCATGGATTGTCGATTTTGGCCAGAGCGAGGACGAGCCTCGGAAATGTTCGCTCGGTTCTCATGGATGTGCCCACGTTGCTGGCTTTCAAAGACCTGTGGGGCGAGGAACCGGATCAATGCAACGCGGAAGTTCTTGAAGGCCTCACCCAGGAGGAGCAAGAGCTATTCCACGGTTTGCGCACGAATCGCTGGGGTAACAAGGTGCGCCTCGAACAGGAAAGAATCCACTGGGATTACGCATGGAAGCAGCTGATGGCTTCTTTGGCCTGATCGCACTCATCGTTTTACACGCAAAGAGAGGAAAATCGTTGGATGCAGGTGGGAGACACAGTCACTCGGATGCTGGCCGGATCCCGATTCGCAAAAGAAAGCAGCTTGTTAAAAAGAGCCGCGTGCAACTGGAGACAAATCGTCTGCTGGCAGATTACACGCCGCTGCCGCGTTGAAAAAGAGGCGCAAGCAAATATTGATGCGCCTCTCTGAGGCGTATATTTCGAATCGAATCTGCAGCGCGTTGGTTTGGACTTGGATCATGGCATCATTCTCACGTACAAGAAATTTTGTCCAAATTTGGCTGCGAATCGCTTGAATCACACTTTCCGATGTACAAACATGTTTTTCAGCTTTCGTCAGAGCGTGCTCCGGACAAAGGACTTACAATCTGTCCTTGTACAAACATTTTTGAACGTGGACAACGGAGACAACCACTGGGGCAGTCGGACGAGACCACAGAGAACCTGATGAGCAAAAGGCGAAGAATTGGGACCGGGATGGTGGCGTATGCACTTGCGATGTCATGTTCAGTCACTGCTCAGGCCCAGCCCAAGAGCCGCGATGCCGAGACGTCGCCAGGCATTTTCGAGCTTCAAGACGACACGATTTCGGCCTCTTTCGACCTGCGCGAGCTTGAACATCTGGTCATTACGGACCGGCTGCATCACGCACAGATTTCCGTCCCAGAGCCCTTCGCAATCCTGCTAAGAGACGGCAGAGTCTATAGCGCCCGCAATGTGAGGATGGATGGCGAGGTAGCTGCGCATGAGCTTGCAGCGAATCCTCAAGCCTCGCGCCTGGCAGAGCGCGTCCGCGGGAAAGGGGTCGACGTTTCGCTTGAGTCAGCCGACCATTCGCTCCACATCATCTGGTCCATCGCCCTGCGCGATGGCTCGAACTATATTCGACAAGTTTTCACGATCACTGCAAAGAGTGGCGATGTGCCGATCGAACGTGTGCAGTTGATCGACGCGACCCTCGACGATGCCCACGTCGTCGGCTCCGTCGATGGTTCGCCCATCGTCGCCGTCAATTGGTTCCTCGGCTTCGAGCATCCCATGTCGCACGCGAAAGTAACGGCGGGCCGCGCGACATCATGGATCGACCGCGACCTTCCGCTGCGCGCTGGCCAGTCGGTCACGTATTCCTCAGTCATCGGCGTGGCGCGCACGGGCCAAATGCGCCGTGACTTCCTCGCCTATCTCGAGCGCGAGCGCGCGCATCCCTATCGCACATTTCTTCACTACAACTGCTGGTACGACCTGGCACGCGGAAACGACTACGATGCGGCAAGCGCCGTCGATCGCATCAGCGCCTTCGGTCGCGAACTCACTGAGAAGCGTGGCGTCAAGCTCGATTCATTTCTCTTCGACGACGGCTGGGACAATCACTCGTCGCTGTGGAAGTTCAACGCTGGATTCCCCGATGGTTTCACACCGTTGAA
>JBEKQP010000316.1:0-4959 GCA_049519595.1 Candidatus Korobacteraceae bacterium | reverse complement strand
GGCGAGTTGCAGGTGTTGGTAGGAATCGCGGACGTCGATACGTTCGTCCCAAAGAACTCCGCCATTGATCAACATGCTGCGAAAGAAACGACCACCGTCTACACAGGCGTACGAAATTTCTCGATGCTGCCCGAGGAGCTTTCCACCGGCACGACCTCGCTGCTGGAGGGAGCGGATAGGCTCAGCCTGGTAATCGAGTTCGTGGTTGCCCCGGACGGCGGCGTGAAGTCGGGCAGTGTATATCGTGCGATCGTCCGCAATAAAGCGCAGCTCACTTATGACGCTGTTGGGGCTTGGCTCGAGGGCAAAGGCGCCGCTCCGGATAAAGTAGCAGACTCAGCCGAACTGCAGTCTCAGCTGCGCCTCCAGGATGAGATCGCGCAGATCTTGAGGACTGAGCGGTATCGGCACGGTGCGCTCAATATCGAGACCACCGAGGTCCGCCCCGTGGTACTGAACCAGCAAGTCGTGGGCGTGGTGAAACAGGAGAAGAATCGCGCCACGGAACTGATCGAAGATTTCATGATCGCGGCGAATGGGGTGGTCGCCCGCAGGTTACTGCAAGTCTCTTCCATTCGGCGCATAGTAAAAATTCCCGAGCGTTGGAACCGAATCGTGGAGCTTGCAGCGCAACGAGGTGAACAACTGCCCGCCGAGCCGGACTCCAAGGCGCTGAACGACTTCCTGATGAAGCGCAAAGCCGCTGATCCGGACCACTTCGCTGATCTATCGTTGGCCGTGATCAAGTTGATGGGGCCGGGTCAATATGTTCTGGAACGCCCCGGCGATCCCGAACAAGGACACTTTGGCCTCGCCGTCCAGGACTACACCCACTCTACGGCCCCCAATCGGCGTTTCGCCGATCTCGTGACGCAAAGACTGATTAAAGCAGTGCTCGCGAATCAGCCTCCTCCATATTCAGACGATGAGTTAGGCGCGATTGCCGCCAACTGTACCTCGAAAGAAGATGCGGCGCGGAAAGTTGAACGGGAAATGTCGAAGCGGATCGCGGCGGTCGCAATGAGCAGCAGAATCGGCGAAGTGTTCGATGCGATCGTTACCGGAGTGACTCCACACGGAACCTTTGTTCGCGTGCTGCAGCCCCTTGTAGAGGGATTGTTGGCGCGTGGCCAACAAGGGGTTGATGTTGGAGACAAGCTGCGGGTAAAACTATTGAGCACGGATGTCCAACGCGGATACATTGATTTTGCGCGAACCTAGGAGCAGCCTGGAGCAATTCCGGTGATGCCCGACGCTTCCGGGGCCAACCGAGCGCAGAAGTGGTGTTTCAAAACGTCTTGCGGGGCATCGCAGTGTCCAGTCGGGGATTTCAATCCGCAGATTCCATCTCAGCGCAAATCGAGAGTGCACGGTGAGCAGTTTACTTCGCCGGCTGACATTGATCCTCCTGCTCGGTGCGGTGTCGCTTCTTGGACAGAGTGCCGCACCTGCCTTACCGCAGCCGGCGCCTGTTGCGCAAGCGGATATTCTCGACTACATCCACAAGGCTTGGGAGACGCTGCGGCGCTCGATGAACGAGTGCTCGTCGCTTGTCGATCCGAAGCTCGGCGCTGATGCCCGGGCCGTGCTCTATCTTCCGAGCGCTGTTGGCGCGCCATTGGAGGTCGAAAATCTTGGGAAGGAATGTCAGGTTCGCGTTCAGCGATTGCCCAAGCGGATCACGCATCTCGGCGAAATCTTGCCGGAGCAACTACCGATCCAAGGCCTCCTTTTTCTTCCCAATCCATATGTGGTTCCAGGCGGCCGGTTCAATGAGATGTACGGGTGGGACAGTTACTTCATCATTCGCGGTCTGCTGGCGGATGGCAGGCGGGATTTGGCGCGCGGCATGGTCGAGAACTTCTTCTATGAAATCGAGAATTACGGGGCAGTGCTGAATGCCAATCGTACCTACTATCTGACGCGCTCACAGCCGCCGTTCCTGACTTCGATGGTGCTGGCTCAGTATGCGGCCGATAGGGCGGCCGGTCTACCAAACCGGGAGTGGCTGGCGCGTGCTTACCTGTATTCAAAGCGTGATTATGAGCTATGGACTCATGAGCCGAAGCTCGCGGGTGAGACCGGACTTTCACGTTATTTCGACGTGGGTGAGGGGCCGGTCCCGGAGATTGCCGATCATCCGGAATACTATGCCAACGTCGCCGACTGGCTGGTGCGGCATCCGCAGGCGCACACCGGATACTTTGCTCCTACTCCCGCGGCCGGCGTTGGACCAGAGCTGCACGTGCCGCTCTGCGGCGAAAAGGCATGCGCCGAGAACCACGTGGAGCGTTTTACGGCAGATTACTATAAGGGCGACCGGGCCATGCGTGAATCAGGTTTTGATATTTCATTTCGCTTCGGCCCTTTTGGCGGATCAACGCACCACTATGCGCCGGTCTGCCTGAACAGCTTGCTTTATAAGACCGAAATGGATTTGGCGGAGATGGCCCAGCTGCTGGGATACAGCGCCCAAGCTCGAAGATGGCAGGTGCAGGCTCGCCGCCGCAAGAAGCTGGTCAATCGCTACTTTTGGAACCGCAAAAAGGGGATATTCTTCGATTACGACCTGGAGACAGGTAAGCGGTCAACCTACAACTATGCAACCACGTTCTATCCGCTTTGGGTTGGACTCGCCACTTCTAGGCAAGCGAAGGCCGTGGTGCGGAACTTGGCGGTTTTCGAGCAGCCGGGCGGAGTCGCAATGAGCAGCCAGGGGACCGGCGTGCAGTGGGACAAGCCTTACGGCTGGGCACCCGTGGAATTGATAGCCGTGGAAGGGATGCGCCGTTACGGCTTCAACTCCGAAGCCGACCGTGTCTCAAAAAAGTTCCTGATGACCGTGCTCGGAAACTATCGTCGTGAGGGCACAATCAGGGAGAAATACAACGTGGTGACGCGCTCCACGGAAGCGAATGTCACAGCTGGCTACCAAACGAATGTCGTAGGCTTTGGCTGGACCAACGCCGCATTTCTCGTTATGCTGTACGCGCTAACCCCGGAAGATCGGAAGAACCTGCTTGCCCCCGCAAACAGCCAGGATCATTCCGCCAACTGATCGATGGCGCCCCGTACCGCACTGGTCACGTCACCGGTTGAAGCTTTGCCTCCGAATTCGGAGGTGATCAGTGCACCCTTCTCAAACGCGCGGTCGACGGCTTTGCGCAGTAATGCCGCCGCCTCGGTGCAGGCCGGTGTACGGTGTCGGTCTGCAAGCCATTCGAGCATCATGGCCCCGGAAAGGAATGCGGCT
The DNA here is from genome assembly GCA_049519595.1 of Candidatus Korobacteraceae bacterium. Lineage (GTDB taxonomy): Bacteria > Acidobacteriota > Terriglobia > Terriglobales > Acidobacteriaceae > CAWBRT01. The sequence goes on along the minus strand of JBEKQP010000316.1, from coordinate 1,706 downwards.
GTGGGGTTTGCCTTGCCGGAGCCGGCGATGTCGGGAGCGCTGCCGTGGCAAGGCTGGAACACCGCGTGCTCGTCACCGATATCGCCGGAGGGCGCCAGTCCCATACCGCCGATCAACCCCGCCCCCAAGTCAGACAGGATGTCCCCGAACATGTTCTCGGTCACTAACACGTCGAACGTCCACGGTTTGCGGACCATGTCCAGCGCGGTCGCATCTACGTATGCGTGTCTGGCCTGAATCTCCGGGAAACAGGTTGCGCGCTCATTGAATATCCGGCGGAAGAAAGCAAAGGCGGAGAAGACGTTTGCCTTGTCGACGCAGGTCACCACACCCGGCCTGCCATCTTGTTTGCGCCTCTGCGCCAGGTGAAATGCGAAATCGAATAACCGCTCGCTCGTCGACCGGCTAATCACCATCGTCTCGCGAGCCACAGCATCGTTCTCGATCGTACCCTTGCCGTAGGAGGCAAACAGGCCCTCGGTCGATTCTCGGACCAAAACAAAGTCGAGGGCGGCGGTACGAGGGTCCGCGAGCGGGCCGCGAATACCAGGCACCGAACGCACCGGGCGTACCCCGGCATAAAGACCTAACTCGAAGCGCAACTGTAGTTGTGGCGCGATCTCGGTTCCGTCCGGATAACGAATTGCGGGATCGCCCATTGCACCGAGCAGGATCGCATCCGCCGCACGCGCAGCAGCAAGCGTATGCGCCGGCAGGGCCTCACCTGTAGCTGCATAATGCGCGGCGCCCGCTGGCAGCGGCTCAAACGATACGGTGCATCCACCCGTACGGTGAAGAACTTGCCGCAAAACGGCGAGCGTGGGCTCAATGACCTCCGGACCGATGCCGTCCCCGGCAAGTACCGCAACGCGAAAACCGTCAGTATTTGGCATATTGCTCGCTTCAGCTTAGCCAAGTTGGGTTAATAAATACACCGATTTGTAGCGCTGTTCTTCCGCAGGCCGCGCCAGCACGGCGCCCGTCGGTAGGGCCGCCCTCGGAGCGTGTTTCCGCGGCCCGCCAAGCCTCTCTGCAGTGATGCCCAGGGCAGTTCTCGAATGATTACCTACAAATCGGTTTGCCCCGCCGGGGACGCGTGAACTTGTCCGGTGGCTAACGGAAACGCTCGAGCGACTGGACAGAATGAAGGCACGCTCGCTACAATCAACATCAGTTGCGGTCGAGAGTAGACTGGTAAAAACCGCACCCCGCTAATCACTTGTCGCGCGCCCTTAGCTCAGCTGGATAGAGCGACTGACTACGAATCAGTAGGTCGGGAGTTCGAATCTCTCAGGGCGCACCATTATTCTCTTATTATCAACAGCTTACAGGCGGTGATTTAGCGCTCTCAAGCGCTCACCGCTTCGACCCACATCTTGCCCCACATCTTTGTCGCAATCGCAGTGGATCGCTGCATCCGGCGGCGATCCGCTTCATCGAATCTGGTGAACGCACTTATCTGCATGCTTTACAGCATGCCGGTGCCCCCGACTCGCCGCGCCACTTCCGACTGACTGTACCCCTTCTCCAGCAGCCGCGCCGCCTGCATCCGCCGTTGCTCCAGCGCCTCGAAGTCCCTGCGTACTCCCGCCGGATTTCCCATGCCCACACAATTAAGATCTGCTTTGCTTTCAGCACGCGCGAACAGCAGATGCTTCGCTTCGCTCAAGATGACACCCTCGGAGAATAGTCTTTCAAAGCCGCTC
>JBEKQP010000315.1:0-4961 GCA_049519595.1 Candidatus Korobacteraceae bacterium | reverse complement strand
TTCTTTGCCCATTCATTCCTTTTCCAACTCTTTCCGCTCCTCACGCAAGCGCCGGTAACGGCTTGTGAGATACAGGATGTAGAGGGTGTGTATCGTCCAGGTAGCAATATACGCCAGGTATAAGAATCTCATCGCGGCTTCCCCACCTTCGGCGCGGAGCTAGACTGCGGTGCAGATCCGCGGCCGTCAGGCTTGGTGACTCGCATCTCTGCCTCCGCACGGCCATCCGACTTGCCGCTCCGCATCTCTGCCTCCGGGCCAAGGGCTCGGTTGGCGTGCGCTTCTTCGACGGCATTCTCGGCCAGAGCGAGTCTGTATCGCAGCCAGATCAGCAACAAAGCCAACGACAGAAAGCCCGCCAAGTTCCAGAGCACGGCAGTCCACATTCGCGGGTCGAGACCCGAGCCTTCGCCACCGGCAATCACCGGCTGCGGGTGCTGCGTGCGGAAGTAACGGATCGACAGATAGACGATCGGCACGTCGACAAATCCGAAGATGGCGAGCGCCGCCGAAAGCACCTGCGTCTGCGCGCCCGTGGCAAAGCGCCGCAGCACCAGGTAGCTGACGTAGATCAGCCAGAGGACGAGCGTGCTGGTGAGGCGCGCATCCCAGGTCCACCAGATTCCCCACACCGGACGCGCCCACAGCGGTCCCGTCACCAGCACCACGGTGCAGAAGACGACGCCCACCTCGGCGCTGGCCAAGGCCAAGGCGTCGGAGCGCTCGCTACGCCGGACGAGATACCAGATGGAAGCCAGGAAATTGGTAAAGAACAGTAGAAATGCCACCCAGGCGTGCGGCAGATGATAGTAGAAAATCCGCTGCACATCTCCCATGGTGGCCTCCGTGGGAGCCACATACATGGCCTGGTAGAAGGCATAGCAGAGCAATGCCAGCGTAACGAGAACAAAGAATGGTAAGAAGCGTTTCATCCGGCGTTAATCACCTTCGCAACCATCATTCTGCAAACTTTTATTCGGCATTAATCACCGTGTCGAACAGCGCCACGCACACCGTGGTAAACACCAAGTCGTAGACGGCGAGCAACTGCAACCAGAAGCGCGGCGAGGCTTCGCCGGTGAGCACGGAAGTCGTGGCGTCGACCATCGCCAGCAGTGCTGGAATCGAGATCGGGAACAGGATCAGCGGCAGCATGATCTCCCGACTGCGAGTACGGATTGAAATGGCGGCAAAGAACGTTCCGTTCACCACCAGCGCCCATGTTCCCAGCACGGCGATCAGCAACAACTGATAAACCGGTCCCACCGATCGCAGATTGTAAAAGATGACAAACAGAGGAGTCATCAGCAACTCAAGCACGCTGACCAGAATAAAATTTCCTACCGCCTTGGCCAGGAACAGCGAAACCGCGGGCGCCGGTGAAACCCGATAGGCGTCCAGCACCTGGTTGCGCAGCTCGCGCGCCCACGTCTGGTTGAGCGCAACTACGGCGGCAAACAGGAACGCCACCCAGACCAATCCGCCGGCGATGCGGCGCGACTCCTCGGCCGTGGGATCAAAGCTGAAGCTAAAGATCACCACCACCAGCAGGGCAAAAAACAGCATGGAATTGACGGCGTCTTTGGCGCGCCATTCCAGGCGGAGATCTTTCGCCAAAGTGCGGCGCGCCACGGCCATCACGGTCATCGCTCACCGCCTTCCGCGGAGCCCGGGCCAGTGCCATTGCTGCCCCTGTCCTTATCCAAATCCTTATCCGGGTGCTCCGCACGCTGGCTGTAAGGGAATTTCATATATTCCGGCAGTCCGCGCTCGCGAGCAGCAAGCAGTCCGGCGGAAAGCAGCAGAGACTCGTCCGCCACGGCCTCCAGCACGACAGGCTGGTGGGTAACCACGAAAATTGTCTTGCCCTCATCGCGCATGTTTCCCAACAGCCGCGCCATCTCCCTCGCCGACTGCACGTCGACGTTGGAGAATGGCTCGTCCAGCAGCAGCAGCTCCGGGTCATGCACGATGGCGCGAGCCAGCGAAATCCGCTGCCGCATGCCCTGCGAATATTGCCCGACGCCTCGTTTCAATTCCGGATCAAGCCCTACCAGACGAATCGCTGCCTGGCAGCGTGTATCGATGCCCTGGGCAATGCCGTAGAGACCGGCGAAATATCGCAGATTCTCCATCGCACTCAGTTCATCGTAAAGCAGGGGAGCGTGGCCCATGTAGCCCACGCGTGAAGCGACTTCGCGCAGGTCGGTCGAGCCCAGCATGGTAATGGAACCACGAGTCGGCTTCAGCAATCCGGCCATGATACGCAAGAGCGTGGACTTGCCGGCGCCATTTTCGCCAAGAATCAGGAACAGCCTGCCAGCATCAAATTCAGCCGTAACTCCGCGCAGGGCCGCAAACCGTCCGAAATGGCGCACCACGCCTTCGAGTGACACGACCGCACGGGCATTGACCGGCGGACGCGGCACTGCCCTCTGCTGGGGCGTGTTGACCGCACCGCCCGGGCCTGCGTCCGTGGGCGCCGAGGCTGGAGATTTCACTGCGAAAGATTAGCAGAACTGGCGTGTGTCTGAGTGGCAGAGCCAGCTTGCGCTTTTTCGGTGTTCGCCTGAGCGCCGCCATCGCCCGGCTTGGGGGCGTACTTCGAGGCGCACTTGGCCTGGAGTTTGTTGGCATGGAAGACGCCATCGCGTCCATAGGTGCCCTCGGCCAACGCCTGGGAATCGTCCTTGAATGTATCAGGAGGAGCTTCCGTGCCGTTGTAAACCACTGGCAGCAGGCGTCCCTCTTCCCGCAAAGCGAATTGAAGATGCGTACCCTGGCGCTTGATCGAGCCGGCTTCCACGTTCCCGGCCACACGCAGTCGCTTGCTGTAAGCGCTGTCGCCCATCGTATTCAGTTCTTTCAGCGTCACGTAGTAGCTCTTGCTCTCCTGGACGCCGGTATAAGCCAGGTATCCGAGCCCCAGCACGATGATTGCAATGACGATTCCGAACTGAGCGTATTTGCGCCGCCGAGAGTGCATACAAGAGAAGGGATGCTGAAGACCACGTCCGGGGATGCGGAAAATATCATCCCTGCCACTCACCCTGTTCTGATCAGGCTACGCTCTCTGGAGTATCTGGTCAAGTTTTGGGGCGTGAATCTGGCCGTCTGGAATCGCAAGTACCGTCGGAGCCGGGCCGCTGGCAGCCTGCGGGAAAACGTGCCGAGCATCAAACGAGGCTATCGCCTAATTACTTCTGTGCTCATTTTAGAGCAGGCCTGTTTTTTAGCGGCCGGCCAGAGCTACATTGTTGAATTGTCTTGCCTGAAGGGGCTTTTGCCGCGTCCCGGCGACCTTATAACCAAAGCTGCCGGGGCGTATAATATGGTTTTCCAGCCAAGGGAGAGCTTTGCTTTATGACTACTAGCGGTAGCGACAACGGGAACCAGGGCGGTAAGGGTACCCCCGGCGTTGGGATCCCCAAGATTCGGGCAGAATGGATCGCCAGGCGCCGTGCGGAGGCTGCCCGCAGCGGCGACGACAATGTGACGCAGATGCACTATGCGCGCAAGGGGCTGGTGACGGAAGAGATGATGTATGTGGCCGACCGCGAGAAGCTTACGCCGGAAGCGGTGCGCGCTGAAGTTGCGTCGGGTAGTCTGATCATCCCGGCCAACATCAATCACCCTGAAGTCGAACCGATGGCCATCGGTGTGGCCGCGCTGTGCAAGATCAACTCCAACATCGGGAATTCGGCGGTCAGCTCCAACGTCGAAGAGGAGTTGAAGAAGCTGCACACCTCGGTGCACTACGGCGCCGATACCGTGATGGATCTCTCAACGGGCGGCGAAATCAACGATATCCGCGAGGCCATTCTGCGCCACTCGCCGATTCCGGTCGGCACCGTGCCCATCTACGAGGCCGTAGCCAGGGTTCGCCGCATAGAGGATTTGACCCCGCAGATCATGCTGGAGGTCATCGAGGAGCAAGCGGCCCAGGGCGTGGATTACATGACGATCCATGCCGGTTTGCTGATTCAATACGTTCCGATGGTCGCCAAGCGCATCACCGGGATCGTCAGCCGCGGCGGCGCCATTCTGGCGCAGTGGATGACCCATCACCACAAGCAAAATTTTCTCTACGAGCACTTCGACGAAATTACCAAGATCATGGCGAAGTATGACGTCTGCTACTCGCTCGGCGACGGCCTGCGTCCGGGCTGCATTGCCGACGCCAGTGACGAGGCGCAGTTCGCGGAGTTGAAGACCTTGGGCGAGCTGACCAGGATTGCCTGGAAGCGTGACGTGCAGGTCATGATTGAGGGCCCCGGCCACGTTCCCATCGACAAGATCAAGGAGCAGGTCGATAAGGAAGTGGAGTGGTGCGATGGCGCTCCGTTCTACACTCTCGGCCCGCTGGTCACCGATATCGCGCCGGGCTACGACCACATTACTTCCGCGATCGGAGCCGCCATGATCGGTTGGTATGGCGCTGCCATGCTGTGCTACGTCACCCCGAAGGAACACCTCGGACTTCCCAACGACAAGGATGTGAAGGACGGCATCATCGCTTACAAGATCGCCGCTCACGCCGCCGACCTGGCAAGGCATCGCCCCGGAGTGCAGGATCGCGACAACGCCATCAGCCACGCGCGTTACACCTTCGACTGGGAGAAGCAGTTCGAGCTCTCGCTCGATCCCGAAACCGCACGCGCCATGCACGACGAAACCCTGCCTGACAAGTTTTACAAGGAAGCGTCGTTCTGCTCGATGTGCGGACCAAAGTTCTGCTCGATGAACTACTCCGCCAAGATCGACGAGTACAACAAGAATGTGTTGGGCTTGGAAAAGAAGGACTACAGCGAACTGGCTAACGAAGTTGCCAGCAAACTCGTGCACTTGAAATAACGGGCACCATCGAAACCGGAAGCTGGCCGCGCGGCAACGCGCGGCTTTTTGTTGCGCTCGCTCCGGGTTTCCATTTTGGGCGAGACTGGTGATAACGCCTGTTTACG
>JBEKQP010000314.1:0-4967 GCA_049519595.1 Candidatus Korobacteraceae bacterium | reverse complement strand
GATGAGTGCAGGAAAGATTGCACCTATTGCCCGACCAAAGTTGTAGCAGAACCCCTGACCAGACCCACGGATTTCATTCGGGTACAACTCCGACAGGAAAGCTCCCATACCGCTGAAGACGCCGGACACAGACATTCCGAGAGGAAACCCCAACAGCAACATCTCGGTGTTGGTGATCGGAATTAACATGTAAACGGTCACAAGGATCGTCGAGGCAACTGCGAATATGACAAATGTTTTTCGCCGTCCCAATAGATCGCTAGCGTATGCTCCAGCCAGATATCCACAAAATGACCCGCTGATCAGGACCACTAAGTAGGCGCTCGTATTGAATACCGAGAGGTTCCGGACGGTCTTCAGATAAGTAGGCAGCCATGTAGTGACGCCGTAATAGCCTCCCTGAAGCCCGGCTGCAACAAGGCTCGCGAGGATAGTGATTCTGAGCACGGAGGGAGAAAAGATACGCAGGAAATTCGCGTGTAGCTGTCCATCATCTACTTTTCGTCGTGTCTCTAGATATACTCCGGACTCCTTAACGTTCCGGCGAACGATCACAATCAGCCCTGCCGGAAGGACACCCAGAAGGAAAAGTCCTCGCCAAGCAATCGCTTCTGGAAGAAAAGAGTAGATCGCCGCATACATGATAGCGGCCAATCCCCATCCGACAGCCCAACTGCTCTGAACAAAGCCAACCGCCTTGCCCCGGTGCTCGGGACGGATTATCTCCGCAATCAGCACTGATCCGACCGACCACTCTCCACCCATGCCGAGACCTTGCAGCGTGCGCGTCACAAGCAATTGACCGGGTGAATTTGTAAAACCGCTCAGGAATGTGAAAAGGCAGTACCATCCGATGGTCACCTGTAGCATTCGCACACGGCCGTATTTGTCTGCGAGAACGCCTGCAAACCAGCCCCCCACAGCAGAAGAGAGCAATGCGGCCGTCGCAATGAGTCCGGCTTCGCTTTTGTTCATGTGCCATATCATGACCAGTGTAGGGATCATGAAGGTGTAAATCATGAAGTCAAACGAGTCCATGGCGTAGCCCGCGAAACAGGCTCCCAACGTCAGCTTTTCTCCGCTGTGCAATTGATGTATCCAGCTCATAGCTTCACCTTTGAATTGCCAACCAATAGTGGGCCGAGTCGAAATGCTCTTACAAAACCGAGAAATCCACGTTTTTCAGATCAGTGATCAACATGTGACCGGGGGCATGAGTAATACAGAAAGTCGGCTTGGCTTCCATGACCACCGACTGCGGGGTGACGCCGCACGCCCAGAAGACCGGCAGTTCATCTTTCCTGATTTCTACCGGGTCACCGTAGTCAGGCTTTGAAAGGTCAACGATGCCGATAAGCCCGGGATCGCCAATGTGAACTGGAGCGCCGTGCACAGCAGGATACCGGGACGTAATCTGAATCGCTCGGATCGCATCGGCGGCTTTCATCGGCCTCATGGAGACGACCATCGGGCCGTGGAATATCCCGGCTGGAACGGTGGCTATCGAGGTCCGATACATCGGCACGTTCGAATTTTGCTCAATATGGCGCACAGAGACACCATTTTGCAGCAGCGCCTGCTCAAACGAGAACGAACAACCGATCACAAACGTGACGAGATCATCCCGCCAGTATTTATGGAGATCAAACGGTTCGTCAATTAATTTGCCGTCGCGAAAAACACGATACCGCGGCACATCAGTGCGGATGTCCAAGTCAGCGCCAAGCTTGGGCAGGTGGGGATCACCGACATCGGATACACCGAGCAATGGGCAGGGTTTTGGGTTATTGAAGCAGAAGCGATGGAAATCAGCCGCTACTTCAGCGGGCAGAATGGCAACATTGCCTTGAACGTAATCTGGCACCCAGCCGCAGGTAGGTTTACGCCAGTTACCGCGACGTATTTCGGCACGTGCTTCTACTCCGGTCGTGGACGTGGATACCGTTGCTTTAACTGGGTTGACGCCAGACATTTGCTCCTCCTGTGCACGTGTCGGTCTTTTGTGGAATTTCCGAACTCTCCGATGTTGCGCATTTTACTTCAAAACCGCCCCCAAGATTGTCGCGCTTTGGAGGAATCTGACGTTGTGGCCGCATTTTCCCAATTCTGGTGGACTTGTTGGTGCTCGAGGGGTGGGACTTCGCGGCAGAATACCCGGCAAGTGCGATTCGCAGCCTTTGTGCTGGTTCACTGCTTCTCGAACTGGAAAGTGCAGGGACGGCCCTCGATGCGGGTGCCCGTTCCCGTCGATGCCTCGAACTTCGCATCGATATTGTAGCCGTACTCGGTTCCTCTCGGGGTGTCGCGTCCAGGCACATATTCCTTTGAGCCAGTGCGGCCATTCGCATAAAGTTTGCCAACGCCCTCAGCTCCGATCTTGCCATCGATTTGCAGGGAACCTGGCTGACCCGCAGTGCCGTATTGACCGTGAAAGACGCCATCTTTCACAGTGCTGACGAAGCGAAAGGAATAGCCCAGTGCGTCTCTCACCGCTGCGCACGAGACAGTGGTCTGCCACATACCGTCGAAACGCTGTGTATCCGCAGTGAAGGCAACACTCGGCAAGAGCAGCAGGCACAGCGCTACCAGCAGTCGTCTTTTCAAAAATACTTCATTGAGAGTCTTTTGCAGCAGCGTTGCCGTATTCCATGTTTTTCGTGGGCTTCCATTGAACGCAATCACTTCCATAGGTTTTCCCAATCTCTTCCCCGATGCATATCGCAATCCGGCTGATTCCTTCAATTCTAAACATCTCTTAGCTGGTCTTCATCCATCCCGAAATAATGCCAAGCGGCCCAACAAACGGGACATGGGCAGCAGAAAAATCCGGAGGGACGTATTCTCGGCGCACTTCGCTCGTGCAAAATGGTACGCCTCGTTCAAGAAACGCGTTTTCTAGGACAGTGTAGGGTTACCTTCGTCACTTGCACGGCATACGACTTTTGGAGATTATCCTGCTGTACTGATGTAACCACTGAAAGTCATTTTGTCTTGCAAACAAACGGCCCTTGGCACCACATAAAGGACGACGCACATGAGCAATACGAAAACGATGACATCTTTGACACACGTAGAGCTTTCGGCCGAATTACCCACAATGCAAGCGAGGACTGGGCTGACCAAAATCAAGCCGGGATTCCTGGTGCTGTTGCGGAAGCGGCTTAATTCCGCACTTCAGCTACGAGCGGTGCCCAACGAAGAGCTAACATTAGCAAATAATGGCGCGGATGAGGATTGGGAAGCGTGGTTACACGCCATGGGGAGAGCCGTTCGGTAAGGGCTTCGGCAGAGTAATCTAGAAGGTAGCTCCCATCAATCTCGGACTGGGCGTTCCGGTCATATTGGTTCGGTGCCATGCCGGACGATGCTGCTGCCACTCGAATTCACGATGCTCCCAACTGGGAACCGTGGAAGCAAGTCGTACTTTTTCCCGTCTGTGCGAGTCTTTTTCACATCGTGATCGAATGATCGAGGTTTAGGTGCGGCTAGCTCTGGTCGCCGGACGCCTTCACAGGGCTGGTTCCCGATTTGGTGCGAGCAATCCACAAGTCGGCGCTCTTTACGGCAAACTTTGCATCCTTTCGCAGACCCAATGGCATCTGCTCAAAACATGTTGCATTGCAGTCTGGTGCAGCGTTTATGAAGGAGCTGCTATGATGCCAAGCTCAGACCAAGAACGGCGGCTCAGAGAGCTTTTCGACGCCCATTACACCATCTCAGAGCTAACTGAAAGAACAGGTTTACCTCTCGACACCATTGTTAAGGTTTTGAACGCCCCGAGAATTCCGAAGCGGGGTGCCGCTGACTCGCAGCAAGCTGACCCTCTGCAAGAAATGCGTGTGTCAGAGCGTGCAGCGTGACTGGCTAAGCCCGGAAACATCGCCACGTTGACCGGAAACGTAACGACTATTTTGTGAAAAAATATAATGCAGATCACTCACGGTAGGTGGAGGAGGCAGCCAACAAGATCAAATTTAACTGCCGCTCAAAAGGAGGCAGACCATGGGGATCAAATATTGGGGTATCAAGTGCAAAGCTTGCGGGTCAATGTACCCGACCTCCATGTATCGAAGCACAGATAAACATGGTCGCTTTGAACCGACAGAAAACTTCAAATACATATGCTTTAAGAATAAAGTAGCACATGAATATGCGGGGCAAGATGAAGTGCTATTTGACTACGATCCTACAAAATATTCTTAGAAACGAAGGAGCGGGACGGCGATAGGCTAACCGTCCCCTTGCTTTTCGTTTTGAGATTCGGCTTCTGGTTCTTTCGCCGCTGGCAACTTCAGGACGTGCGCTTTTTACGCAGATCGAAAAAACTCTTCCGTGTCGCTGGCACACCATGAAATAGACCGAGCAGGAGTCGCTGTCGTCCCGAGCGGGGAGACGGCTGGTTCGGTGGCTAGTCCGCTACGAGAACAGCAACATTGTTAATCCCTGCGCGGAACTCTTCCGGGAGCGAGTCGGGTACTCCCTAGACCACCTTGGTGAAGCGTTCGCGCTGCATTCTCTTTTCCCTGGTGAGCACAAATGAAACTAACCGCCACTATGCGTTACTCATCCTTCCGGAAATCTGCTGCTTCACGGTCGAACCTGATCTCGACATACTCGTGCACATGTCGCGCGAGCCGTGACATGGCTTCGTGAAGTCCGAGCAGTTGATCCTTTTGGAACCGTATTTCGGGATTCTCCAAGTCAGCCTCAATAAGTTTGCCAAGCTGACACGCGGTTCGGATGCGCTCTCCAGCCAAAATTGAGGAAACGGAGTTCGATAAGCTCTCATCGGCACCCAGTTCGCCGTATTGCTGCAAAGCCCATGCGGTTTGGCGAAGTCGGTTAATGGCATCCCGAAATTCGTCAAGAATGCGAAGGTCGGGTTGTGCTTGCAATAGGAGCCACTTTTGCAACTCCCGAAATTGCTCGCTGACGCTCTGAAGCATCAAGGAAACATCTAAGTCATC
>JBEKQP010000313.1:0-5605 GCA_049519595.1 Candidatus Korobacteraceae bacterium | reverse complement strand
TCTGAAGGGGACGCTGGGAGGAGACAAGGAACGATTGCTGGCAGAAGTCAGACAGGCCATCGAAGATCCACAGGGGGTCCGCCTCCGACCGGCCCGGGCGCGAGGATTTTAGGCGCCGGAAAACTATTCTCCCCCTGCTTGTCTCGCCTCGCCGTGAAGTTCTGCCAGCGTCAACCAATGCCGCGGGTGCGGTCGGTTTCCCCGGCGATTCAAGAGCATAGTTTTTTCCTGTTCTTATCGCCCTTCCTTGGCGTAGTGTCGTGGAAAACGTGCTCTTGCCGGTCCATGTGCAGCATCTCAGTGGTGAGCGATACAGGAAGGCGGCGCTGGGCCTGCTGACTTTGGTGGGACTTCAAGAGTTCGCACATCGTTATCCTCGGGAACTGTCTGGAGGCATGCAGCAAAGAGTTGCCATCGCGCGTGCGCTGATCCATAACCCGGCGATGCTGCTGATGGATGAGCCTTTCGGCGCGCTGGACGCGATGACACGCGAGCAGATGAATCAGGAGCTTCAGCGCACATGGATGGAGCGGAAGAAGACCGTACTGTTTATCACGCACTCAATTCCCGAGGCGGTTTTTCTCGCTGACCGTGCGCTGGTAATGACTTCTCGGCCCGGCCGCATCATGAACGGCAATTGCCGCCCGCAATCCTGACGCCGCAGAGGACACGATGTGCCATCATCTCGATACAGTTGTTCAGTTTACTGGAAAATAAAAAACGGAAGAGCGAAGAATCGCGCACGCTAAGTTGCTAATCACTTCCGCCATACCAATGCGAGCCAGGCATTTCGCAGCTCATACGTGGCGAGACCCAACTAGCATCGAAACTCCCTCCCTCCAAACTACTCGTTCTTTTCTTTCTTGGCGGCACATCCCGCTGCCAGTGCCTCGACGATCAAATCGACATCGTAGACGCAGCCTGCCCAGGTTCCGCCGCTGGCGTTCTGCAGCGCGGCCCAGAGCCTGGAATCGTCCGGCAGCCGGGGATCGGGAGCCAAATCGGGGCGAAGCGGGCGTTGGGCGAGCAGGCGCGTGCCTGCCTCCACCCCGGAAACCTTGCCGGCAACGCCCACAAGGTTGACCGAACCTTCCAACTTCACGCGGTCGATGACGATCTCGATCATGTCGCCGTCGAGCACTTTCCCAATAGGCCCGCCCGCCAGCGCCTCCGGAGTTACATGTCCAATGCAGGCGCCGGTGGAAACGCCGCTGAAGCGCGCGTCGGTCAGCAGGGCGACCTGCTTGCCGAAATCAAGGTATCGCAAAGCGGAGGTTACCTGGAATATCTCCTCCATGCCCGAACCCATCGGGCCGCGGCAGATCAGCACGACGATGTCGCCAGGCTTGATTCCCTTCGATCCAGGGTCCTTGATCGCCGCGATGGCGTCCACTTCCGAGCGGAAGACGCGTGCTGCGCCGGTCTTGCGGTAGACGCCGTCGGCATCGACCACGCTCGGATCGATTGCTGTGCTCTTGATGACCGAGCCGCCGGGCGCGAGATTGCCCAGCGGGAAAGTGACTGTGGAAGTCAAGCCGCGCTTGGTGGCGCTGTCCGGGTCCATGATGACATGGTCAGGATCGATGCCGTCGCGTTCGCGCAGTACCCGCCGAAGCCTTTCTCGGCGCTCAGACTGCTCCCACCAATCGAGCATTTCGCCAAGGGTTTCGCCGCTGGCGGTGAGTACGCCCAACTCGAGCAGCCCGGCGCGACGCAGGTGCAACATGACCTCCGGAACGCCGCCGGCGAGAAACACCTGAATGGTTGGGTGCATGCTCGGGCCGTTCGGCAGCACGTCTACCAGGCGCGGCACCTGGCGGTTCACTTGAGTCCAGTCCTCGACCTTGGGACGCTGGAGCTTAGCCGCATGGGCAATTGCCGGCAGATGAAGGATGAGGTTGGTTGATCCACCAAATGCCGCATGCACGACCATGGCGTTACGAATGGAGGCATCTGTCAGGATGTTCCGCATGGTAAGGTTGCGGCTTTCCAGCGCCATGATGGCGCGTGCCGAGCGCCGCGCCAGGTCAAGCCAGATGGGATGTCCCGAGGGAGAAAGCGCGGAGTGCGTAAGCGACAGCCCCAGAGCCTCGCCCACCACTTGCGAAGTAGCCGCAGTTCCCAGGAATTGGCATCCGCCGCCGGGAGTGGCGCAGGCGTGACAAAGGTTTTCAGCGGCATATTCGAGCGTAATCTGCTGGTGCGCAAAGCGGGCGCCCACCGACTGCACGCGCCCGGCATCTTCGCCATTTTCGGCTTGCAAGGTGACTCCGCCCGGCACCAGCACGCAGGGCAAATCGTGCATGGCTGCCAGCGCCATCATCATTGCTGGTAACCCTTTGTCGCAGGTGGCCACCCCGATGACGCCGCTACGCGTGGGCAGCGAGCGGATGAGCCGCCGAAATACCGTGGCGGCGTCGTTGCGATAGGCGAGGCTATCGAACATTCCCGTGGTGCCATTGGTGCGTCCGTCGCACGGGTCGGTGCACGCCCCGGCAAATGGAACCGCCTTCAGCGCCTTCAACTCGTGAGCGGCTGCCTGGACAAGCAAACCCACTTCCCAGTGGCCGGTGTGATAACCGAGCGCCACAGCCGAGCCATCGGGATTGCGCACGCCGCCGTGGGTGCTCAGGATCAGGATCTCTTTACCACCCATCTCTTCCGGAGCCCAGCCCATGCCGGCGTTCATGGCCCAGCCAAACAGGTCGCCGGAGGGCCGTGAAAGCAGCATTTCAGCCGTGAGCGGCAGCGCGCCGCTGGCCCCAGGCGCCTTTGAGCGCACGTCATAGATGGAGCTGTCGCCAGAATCGATAATGTTTTCGAGGGTAATGTCCATGAAAGCCTCACGTCAGGCGGAGTTGATACCATTGTTACCCAGGAAGCCTTGATCGTACCATCCGAATCTCTCTGGTAGGCAGGCGACCATGCTCAGGGGATGAGTTCACCCGGATGATCTCAACCGCCTCAACAGGATCGTTTCTCCGTAGCGCTGGCCGAGGTCGTGGCTGAAACTCGTTAACTTGGAAGCGGAGCACGTTGCCATAAACGAAGCAGAGCCCGAAGTCCGCTTCGAGGAAATCAGGCTGAGGTCGGTCAGGCCGGCGAGAACTGAGCTTCGTGATTTCCCAGGCGGGTTTCGGGCCCCAGAGACGCTGTGCTGCTCCTCAAGGTATGGCACGATCACTTCGAACTGCTCTCGCAATGAGTGTGGTTATTTGAGAAGCATGCGGCGTTCGCGAGGCCAGCGAGGGGTTGTCTCGCTGGCGAAGAGTTTCTTACTTGCCTGCTTTGACCATGGCCACGCAGGCTCTCAGTGCCAGAAGATAGCTTTCAAGTCCGAAGCCGACAATCTGGCCACGAGCGATCGGCGCAATTACCGAATGATGGCGAAATTCTTCCCGTGCATGGATATTGGACATGTGCACTTCAACGATTGGCCCCGTGAATATGGCGAGGGCGTCGCGTAATCCGTAACTGTAGTGAGTCCAGGCCCCTGCATTAATCATGATGGCGTCGAAGCCGCTCAAAAAGGCTTGGTGAATCTTCTGACAGATGGCACCTTCATCATTGGTCTGATAATTCTCGACCTCTACGCCAAGTTCCTTGGCAAGATTTTCGATGCTCGTGTAAATGTCCTGAAGAGTAAAACTGCCGTATTGGACAGGGTCCCTTTTGCCGAACATATTGTGACTAATGCCGTGCAGACTTAGTATTTTCATTTCGTGTTTTCTCCATTGGTTGGTATGCCAAAAAACTTCGGACGAGCACGCGCTGCACAAGGAGCAGCGATGGTTCCTCCAGCGATAGCATCCGGTTTGTCACCCCTTGGCTGATCGGCGGGCGGCCTCCTCGGCGTAGAGCACGCCGTCAGCGAGCATCGCGTCGATTTCCGCGGGTGAGTAGCCGAGCGCAGAGGCGATCTCACGGTTATGTTGCCCTAACAAGGGTGCCGCAGTTCGCGGCGTGGCGTCGCAATCGGAAAACCGGAAGGGCAGATTCGCCAGTTTTACTTTGCCCAACACAGGATGCTCCTGCTCGACCACCATGTTGCGGGCGATGGTCTGCGGATCAGCGAGCACTTCGTCGATGCGCTGCACCAAAGCGCAGGGCACTTCGGCGGCATCGAGCGAGGCAATACAGGCCTTGGCGGAAGGTTGCGCCTTGACCCACTCGGCGACCGTAGCCTGTGCCGACGCATGATTCCGGTTGCGGCTGGGCGGATCGAGAAAGCGCTTGTCCGCCGCCAGTGCCTCGCCGCCAACCAGATAGGCCAGTCGCTTCCAGGCTTCATCGACCTGAGCGGCGATCACTACATAGCCATCTCGCGCCGCAAAGGAGCCGTAGAGGGTCGAATCGGTCAACATCGATCCCGATTGGACCGGCAGCTCCTTGCCACCGCTCAGGGTGTAGCGCTGCACAGCATAATCATGCATCGAGATCATGCAGTCGTAGAGCGCCAGGTCGATATGCTGGCCCTTGCCCGTGTTCTGACGACCGAGAAGCGCCGCGCAGACCGCGGCCACACCGTGTATCGCCGTGTACATATCCGCGATCGGCATACGTATGAGCGGCGGAGGCTCCCCGGGATTGCCCAGCTGCGCCATCGCACCGCTCTTCGCCTCGGCGATAAGGCCGAACCCCGGCCGGGTGGAATCCGGCCCCGTATGCCCGTAAGCGGATAACGAACAGTAGACAAGCTTCGGGTTGCGCTTGGAGAGTTCGGCATAGCCGAGTCCAAGCTTGTCGAGCGAGCCAGGGCGGTAATTCTCTACGAAGACATCCGCTGTTGAGACCAGCTTGTAGAGCAGCTCGAGACCTCGCGGATCCTTGAGATTCACGCACAGTCCCTGCTTGCCCATGTTCTGCTGGAGGAAATAGCCGCTCTGGCCATTGACGAAAATGGGGTGGGCGCGGCCGGCATCGCCGGCCTTTGGGCGTTCCACCTTGATGACCTCGGCTCCCAGCCCAGCAAGACAGCGCGACATATGAGGGCCGGCCAGGAAATGGCTGTAGTCGATGACACGGATGCCGGACAGGGGAAGCGGTTGACCGCTTGCTTGATTGCTCATGAGATTGTTCTCTTTCTGCCGCCGTGAAGCCGCGGCAACTCGGATTAGAATGTGCCCGGACGGCGCGGAACCATCACCCGGTGTTCGCCATGCTGAACGACCTCGCCCTTCTGATTGATTAGTTCCGAACGCAACACGACAATGCCCCAGCCGGGCCTTTTCACGGTGCGCATGCTTTCGACGACAAATTTCACATGCACGGTGTCACCAATCTTGATCGGCAGCAGGAAATCCCAGGTCCAACCCAGCGACATCCCCGGCAAAAAGCGCAGGTCGGCTTGGGTCTTCAACCCGTCGGCCACGGAAAGACCGAGCAGGCCATGCGCGACACGCGTTCCGAACGGTGTGGTCTTGGCGTATTCCTCGTCGGTGTGCACCGGCGTGAAGTCACCGGTCAAATTCGCGTAGGTCATGATGTCGTCGGCGGTAAAGGTGAAGCTCGGGGTGATCCCCACATCTCCCACTTTCACATCGTCGTAATAACGCTCAACGATCGAGTCGGTCATGCCGTGTCTCCGCGAGTGTTGCATTTTAGG
>JBEKQP010000312.1:0-4984 GCA_049519595.1 Candidatus Korobacteraceae bacterium | reverse complement strand
TTTGCCGGAGCGACCGTCAACTTCACGGCAACGGTTTCACCCAACACTGCTACCGGGACAATAACGTTCATGGATGGCGGTACCGTGCTGGGCAGTCCATTAACCCTCAGTGCCGGCCAGGCATTCTATAACACGTCAGCGCTGGCGCCAGGCTCGCACACCATCACCGCCGTGTACAGCGGGGACGCTAATTTCAGCGACAGCGTTTCGGCGCCAGTGACGCAGTCCGTCAACACAACTAGCTGCGCGACCCAGCCCGTCGGCCTGATAAGTTGGTGGCCGGGGGACGGGAACGCCAATGACATTGTCGGTCCAAGCAGTGCGCTGGCTGGTGGCGGGGTCAGCTACGCTGCCGGCAAGGTCGGCCAGGCATTTAGCTTCGACGGCTCTACCGGCTATGTGGAGAAGATCAGCCCTGACAGCTCTCTCAATATCCGCACCCAGAGCTGGACGGTTTCTGCCTGGATACAGTCTTCGTATTCCGGTACAGATGTCCTAGAGATTGTCTCCCGCTATGCGTGTGGCTGGGATTGCAGTTCCGGTAACGCCGCAGATTATCTATTCGCACTCGACGGCAGTGGGAGAGCATCATTCGAAGTGCGGGACAGCAGTGGCAATGATGTCATGACGACAGGCACATCGAATCTGCGCGACGGTGCCTGGCATCTGGTGACCGGCGTGTTAGGCCGGTCAGGCGCGCAGCTCTCAATTTATGTCGATGGGGCATTGCAGAACTCAGTCAGCTCGAGTGCCATTGGCGACATCTACGACTCCGGCTCGCCGCTGGAGATTGGGCGATTCTTCCGGCAAGGATGGGCCTCACCCCTCGATTACTTTAGCGGTCTGATCGACGAGGTTCAGATCTATAACCGTGCGCTGGCAGCCTCAGAAATTCAGGCCATCTACAACGCCGGCAGTGCCGGCGTGTGCCACTAAGGGCAGCTCTTTACGGGCGGCCGCCGTTTCGGGTAGTACCTATTTGGAGGACGCCGCATCCGGACGTTTGATAAGGGACCTATATGCATGATGCGAGTCATGTATATAGGTCTTTTTTATTGCCATGGCCGTCTGTTGGAATGCGGCAGCTTCTCGATCTGCATCTGGATTAAATGATCTTTTCAGCCCTCCCGGTAGATATGACGTTCGTCGATGCCGCAGACAGAGTGGCATTCTTGATCACGGCGCCGGCTTCGGCGCTAGGCCGAATCAGGCGCCCCCATTCTCAACGCGGTGACGCGTATCACATGGATATATGACAGAGGGTCATTGGCTTTCAGAGCTGAGGTGGTATTCTCGACCTATCTGCACATGAAAAGCATTTTCATTATCAAAGCTTCAGGTTCGCCGAAAACTGAATCCTCGACTTACACAGAACAGCGCAAGGATTTCTCAACTCGGAGTTACAGCATGTCTATCTTAGGGCACCGTTTATATCGCAAGCATTTTGTCCTTATAGGAAGCGCAATCATAGTTTTTGCGCTGGTCGTAGCGTGGGGTATCCGCGTGTCCGGCTCGACCGGCCAAGCCGTCGCGCAGGACCATTCGGACAGTACACCGGTTTTTGTTCATAAGGGCGATCAAATATTCATCCCCGAGAATTCCACCTTGCGTTCTCGATTGAACGTGCAGCCGGTGGCCGTGACAAACACTCCTCAAACCCTGGAATTGCCGGCCATGGTGGAGGCCGATCCCGCGCGCACGGTCAATATTCTGCCTCCACTGGCAGGCAAGGTAGTAAGGCTCGACGTTCGCCTCGGAGACCACGTGGTGAAAGGCCAACCGCTCGTCGTAATCGATTCGACCGACTTGGCGCAAGCCTATGCCGATGACGATAAGGCGCGCAGCTCGCTAGACCACGCGAAGCGCACCCTGGAGCGCTCTCGAAGCGTGCACGAGGCAGGCGGCGGCCCGCTCAAGGACCTGGAGCAAGCTGAAAGCGATTACGCGCAAGCAGAGGCCGAGTTCAACCGGGCCGAGGACCGGCTGAGGGGAATCGGCGTTCAGCCCAAGCCTCACGGAAAGTCACGCCTCTTGACCGTTGTTGCGCCTGTCGCCGGAACCATCACCGCGCTTACAACCGCCACGGGCGCATTTGCAAACGATCCGACGGCCTCACTCATGACCGTTGCAAATCTCGACTCGGTCTGGGTAACCGCGATGGCGCCCGAAAATGATGTTGCCCTGATTGCCGACGGGCAACGAGTAGACGTTTCACTTTCCGCCTATCCGGGCCAGGTCTTTTCCGGCAGAGTTTCATTTGTGAGCAATGTGGTCGAGCCTGATACTCGCCGCACGAAGGTGCGTATCGCCTTCGCCAATCCCGGCTGCAAGTTCAAGCCCAACATGTTCGCTACAGCGAGTTTCAAGATCCCTCAAAAATCGGCCGTGTACGTCCCCAATTCCGCCTTGCTGATGGATAACGACAGTACCACCGTACTGGTGGAAGTTGCCCCGTGGACGTTCGTTAGACGCCATGTATCCCCCGGTTACGGCGAGGCCGACAACACCCGGATCGACCAGGGGCTTAATCAGGACGAGCGCGTTGTCGTCAAGGGGGGAGTGCTGCTTCATGATTGATCGAATCATCGACCTCGGCATCCGCAAGAGGCTCGTCATTTCGATCGTGGCGATACTCCTCGTCATCTTGGGCTATTACTCCTGGACCCAAATGGCTGTTGAAGCATATCCGGACATCGGCGACGTGACCGCGCAGGTCGTCACCCAGGCGCCGGGACTGGCCGCCGAGGAAGTCGAGCAACAGATCACGATTCCTTTGGAAAGGGCTCTGGCTGGCACGCCCGGCTTGATGAACATGCGTTCGAGCAGCACATTCGGCCTGTCCATCATACCGATTACGTTTCGCGACAGCGCGGAGGACTACTGGGCTCGCCAGCGCGTTATTGAGAACATCGGGCAGGTCACCCTGCCCTCCGGTGCCCAGCCAACTCTTCTTCCGTTGGAGGGGCCGACCGGGGAAATCTACCGCTATACGCTGGAATCAGACACCAGAAACCTGATGGAGCTTTCAGAGATCCAGCACTGGACGGTAATCCCAGCACTAAAGCAGGTGCCCGGCGTGGTAGATGTCCCCAACTTTGGTGGATTCACCAAACAGTACCAGTTGGAACTCGATCCAATTCAACTGCAGCATTTCGGCATCGCCCTAAACGACGTGGTAACGGCCATCAACAACAACAGTTCGAACGCAGGCGGCAGCCGCATCTCGCGCGGCGAGCAGGGCTACGTCATACGCGGCATCGGCCTTGTGCGCACGCTGGACGATCTTGGCAATATCGTCGTAACGCAAAGAAACGGCGTGCCGGTGCTGGTGCGCGACCTCGGCAAGCTAACCTACAGCCACCAGGAGCGCGAGGGCATTCTCGGCAAAGACAACAACCCTGACACGATCGAAGGAATCGTGGACATGCTGAGGTATCAGAATGCCTCTGAAGTGTTGAAGGGTGTACACGCCAAGGTGGCAGAGCTGAACAAACAGCTCCAGGCGAAGGATGTGCGCATCGTTCCCTATATCGACAGGGACAATCTGGTGCAGGAAACGGTGCACAAGGTCTCACACACCGTGCTGGCGGGGATCGGACTGGTGTGTCTCGTGCTAATCATATTTCTCGGCAGTCCGCGCAGTGCACTGATCGCCGCGGCGACCATACCGCTCGCACTGGCCGCCGTCTTCATCATGATGCACTTCACAAAGATGCCGGCCAACCTGTTTTCGCTTGGCGCACTGGATTTCGGCATTATTGTGGACGGCGCGATCGTCGTGACAGAGGCCGTTCTGCGAAGGCGCGAGTCGAACCCTGCCGCGTCCCTGAGCGAGCAGGATGTGTTCTCGGTGACCAAGCAGGTCGTGCGGCCGATTTTCTTTGCCACTCTCATTATCATCACCGTGTACCTCCCGCTGTTCGCATTCGAACGTGCCGAAGCCAAGCTGTTTTTGCCCATGGCCTATACCGTATGCTACGCCCTGCTCGGCGCGCTCCTATGTACTTGCATCTTGATTCCGGGCCTCGCCTACGGGGCCTTTCGTAAGCCTCAAAAGGTCTTCCGTAATCGCCCGCTCGAACGCCTTCAGGCCGGCTTTGGAAGGGCGCTGGACCGCATGCTGGCCACACCTAAACTGGCATTCGTACTCGGTGGCATGGCGCTCGCCGCCGTAGTCGCCTTGGGTTGGACCACCGGCCGGGAATTCCTGCCCGAACTCGACGAAGGCGCACTCTGGCTCCAAGTCCAACTACCCACCGGACTCTCGCTCGACAAGGCCAGCGAAATGGCGAGCGAGCTGAGGCGCACTTTGCGGGAATTTCCCGAAGTGTCTTATGCCGTCACTCAACTCGGTCGCAGCGATGACGGCACAGATGCATGGACCCCTTCCCACATCGAAGCCCCCGTGGGCCTCAAGCCTTATAACGCCTGGCCCAAGGGAGAGACCAAGGAGGATTTTCTCCGTAAGCTCAACGCACGACTAAAGCAGTTGCCAGGGTTCTCGATAGGCATCAGCCAGCCGATCATCGACATGGTGGAGGACGCAATAGGAGGCGCCCACAGCCCGCTGGTGGTCCGCGTTATCGGCGACGATTTCAATGAACTGCGCCGAATTGCCGGTGGGATTGTAGATGTTCTGCACGATGTCCGCGGCACAACCGACGCATCCATCTTCCAGGAACCTCCCATTCCGCAGGTTGCCATTGACATAGACCGCGCAGCCGCGGCTCGCTACGGCATAAACGTCTCCGACATCACCAATTTGATCCAGACCGGGGTTGGCGGCGCCGCAGTGAGCAAGGTATACGTGGCAGACCGCACCTACGACGTGACCGTGAGATTCCCGAAAGAAACCCGCAACAGTCCGGAAGCGATAGGGAAACTGGCCCTAACAACAATCTCCGGCGCGCAGGTCCCGCTCTCTCAGGTTGCCCGCATCAAGTTGCAAAGCGGCGAAGGCACAATCGCTCATGAAATGAGTCAC
>JBEKQP010000311.1:0-4997 GCA_049519595.1 Candidatus Korobacteraceae bacterium | reverse complement strand
TTGAAGGTGTGAAAAAACTCTTCCTGGGTACGCTCTTTGCCGGTGAGGAACTGGATGTCATCGATCAGCAGCAAATCGACATTGCGGAAGCGCTCGCGGAAGCTGGTCATGCGGTCATGCTTGATGCTGTTGATCAGCTCATTGGTGAACTTTTCGCTGGAAACGTAGCAGATGGAAAAGTCGGGGCTGTGCCGCTTCACCTGATGCCCGATGGCCTGCATCAGGTGGGTCTTGCCCATTCCCACTCCACCGTAGAGGAACAGCGGATTGTATGCCTTGGACGGATGCTCGGCGACCGCCAGCGCGGCGGCATGCGCAAACTGATTACCGCTGCCGGTGACAAAGGCATCGAACGTGTACCGCGCTTGGAGCTGTGCGGCGCTGTCGAAGTCGAAGCGGGCCTGCTGCGGAGCTGGGCCGGTCGCCGGGGGAGAAAACCCTCCATTGTGGCGGATCGCGGTGGCTGCCGCTGGAGAATCTTCGGCGGTGATGAACTCGACATCCTTGACCTCAAGTTTGAGGTTGTCGATGGCTTCACGGATCAGATCGGAATAGCGCTCGCCCATCTCCCGGAACTCAGGTGCGGGCACACGCACAAACAGGGTTGCCCCCTGGGTGTGACTGTAGCGCAAGGGCTTGAGCCAGGTGTCGTAGGAATGACGGTTCACCTTCTTCTCAAGCGCATCCAGAATACGCAACCAAGGATTCGGCGAAGTCGGAGCAAGAGATGCAGACATTATCAACCAGAGTGCCGGACAATACACGGCTGGGAAGCGATTTCAATCTGTCACGCAATGAATCAGCAGCCCGAACCTTCAACTGATGTCCGCAGCACGCAACCGTGCACGGCGGATGGGGCAAGGCGAATTTATTGTGTGACTCGTCGTGCATACTAGCACGTTCGAACTGAATTTGAGCAGCTTTCTCTGCGCTCTGGGAGATGATTTTTGTCTTGGTTTATGCGGCTTCGGAAGTTGTTGCGAATGTGGTGCAGAAATAAATTTAGTTCCGCACCTTGCGCGATCGGCAGCGGCGCTTCAACTCTTCCGCCAGCATGGAGTTGCCGGCTTATGATGTTCGCGACCCGAGCTTTGAGCACCGTCGGTGGTGCATCCGGCGCCGCTCCCCCGCTCCCGGCCGGCCCGGATCGGGGACGTGCATCGAAGCTGGGGCAAGGCCGAAATTTGGGCGCCGAGCCACCCCAATTTGCGGCCCTCTGGCAACTCGTTTATACTTCTAATTTGCTCATTACCTTTTTACTCAGTTAGGAGCGCAGTTTTCAATGCCGAAGCGCACATTCCAGCCCAATCGCCGTCACCGCTCGAAGACGCACGGATTCCGGACCCGCATGAAGACCAAAAGTGGACAAGCCGTGCTCTCGCGCCGTCGCGCCAAGGGCCGCAAGCGGGTTTCTGTGAAACCTGGGTATCGTGATTAATTATTTTCTGTTTCCGGTTGTGGGGTGAAGCGCAGAGCTGGTTTTCGAAGCCCTGCGATACGTCGCCCGCGCACAAGCCAGGGGCCTGAGGATATTTGGAAGACACTGTCTGGAGTTGGACTGGGCTTCCGCATCCGAACGCGGTGGATGCATTTGCCGGACCGGATCCGTCGTGAGTGACACTCCGAAAGGCATTTTTCCGAAATCAGCCCATCTGCTCAAACACGCGGATTTTCGTCGTGTGTATGAGAATGGGAAGCGGCATTTCTCCGGGAATATGACGGTATTTTATTTGCATCGCACGCCGCTCGCGCCGGAAAATACTAACAGTGGCTCGGCGGAGTTGCCGGTCGCGGACCTCAGGGGAGCTCGTATTGGGTTTACCGTCTCGCGCGCCTTGGGCGGAGCGGTAGAGCGTAACCGGATTCGCCGTCGCACGCGAGAAGCAGTGCGCCAACACTACAGTCTGGTGGACGGCGGAACTGTGGACGTGGTGATCAATCCCAGGAAGTCCGTGCTGAAGGTCGATTTTGCGGTGTTGTCGCAGGAAATCGCGCGCGCGTTTGCAGTCATCGGGCAAAGCGTGCGTTCGGGCCGTAAACAACCCGGAGTTGGTTCGCGGAGAAGCGAAAAACCGCAGTTGGCGCAAGGGCGAGACTTATGAAGTGGGTCGCCATCAAGCTGATCGAGATTTACAAACGGTGGATATCGCCTGGACTGCCGACGTCGTGCCGCTTCGTGCCTACTTGCTCGGAGTATGCCATGGAGTCACTGGACCGGCACGGAGTTGTGCGTGGCAGCTTATTGGCGCTCCTGCGTATTGCGCGCTGTAACCCGCTGGGAGGCAGCGGCTATGATCCTGTTCCGGCCTACACCCTAACACGCACAACGACGGAGCGTGTTGAGGGCCCCGAGCAACCTGCATCCCGAAGAACGAGATGGTGTCAGTTCGGGGCCAGGCCGGAGCGTTACGACCATTACCCCGAACATGGGCACGCGGGCGCCGCTAACGTCAGGCGCTGCTGCTCCACTTCCAACTGACTGCGCCGGGTCCGCGTGACCGCCGGCGCCGAAATGGCTAGAAATTGGCAGAGTACCGCAATCCACAATCCGAACCCGGCCAGAAGAACTTTCTTCTGATCATCGCCCTCACCGTAGGCGTTCTTTTTCTGTCTCAACAGTACCTTGCCTGGCGCCATCCGGCTCCGGAGCAGAAGGCGCAAGCACCCGCACCCGTTGCGCAACAGCAGAGCGCACCGACATCGCCGCCCATACCGCTGCCAGGATCGAAATCCGCTGGAGCCAAGCAGGCCGGCACGGAATCCACCACCGTGGTGGAGAACGATCTCTATCGCATCACGTTCACCAATCGCGGCGGGTTAGTGAAGTCGTGGGTCCTCAAGCGCTCCCAGGATGCGAGCGGCAAGCCGCTGGATATTGTCAACGAGGCGGGAGCGGCACAGTGGGGGTATCCGCTTTCGTTGTGGACATGGGATGAAGGCTTGCGCAACAAGCTGAACTCGGCGATGTATGTGCCGAGCGCCACCGGCACAATCCAGGCTCCCGCTCAATTGACTTTTGAATATGCCGATGGCGATGTCACCGTGCGCAAGAGTTTCCGCTTTGAGGCCGCCAGCTACGCGATTCACATCGAGAGTTCGGTCGCGCGCGGCGGCAATTATGTGACGGCGCTGCCGGCATGGCCGGCCGGCTTTGGCGATGCGGAGATCCCGGCTGCCTATGCGGCGCAGACCGTCGATTTCTCCAACGGCGAAAAGACGGAGCGCCTGAAGCCCGACAAGAAGGGCAAAGCGATCAGCAACGGCAACGTCCTGCGCGGCCCCTTCGAATATTTCGGCGCAGTAGACCAGTACTTTGCCGCGATTTTTCTGCCGGACATCCCGCAGCAGGCTTCGGCCGCGACACTGCGCAACCTGGCGGTCGTTCCCAAAGACCCGCAGAAGCCGAACGAAACGGAGAAAGTCGAACTGTTGGGCGCAGCCGTGGGCAACGCCAATGGGGTGACTAGCGAGCGTATCTTTGTTGGCCCCAAAGCGGTCGACGTGCTCAAGTCGGTCCGCGCCAACACCCTGAACGGGCAGCCCGATGGCGCCGATCTGAGCGGCATGATCGACTGGGGATTCTTTGCGATTATCGCCAAGCCGCTGTTCGTATGGTTGAAATGGACGCATGATCATTGGCCCTTTCCCAATTGGGGCTGGTCGATCATTATCCTGACCCTGGTCATCAACATTGTCTTGTTGCCGCTTCGTCTCTACCAAATGAAGTCGGCGCTGGAGATGCAGCGAATCCAGCCGCAGATCCAGGCGATACAGGCCAAGTATAAGAAGTACCCGATACGCGACCCGCGACGGGCCGAGATGAACCAGGAAATCTCGGGGCTGTACAAGGAACACAAGGTAAACCCGGCCAGCGGATGTCTGCCGCTGCTGGTGCAGATGCCGTTTCTCTGGGCGTTCTACCAGATGCTCTCGCAGGCCAACGAGCTGCGCCACGCGCGGTTTTACTGGCTGCATGACCTGTCGTCGCCCGATCATATGCTGGTTCTGCCGATCCTGATCGTGTTGACCACGCTCCTCATGCAGAAGTTGACTCCGCAGGCCGGCGTGAGCAAAGAGCAGCAACGGATGATGAACCTGATGATGCCGCTCATGCTTGGCTTCTTCAGCTATTCCGTTGCCTCTGGTCTGGGGCTCTACTGGGCGGTGGGCACCATCGTAGGAATCGTTCAGCAGTGGGTAATGAATCGTACCCAGCTGGGACAGGAGATCCACGCCCTGGCCGACAAGCGTGCCCGCAAGCAGGCCGGATTAGGCGTTGATTCCAAGGACAAGGACAAGATCGTGCGTCGCTGAGTTTACAAGGAAGAGCCTTCAGCACTTGAGTGAGACGAAATGCCTATAGCTGACAAAATCGCTACCGCCAAGCGCATTAGTGAACTGCTGAACTCCATCATCAAGCATGGTGACTTCCACCTGAAGTACAAGATCACCGTCGATCCCCCTCTGCCTGAGGAGCGCGACTGGGAGACGCCGGTGATCCTGGTCGATTTGTCCGGGGCCGATACGCCTTTGCTCATGGAGCGAGGCGCCGAGCTGCTGCGCGCCATCGAGTATCTGGTGCTGGAGTCATTACGACTCGGGTCGGAGGATCACGAGAAGGTCGCCTTCGATGCCATGGGCTTCCGCGCCGCGCGCTTCGAGGAGTTAAGGCTGGCGGCCAGCGTCGCCGCCGAGAGGGTGCGCAAAACGGGATCGCCCTATGCTTTTGCTCCCATGTCTTCGCGTGAGCGCCGCATCGTCCACCTGGCACTGCGCGACTCCGAAGACCTGCGTACCGAGAGCGATGGCGAGGGCCCGAACCGGCACTTGGTTGTCTATCCCAAGGACTTCAAAGGCAGCACGCCGCGCCCTATGCCTATGCGCCGCGGAAGACGATAGCAAAGAGATTCATGCAGGTGCATGTGTATTCCGGAGCCGGGGCTCATGGACGTTTATTCTTGCGAAACTGATCCAGGCTGCGGGCTAGACAGTTCCCG
>JBEKQP010000310.1:0-5021 GCA_049519595.1 Candidatus Korobacteraceae bacterium | reverse complement strand
TGAGGGCGGCTTATCTACGCCATAAACAAACTTTGTAAAAATATTTTCGATGATTGCGCACGGAAGAATGCGTTGGACGCCGCGACCGCGGTTCTCTATCGTGTGACCATGGTTGAAGGGAACCGGAGATTGGGAGGCATGGCACTGCTTCGCGCCATGCTGGTTTCAGCCTCGCTGGCGGTGCTTGCGTTTATGGCGATTCTCTTCGTGTTTTCAGCCGTGTCTGTTCTCCGCGCATTCGAGCTTTACCCGCACGACAGCTCCGCATTGTTTCTCATTGAGGTGGTGCTGGCTCTGCTGGCAGCCTCGACCGTCGGGGTGCTGTACGCGCACCAGCACTATCAGCGGTAGGGGTTCACAAGGCAATATCCGTAACATTGGCGAGGCAGCAGCGATGGATTCCAAACCGGAGCTCGACCTGTTTGCCGGCATCGTGATGGTTGCCGGGCCCATCCTGTTCATAAGATTTTCGGCCCTCCAGCAGCAACCGAGCAGCTCAGGCTGCCATCCAACTACTCACGGTTATTGTCGAGCAGCCAGCAAGTGAGGTGAGTCCATAAGCACTTGTACAAGTATCTTGCATCACATAGCGCCTCGCTCGTTCTGCCTCAACCCAGCCCGTGCCTGGAGTGCGGCTTCCGACCCCAACAAGGCACCGGCGCCTCTGTGCCTGTCGGTATGGTAGTGTAGAAGCGTTCGCCTCACCCAAAGCCCCGGAGATCAGCGGGGCTGGCATCAGCAGAGACCGCACCTTATGAGACGTGACCTTAGTTTTTGGTTTTTAGCCGGTGATGTCTTTGGTGCTGGTGCGAGCTGGTGGATTTTTTCGGTATTGTGACGTGCGTCATCGCCAAGGCTGAATTTAGTTGCCAATATGTGTATGTACGGCTCCTGTTTACCATCGTGGTGCGGAGAGACCGATATCTCCCAGTCAATGGTGCGGCGTAGTTTGGAACTGCGGAACTGCTCCTCCACGCGTTTATTGGTCCGAATCACCTTCTTTTTGACAGATCATTAAGGAAACCGAGTCATGCGCGCACATATCGTCCTTGCCGCCCTACAAACTCAGAACCGCTTTACGCTGTGCCATCTTGCTTTCAAATCGATTCGCAAACTGCACAAACCCAGCACGCGCATTCAGGACACGGCGAATGACGTGCTTCAGCGGCTTGCGGGCGTGGAGGCACAACTGGTTGGCGCGGAAAGCACGAGCCCTATCGAAGCCATTCAAGGCGTGAGCTTTCTCGAAACCAAGCAAGAACAGTCCGTGATTGCATCTCAAACTGGAGAACCGTCAGCAGAGCCACCTGCTGAGACTGAGGATCCTGGGAACGCGAATATCATTTCATCCCGTTGAATCTCCCGAAAGCCGATCGGAGCCAGATGCGCCGAGTGCGTGAGGTTGTGGACGCCCGGTAGAGCACAGTCAACGGCGTCGGTAGAATTCCGCGGACATCCTGAAGGTAAGAACAGAGGAAGCCAGTCAACGCCCTTATGAAGAACGATGATTTCTGGAAGAGCCAGTTTGTGAAGCACGATACGACACCTGTCGCTGGCAAGCCGTCTACGACGCCCGTCCCGCCGAAACCTCCGTCAAATCCCGTCACCGCCGGGCCGAAGGCCGCTTCCACCAAGGAAGAGCCATCAAGCTCAAGAATGGAAGGAATGTTTCAGGCAGTTCGCGCGACTCAGTCCACACTGAGTTTCGATAAATTTGTGTCGTTGATATTGTCGAAATTTCCGGAGAAAACGAAAACTCAGTGGGAGCAGTGGCTGCTGAATCAGAAGGCGGCACTGGTGAAGAAATGGCATCTTTCAGAATGAGCGTTCAGAGATTCAGAATCTGGTCGTCTGCCCGGAACGGTTCAGTCGAATAAAGTCCGCGATGTGACGCACTCCTCGTACCATGCCGATTATTGTGGATAGCGCATAAATACTGATCAAAAACAATATCGATTTCTCACTGCAGGAAGCTTCGCTGAAGAAGTTGACTATGGGGATGTCCTGTAGCGGCTGCTGATTCTTCCATTGCTGTTTACCACAGGTAAGGCGGAAAAACTCTTTTCCCGTTCCGCCGTCGCAACGTGATTGAACTCAGCAGAGCATAGATGGCGATAAATACGATAATTCGGCTGGTGCCTGACGCAGGAATACATAAAGATAATCCAATGGCAAGGAGTGCAGGAATCGGTCTGACTCTCCAAAACCGCCAATTCCAAAAATAAGGCTTCGTGCTGAACTGTTCTTGGGTTCCAGTCCTGTGGCAGTTTTCACAAAACAGCGAAGTTTGGTTCTCGGCTGGAGAATCGGTGTGTCTGATTTCGATAACATCTTCTGACCCGCATTTGGGACAGTAAAAGGTTTGCATCGGTTAGTATTGTAGACCTCTCATAACACAGGCAACCGAGGGCAAGTCGATCAACGACCCATTTCTGCAGGCCGCAATCGAAGACGCAAGGCAGGGCATGCAAGAAGGCGGCATTCCCATCGGCTCCGTGCTCGTACACGGCGGCACGATCATCGGGCGGGGTCACAACCGGCGTGTCCAGCGAGGAAGCGCCATCCTGCACGGCGAAATGGATGCGCTGGAGAATGCGGGTCGCCAGCCAGCCTCCGTCTATCGGGAATGCGTCCTCTATACGACGCTCTCGCCGTGTTCGATGTGCTCCGGGGCAATTCTCCTCTATGGAATTCCCCGTGTGATCATCGGCGAGAATCAGACATTCATGGGCGAAGAGGAACTTCTTCGTTCTCGGGGCGTTTCGGTCGAAGTCTTACAGGATGACGTCTGCATCAGGCTGATGAAAGAGTTCATCCAGCGCAATCTCAAACTCTGGAACGAGGATATTGGCGTTTGAGGAGGCGCAACCGTGCTGTTGAAACCGTCACATCTCGGCGACCGTGAAAAACGTAACAGCTTGGGCGCAAGAAGCCGGGCAATCACCGCAAAAATCTACCGATGTAAGGCATCCTCTGCCGGGAAGAGTGACTCTGACTATGCCACGGAGGGTTTATATATGGAAGTTCATCACCGGCCTGTGCATCGTGAAGACGACGACGAGCTCGTTTGCAGCCGCTGCGGTTTGATCAATCCAGGCGATGGCGAACCCTGTATCTCTGCGTATTCTGGGCTCACCCAGACCGACGAAGCCGAGTAAGCCTCTTAGCCAATCCTGTTCACACATATCTGACTTCCGTCTCGAAAACAGGGGCAATGTGGTGGTGCCGCTGCGTCCCTGGTTCTCACCTGAAGTCCAACCCAAGATGCCGACCACGCCCTTCGAAATGAGCGTGCCGTCTAACCTCGACTCCAAAAGCTGCCGATATATCTTGCGAATGCAGTTTTGAGTCGCCCAAATGGCCGAAATCAACCTACTCATCGTGCCCGTAATTTTGCCGCCCGCATTGCGGATGAATAGCGCATCTACGAGCCTTGTGCCCGTTAGCCGCTTCCCAACGGCCAATCAGATCGTCCCTCGGAGTGATTCCGCCTACCCGGACGATAACTTCGCATGGTCGGTCTCAACCGGCGACAATGGCTCTTTCCATTTTTATGCGGTTCCGCTGAAGAATTTCTTGAACGGCGGGACTTCGAGTCAAGATGGGTTTCAATCGCCGTATGCATTCGCTCCCAACCGGAATGCGCTGAATGCGAACGCAGTCGCCCAATACCGGCTCATGGCGAGTATGACCACGCCGATGCACGGGCAGATGCTCAGCGTCTACGCCTAGCTCAACCCGGTCGTCCCGCTCTGTCCTGGAAACTCCCGTAGCACAAGTTCACGCACAAGTTCGGGCGTAACCCACCAGCGATGGAACGGGCAGCCTGATTAGGAACCCTGCAATCGGAGAACAAAAACGAAGGCCGACATCCTCCCCCAAGGCTGTCGGCCTCTCTAGCCTCAAGCACAGCAGATTCTCTGTGCAGCATGAACATACCGCCGCCCATCTCTCCGTGCAAGTTACGTCGGATACCATCAAAAATAACGGGGATTACTCTTGTAACTTGCGTAGCTCAGGCGGACAGCGCAGAGTTTAACCCAGGCTCTACTAGCGTATACAGGTGCGTTGGGCACTCTGCTTGACCGCTACGACGTCTGTGGGCGTATTCCAGTCGATCAGTGAGGAGTAGATGAAACACCATATTGCGCTCGTGCTCATGTTCTTAGCCGCAACCTTCGCTGTCGGACACAAATTACCCTTAGCGGATGCTCCAGAGCCTTTTCATCTTTTCCTCAACGACAGTGTTGGCATAACCCTTGCCATGAATCGGGATGCTTTGCCCAAGTCAACACCCGCCCGTGAATTACGCTGCGCCAGTTCAGACAGATATGGCCACACATATTGCGAATTGCTCATCAACGATGAGGTAATAATTGCGGGAGCTCGTGTTCTGTCTGCGGAGTTTATGCTGGACGAAAATAGGGTAACGAACATTATCTTTTACCTAAACACCAGTCACATGGGACTCATGCCGCTTGTTGTTGGGCTTAATAAGCAATTCGGAGAGCAATCTAGGCCAAGCAATCCGCACCCGTTATGCTGGCACAATCAGGTTTCTAGCGTGACCCTCTTTGCGGGTGAAGACTCTCCTGCTGTGATCATGTCGCTCACCCCCGCATGTCTCAAATATGACGAACCGTTGAGCAAAGACTGAAGACGACAGCCGAGTGGGCGTGGGCAGTTTTCGCTTACAGACCGCACCAGAAGATAATGGGGCTTCAGGTTGGCGCAGGTAAAAGCTATGTCCCACCCTACGAATCCACCGACCAGCGGGCCATGGCCAGTACAGCGTCGTTCGGTACGAGTTCCGGTCAATGTGCGGGTGCGTTTGCGGTATGAGCGAGAGCGCATGCAGCAGCAATGCCATTGCCGCAGCTATGACATCTCCGAAACAGGCATGGGCCTGATGTCGCCTTACGAAATCGAACTCGGTCAAATGGTTGACCTCGAATTCTCACTTTCGGAATCGCTGGAACCCCTCAAATTACGAGCGGTGATTTGCAGTAAGGTCGGCTTTC
>JBEKQP010000309.1:0-5117 GCA_049519595.1 Candidatus Korobacteraceae bacterium | reverse complement strand
ACTGATCCGGTTCGCGCGCTGCTGGTGAAAGCGCGTCCATGGATAGAAACCGTGGCGCCGACACCGTGGCCGGCGCTAGCTGGGTAATGGGCAAGCGATGAACCTGAAGCGCCAACTTTGACCTCGGGGAAACCTTACTTCGAAGACGCTTGTGTTACTGGTAGCCTTTGAATATTCGATTGCCAGTCGATCGTTAAACCACGGTTGCTCTCCTCTCAGCACAAACAGTTTCTTGGGCAACGGCCGGCAGGTGGATTCACCATTGGACACGCATTTCCCGCGCGAAGGTTTCTTTGTTACAATTCCTTGGCCGTTTGCACCGTGTGTTTTGCTTCTTAAACAGCAACCCTGCCCGAGATTCGCCACTGTCTTCCCAGCGAGAACGGCAGATCCATTAGCGAGGATAAAGTGAAAAACATTTATGTAGGCAATTTGAAGTTCGATGCCAGTGAAGACCAAGTGCGCGCATTGTTCGAGGCTTACGGACCGGTTGACAGGGTAAGTATCGTGACCGACCGTGACACCGGGCAGCCGCGAGGTTTTGCCTTCGTCGAGATGACTGACGATGAGGCTGCAGCCAAAGCCATGGAAGCCCTGAACGGAATGAACATGGGCGGCCGTAACCTGACGGTGAATGAGGCGCGTCCGAAAGAAGATCGCCCCCGGCGAACTGGCGGAGGCGGCGGCCGAGGCGGACACGGCGGAGGTTTTGGGCGCGGCGGCGGCGGTGGTCGCTCCGGCGGCGGCGGTCGCGATCGCTTTTAATACTTTCTGTCACCCCGATTTTTGAATGCAAACGTGAACAAAGCCGCGAGCTAATCGCGGCTTTGTCTCATTTGCAGCCCATCGCTTCCCGATCTTTCGCTCGATGGCCGCGCGGCGACCGCTGGCGCCTGGTTCAGACCGCGAGCAAGCTCGTGAATTGACCGATATCTTCGACGTCTTCCAGGCGCGCTATCATTTCGCCGATCTGGCGGGCGCGAGCAGGGGCGAGCACGTCGCGGGTCAGCCTCTCGAACTTCTTTTCCAGCACGTTGCGGCTCACGGGATTCGCGGGCGATCCCTTGGGGTAAGTAATGTCGCGCAGATGCCGCGTCCCGTCCTTAAGTTCCACGGTGATGATGGAGCGATAGAGATCGGGATAGGTCTTATTGGTCTCCTGGTCGCCAATGACCTCGATTCGTTCCGACAACGATCGGATACGCGCATCCGTTCTCTGGTCGTGGACGATATCGTAGAAATCCACGTGTCTCCGGTAGGCCGCCAGAGACAGCACGTACTGTGCGCAGTGCGAACGCAGTGGATTGTTGTCGATGACCTTGTATCCGTCGATTGGGTATCGCAAGCTGATGCGGCCAATGTGGTCCGGATCGATGCGCCCGGCTTCCAGGATATCCATGAAGCCGTCGAGCGCCGGATGGATGAATGCACAACAGGCATAGAGCTTGAAATATAGCTCCATGACCTTGAAACGTTCGCCAAGATGCTGGAAGAGCTCGTCGGCATGCCACTCTCCGGTGAAGGCGTGGCCGAGAGCATACTTGCTCTCGAAAATCGCGGGCGGTCCGCCGAATCCGCAGGCAGCCAGATGCGCGGCAGAGGTTCCGTGTCGCGACGCCAGGCCCATGCTGAATGGGCGTGAGTGCTCGGTCGGATCGTCGACCCAGGAGAGCAGGCCGGATGTTTCCTGGCCGGCAAGGCCGAAGGCGTGCAGCAGGGAATCGCCGCGCAACCCGAAGAGGCGAGCCGCCGCCGCCAGCGAACCGAAAGTTCCGGCTACGCAGGTCGGATGAAATCCGCGCGCATAGAGCGCCGGGGCGCTCAGGGCGTAACTGAGGCGGCAAGCCGCATCGATTCCAACCACGATCGCGGCAAGCACATCGCGCCCGGAGCTGTGCATCCGCTCGCCAACCGCGAATGCCGCTGGCCCGACGACGGCAATGGCATGCATGATGGCGCCGGGGTGATGACTTTCAATATCGCAGTAGTAGCCGAAGGTGCCGTTCACCAGGGCCGCCGTCACGCAGTTGGTGCGCAGCGAGGTCCCAAAAATCTGCGATTCAGCAGTCCCGCCGGTCTCGCGCACAAAGCGCTGGAGTACGGCTCCGATGTCGTACTTGGGAGAAGTCGCGGCCAGCAGTGCCCCGATCCCGTCGAAGATCACATCCTTGGTGCGTTCGAGCACGGGCGCGGGAATCTGTTCGTAACGGAATGATTCGACGAATTCGGCAAAGCGCGTAGTTTGATTGGAAAAACTCGTGATCGTAGTTGCACTCATCGGGCAACCTCCGGACCGGCAGCTCCGGTTGCAAGCCAAGGGTACACTCGCACCCCTCATAAAACAACATTGCCGGATCGGTTGCATCGACCCGGCAACGCCGTATTCTGCTTGATAGGTTAGCAGGCTGCTGAAAAACAATTCGCAGGCGGGCTGAGCATATAACCCCCCGGGCAGCTAAGCTATGCTGCACACATTCCATAGCGCCTCGCTCGTTCTGCCCCAACAAGCCAACAACGGGCTTATTGGGGACCCCGGCTTCGGCGCGTTTTTCAGCGGCCTGTTAGGCGCCCGCTACTTGCGCGCTTTTGTCCTTGCGTCCGATCAACTCGATCAGGCTGATTCCGATGGTCAGCACGAACGACACCGCTACGCCGGGAATGATGCCGCCGCCAAAGATTTTGAAAAGCCCCTTGTTCAGTTCGAACAACAGCACAGTGCCCGAACCGCACAGCAGGGAAGCCCAGCACGCATACCTGGTAACGTAGGTGCGGCCATTCTTCCGCCAGACAAGGCCCGCCATGAGCGGAATGAAAAGGCCGCCGCCGACAGCCGCATAACCGAAGAGTATGGCCGAAACTACCGTCGGGAAGGTCATGGCCACCCAAATGCTAGCGACGCCGAGCAGGAAGGTGAGCCAACGCGCCCAGCTCACCAGCTCTTTGTCGTCCGCATTTTTGCGGATTAGGGGTTTGACGATGTCCATCGTCAGCATGGTGACGCCGGAGTTAAGAAACCCCGCCGAAACCGTCATGTCCGCGCCGATGATGGTGACAATCAGCAGCGCGCCGACTACCGGATTCAGCCAGTTGTTGAGCATCCAGGCGAAAGCCATATCCGGGCGAGCCAAGGTTGGGTTCAAGGCATGCGCGGCGATGCCCATCAGCACACTGCACGTGCACATCACAACGCAGAAAATACCGGAGCCAAGGAATGCGTTCCTGGCCGTCTTCGGGGTCTTGCCGGCGAAGCAGCGCTGCCACCAGTGCTGAGCGGTGAATTGTCCGGTCATCGGTCCCAGCAGCAAGGAAAGGGCTGCAAACCCTCCCAGGGACTTCATGCTCCACAGCTCCGGCTTGACGGCAACGGCTGCGGCTTTGATGCCACTGACGCCGTGCATAAAGTGAAAAATGGTATAGAAGAAAATGAAGCCCACAATGATGCGGATGATGCCCTGGATCAAGTCCGTCCAGGCGATAGCCCACATGCCGCCCATCACCGTGTAAAGAATGGCCGTCAGCGCGGCGACCCAGATACCGGTGGTGACATCCACTCCCATGCAGACGTTGAGAATGGTGCCGATTCCGATGGCCTGTGCGCCGGTAATGGCCACCATCGGAAAGCACATCAGAATGCCGCTGGCCGCCCGCAAATATTTGTCATGGAACCATTGCTTCTCCATGAACTCATTGATCGTGGTGTAGGAGAACTTACCGATGAAACCCGCCAACAGAAGGGCAAACAGAATCTTTGTGCCCTGTTCGCCGAGCATCATCCAGAGCTGGTTCAGCCCGATCTGATAGCCCTTGCCCATGTAACCGATAAAGTTACCGACTCCCATCGCCGTGGCGAAGTCGACGAAGAAGAGGATGTAAAGCGGTAGCTGCTTGTGGCTGATGAAGTAGTGCGACGCGCTTTGACTACTTCGAGCCGCGAGCCGGTAGCCGATATAGAGCTGTAGCGGAATCAGCACCAACAGAATCCAAAGAGCAATAGACCCAACATGCGTGAGATGCATCGGTTTCCCCTCTTCTCGAACCGAATCAGAGTCTCGTCATTATCGTTTGCTTTGACCGGTTCTTGCCGCCCTGCCGTTAATTCATCGTCGACAAATGATTGGCAAGAATTTCTTCCGTAATCGGCGCCAGCGCAACGCCCTCGCCTTCGTGTCCGGCTATGAGCAGCCCGGGCAGGCATTCGACTGGCCCTAGCATCGGCATTCCGTCCGGAGTGCGCGGTCGCTAGGCTAATCCGGCAGCTTTCCGAATGCCTTCCATCGTAAAACTAATTTCGTTCTTATCAAGCGCCTGCTCCATGATTGCGAGTTCGCTGGCGTACATACCAGGATCCACGCTGGACTTGAATTCCGTTTCCAGAACGTGGTAAACGCGTAGCCGAAGCGCCACCCCAGCGAGCGGCCCGGCGTAAGCAGGATCGCCATTAATTACGGTCTCGGCAGCAATATTCGTGCTTTCCCCGTCAGGCGTTCCGAGCAGTACGATTGTATTTTCGGCGCCATGCCGTTCTGCGAATTCCTTGATTTTTTGTTGATCTTCCAGATCAACTGTGCCCGCGGCGGTTCAAACAAAACAGCTCGTAATGGGATACACCTCGGCTGCTCCAGCCGACAGCGCTACCTTGGCAATCGACGGGGCCTGGATCGCGTCCCGTTCTCCTAGAGCTATAACATACTTGCCTTTCAAGTCCATCTCCCCCTCCTTATGAATGAACGAATCCTCTTTCCCCCTCAATCCTCTTCCGCGTGCCAGTCACTGCGTGGACCGTTCCTGATTGTTCCTGCGCAACAGGAACGAGAGTCCATCCGCAAGCGAAGTCATGCGGCCAAGGAACAGGCTCCCCTTGGCGTAGAAGAATATACGGTTGAGAGGTCCGGCCATGAGTTGCTGCCGTGCATGGCCCAGAAAAGGTACCGCTGAGGCAATGTGACCCTGGGTCGGCGAGAATCCTGGCATGCCCCGCGACCGCACGAACTCATCGAACTCGTTCGTCGTGATCTCCTTATGATGGGCTGCCAGCGCAGCGAGCATGCGGTAATTCGTTTGCGGCACATTGCCACTACCCTGTGGCAGGGTCAATTCCGGATTGTGCAGCTCGGTTG
>JBEKQP010000308.1:0-5120 GCA_049519595.1 Candidatus Korobacteraceae bacterium | reverse complement strand
GGCCGACTGTCTTCGGACCTGCTTGGAAGAGGCTAATCATGTTAATCAGCAGTTTCATTGCAGGATTACCAAGCTAAGCTCAATCATAGCTCACCTCGCTCACGCATCCATTCAACGGTCATTCCCCCTTGTTGCAATGAATACCTAGCCCAAGCGTCTTCGGGGCTGCTGGTCGACGTCCTCTGTTCTTCTTCCCTGTCAAACACGCGTTCTCTGAAAAGGCCTTTAACGCCACCATCCACCTTCTTATACGCTCATTGCTTTTGTATATAAAACGACCCAGGCTCGCTGCCGGCGGCAAGAAAGGGACATACTCGCCTCAAACGTTCTGGATGGTGATGCCATAAAAAATTCAGCGCACCCAGTACTTTCCAGTCTTTGTTTTCAGTCAAGAATGCTTCGAGCAGATATTGTTCATTCCACAGGCGCACTTGCTCTCGTATCCATGTCTCGGGATAATCCCGGGGGGTAAAAATGTCGTGAAAGTGCACGATCACCTTCGACCGAAGCCGGGGTAACACTTCCAAAACCTCGAAAAGCAGATCTCCCTGCGGACGTATGACGTGAGATGAATCGATGAACAAGATGTCGTTAGCGTCAAGCTGAAGGAACAGATCTGCATTCAACAGCTCAACTTTGGAACGTATGATCTCCGGACCGGCTCTTTCCAACCACGGTGCCTCAAAGGGTTCTATACAAACGTGTCTGCAGCGATAAGCGGAATCCTCCTGTCGATTCTTTCGAATTGCCTCGATTGCCAGCAAGGTGGAGTTTCCACTGCCAATTTCCACAATGGTCCTGGGCTTAACGGCCCTAACCAAGTTATACCAGTACTCCGCATCCCCGGCTTCGAAGGCGGCATTGCCAAACCGGAACCCATTTTCAGTCGGCGAATCCAGCAACTCCCGCAATTCCGTGCCGTATCTCAGCCGCTCAAGAAACTGGAGCTGACCCTGCTCATTCAAGTCCACTCCAGGCAAGGCCCGTTCCAACGATAGCGAGTAACGCAAGTGCTTTGGATTGACCAGCGGCTCGTAGTAGTGATCACGAATGGGAAAGACTCCAACCCAATAAAGCGCCTTCCGCGCAAGGCGAAAATGATCAAACCCAAGCCTCCGCATCCCTGCCATCACGCAACCACCGAGGGCCACAAGCGGCAACAGCAGAAGATCAAGCACAGGAAGCAGTTTCCAGACGCCTTTTCGAACGAGCGCCTTGACCCGCGACGATTGGCTTGGAAACGCGATGCTGCGGCTCTGTCTATTGCTCATCCCGTTACCACGCCCGAGCCTGCCTCCGGACGCTCACTCTTGGATTTCCGATAATTCAGAATGTAGATCAAAATCAAAAAAAACTGTTCAGGGCTGAAATAATGGCCATGCCGCAGCAGCTTGAGAAAGAAATAACCTAGGATAGCGTAGCTGATCTGGGCTCGCGGTCCCTGCCCCGGCACTCGGAAATACCACATGAACGCGAACATGCCTACGGCACCGAGCAGGCCAAATTCCGATAGAACACGCAAAAGCAAAGATGCGGCATCGTCCGCGTTAAACTTTTCCACATTGAGCTCGACAAACTCGCTGATTCCCGGAATCTTGTCCACAAACTTGGCGTGCGACACCGGATGCGAGCCAACCCCGTGTCCAAGCACGGGGCTGTCGCTGAGCACATTCTCTGTCACCAGTACGTTGGCCACCAGCGCGAAGGTACTCAAATTGGCGTCTTCGACATTGGATTTCTCAAGGGCAACCACGGTGTCGAAAGCCCGTACTCGCAGTTCCGAAGAAACGAATAATGCTGCCCCGAGCAAAAGACCGATGACGACCGGTGCGGCAATTGCGCAGTATCTGTAGCGCGAAAAAAGAAAAAAAAGCACCACGGCCATTCCCACGTATGCTACCGCCGACACGGACATGATGAAAGCCAGCAGCGTGACGGCCAATTGCGGGCCATAGCGGCGATAGCTCAGCCATTGGTCGCCGAAGTAGTAGAGGCCGGCGATGCATACGGTGGCGAAGTGGGCCGGCTCCAGCAGGACGCTATGCAATTTGAAAGTCTGATGGAGCAGTACCTGGAAAGGAACCATGAATATGCCGACGATGGAACACCAGTAACAGCCGATGGCATAATCGCGAAAGGCCCATTCGAAATGGTCATCCTGGAGTTGAAAGAAGTTGTAGAAATAAAACGCGCTGATAGAAATCCCCAGCAGCTGTTTTGCCACCAGTCCCGGCGTGTCAGTCCCCTGGGATATGCCGATCGCCCCGCTTGCGCCAAGATAAAGAGCGAACAGGACCAACTTCTTGGGGATCGAAAACTGCGCCAGCAGCAACATCAAAAGCAGATTCAAAAGCAGCAGCAGGTAGGAAAGCGCCAGGTTGAAAGCGCCGACATTGATCAGTAGGGCCTCGGAAAAGAGCGAGACAATTGTCGAATAGTAAAGCAGCTTCCGCAGCGAGAATGTCACCTCTGCCCCGGAGATCGAGTTGTCGCCAATCAGTTCCATATGCGCTATTACGCCCCAACCGGGACCCCGATACGGGCCGGGGTTGAAAAATATGCCCGGATGACCCCACAGATTTCGGCAACGTCCGCTTGGCTCAGGTCCGGATAGCTCGGCAGGTTCATTCCGCACCAGCCCAGATGCTCCGCCACCGGATGCCGTTGGAATCTCTGCGCATACATAGGCATGCTATGCACAGGGTAGAAAAGTGGCCGGGTCTCGATGCCGGCGTTGCTCAAGGCTTCGCGTAGCGGATCGCGGTCCTGCGACTCAGAGACAATAATGGAACACATCCAATAGGAGTGCCTGACGTGTGCCGACTCGGCATGCAGCTGCACAGGAAGACCAGATAACTCCTGCCGGTACCATTGCGCGATCTGACGCTTGCGCTCCAGGATACGATCGGCTTGTTCAAGCTGAGCTAATCCGATTGCCGCGCAGATGTTCGTCATGCGGTAGTTATAGCCGACCACGTCATGCCAGTATTCACGGTGTCTGGCCAAACCCTGCCCCTTGAAGTGCTGGACCCGGTCGAAAAGCGTCTCGTCGTTGGTCGTTACCATGCCGCCCTCACCCGTGGTGATGGTCTTGTTCCCGAAAAAGCTGAAGGCGGCGATATCGCCGAGAGTGCCCGTTTGCCTGCCATTGTAAAGAGAGCCGAACGATTCGGCGCAGTCCTCGATCAAGAACACATCGGATTCTTTGGCAAGCGAGGCCAGTTCGTGCATCTCGCAAGGATGCCCGTACAGATGTACTGCCATAATCGCGCGTGTTCGCTGGGTGATCTTGCGCCGCACATCGGCGGGGTCCATCTGCCACGTGCTCTCCAGCGAATCGACGAAGATGGGAGTCGCTCCCGTATACGTAATCGCATTGACGGAAGCGACATAGGTGAGCGTGGGCACGATAACTTCCGCGCCCGCTCCGATACCCAGGGCAAGCATCGTCAGATGCAACGCAGCAGTGCCGTTGCATGCCGATCCTGCGTAGCGCGCGCCGATATAAGAAGCGAAGGCGCGCTCAAAGTCACCGACAAAGTGCCCCTTGGAGGAAATCCAGGTTGATTCCAGGCACTCATTCACATATTGCTTTTCGTTGCCGCACAGCCAAGGTCGATAAACAGGGTATCTATACATGCGCTTGATCTTTCGCTGACAGAATGAATAGTTCGGGTCCGGACTTTCGGCCAAGCTGCTACAGCCGGAATCTTAGGTGCGATTTCAAGACGTTAATCTGTTCCTGATGCCTAAGGTCGGCAATAAACCTACGGTATGCCGTCTGCACGATCACGTAAGCGCAACTGAGAAGGAAACTTGCCGCAAATGCTATGAGCACGATCCAGGATCGTTTCGGGAATGATTTTCGCTCCGGTATTGCCGCCGCATCGACGACTTGCGCAAGCGGTGCCGATTTCGATTCATCCAGCCTGGCTGCCTCGTATTGTTTCGCGACAATCTCGTAAATCGTCTCGTTGTATTTCATATCGCGATAGGCACGCACATAGGCCAGCCCGGATGCCGGCAATTTGCTGGTCGGAATCTCCACATCACCCTGGATAACATTGTTGTTCTTCAAGGTTTTTTCCAACTGTGCATGTAATCCTGCCAGTTGCTGCTCGCCCAGCACGAGATCGGGATTCTCCGCGGTAGCAAATGTCCGCATGGCATGCAACTGAACTTCCTTGGCCGCAATCTGCGCCTTCAGATGAGCTACTGTATCGATGACCGACCTCGCCTGGCTGTCCAGCACCAGAAGCCCCGTTTTCTCTTGGGTTTGCCTTAACGTTTGCTCCGCCGTGATCAGGTTTTCTTTCGCCTGTTGCAGCTGCTTTTCAAAAAACAATCGCCGCTGCGAACTCTCGGTCAGCGCCATTCTCTGACTCAGGCCCTCCAGTTCCTCGACATAGCCATTGGCCAGATCTGCTGCTCTTTTCGGGTCGCGATCCGTGACCGAGATGCTGATCAGTCCCTCTTTCGGTAAGGACTTCAGGACGGTGTGAGCTTCGAGTACCTTGCGGCAATCAATCAGTTTCTTCGTCCGGTATACGGTCAACAAGTCGAACTTCTGAATCAGCCCGTTTTCGACCGATTCGCTG
The DNA here is from genome assembly GCA_049519595.1 of Candidatus Korobacteraceae bacterium. GTDB lineage: Bacteria > Acidobacteriota > Terriglobia > Terriglobales > Acidobacteriaceae > CAWBRT01. The sequence goes on along the minus strand of JBEKQP010000308.1, from coordinate 522 downwards.
CTTAGCATAGCCAGGTAGAGATCCACGCTGCTCTTGACCCCAAGCTCCTTCCCTAGGCCGGCGAGCGCTCCAAGCTGGCCGAGCATCGCCCCAGCCAAAGACTGACTTTGCTGCGGAGGCAGAATCAGTGTCTTTCCCATATAACTAACCGGCAGGAGCAAACTGACGATCAGGGCAAGAAGCGTGATCCCGAGTGTAAATTTAATAATTGCAGCCTTGCGCAAAGCCAAGACCGTCAGCAACTCAATCAGGTCCACATCCGCTTTTGGACGACGGCCGTTCGCCTCGGTGAATAGAGGTTCCGCTGGCTCCATTACGTGGTCACCTTCGTGTGCCATAAATGAGCTCTGACTCCTGAGAAAGTATCCCTGTCAGCCGGGCAACCGGCAACTCGGATTGCAAGCTGCGAGAGCTTTCAGCTCGGCACCCGTTGACATTATCTACGGCACAGATCGCACTCCGCCCTCCGGCGGACGACCGTGGCCGCGGAACTGCCTTATTTTCGCTACGAAAGATCGTAAC
>JBEKQP010000307.1:0-5175 GCA_049519595.1 Candidatus Korobacteraceae bacterium | reverse complement strand
TTGGACTTTACACCTTGGATGTCCTGCTGCGTGCGCGAATCCAGGGACCTGATGTTGCGTGTTGTCTGGGCTGTCAAATCATCTAATTCATTGATTTTATTAGTCATCGGCGTGGTCTCGCGGGTGACTTCCTTTTTGGTCGCGCAGCCAACGGTAAGCACCAGGCCAGCCAGGACCAGAACGCCGATTACAGGAACTCGCTTCATCAAGTTCTCCTCTTCAGGACTTTCCAACCAAGGCTTGGAGCACCGGTTGGGATAAGAATTGCGGCCGCGTTCGCCGTGCTTTGTAAGCGGTTGTCACCTGAGTCCCGGTTCCGCTACGCTGCGGTCTGCCCGGTGTCGGCAATCGCGGCCACCGGTCTCCAGAAGTGCAAGCCTGCTGCCAATTGGACGGAGTCAATGTGGTTTTGTAAGCCACAGTATTTCATGGGGTTAGGCCGGGCGATGCGCGGAGCCTCTGCCGCCAGGAATCCAGCAACATAGCAATCCTGACCTTGGGGATGGAATTTTTTCTCGGTTCGGAAAAGCGCTTACTTACAAGACATATCAAAAATTAGGGTAGGCGCCCGGCGCGATGCACCCTACTTCTTGCCGAAAACCACGGCTATGGCATCTGCTCCGACGGGAAGGGCGGGACGTGCGGCATAGTTCACGGGAAGGCGGTATTTCGACAACCTTGTTAAGCGTGCTGGGACATAGCACTCGGCGCTTCTTGCTTACGATCGTCCCCGAGGGCGTCATCCAGCGCTGATGCGCAAACAAGATATGTGTTCGCCATAACCGTCAGATTGTGTTTGTCAAGAAGGGTGGGGGCCCGCCTTGCCATGTCGCGCAGCAAACCGACTTCATCATGCCACGCCGTGGACAGCTTTCGTAACTCGCGAAACGAATCGCTAGTCATAAGCAGCTTTCACACTGCGGAGTGGAATTCGACACCAGACTAGCACGACTTGGCCTTGCGTTCTCACCGAAAAATGGTTCTGGCGCATTATTCATGGTTGGCGCTCAAACGAAAAAGCCTCGCGTCGTGCGAGGCTTGATGTTTTCGAATGGGCTGGCGCTTATTTTTGCGCCGGCGGCGTGGCGGGAGCAGGCGTTTGCTGAGTGGCGGGAGCGCCGCCGGTCAACACCGACCCGCCGGTTCCAGCGCGACGCGTGGCCATGATTGCCAGGGTAAATGAAGTGATCATGAAGATGACCGCGGCCCAAGTCGTCGCCTTGGTAAGGGCGTTGGCGGCCGAACGCGGACCGAAGGCAGTCTGGCTGCCTTGCCCGCCAAAAGCGGCGGCGATGTCGGCGCTCTTGCCGCTCTGCAAGAGCACAACAGCGATCAGAAACAGACAAACAATAACGTGAACAGCGGTGACCAGTGCAACCATGCTAATCCTTTCCGGCCTGCATGCCGGTGACGATAATCCACTCTCCGTTCGGGTCGCTCGCGGCGGAGCGCAATAGCGCCCGTCACACCCTATCCGCCAAACCTGCCGGCGACGGCCCAAACGACCCGGAGCCTTGAAGCTTCGGAGTACTTATGGTGCGGAAGGCGGGACTTGAACCCGCACGCCTTTCGGCGCCACCCCCTCAAGATGGTGTGTCTGCCAATTCCACCACTTCCGCACGTCCGCGCAGAACCGCGCGATTACAGGATTTCGACTTTGCCAGTCGAAGAATATTCGGGTCGAAAGACCACGAACAGAGGCATGGCAATTATAGCAAACCGCCGACCCGGAGCAAAGAAAGCCCCACCCAAGCTTCGCTTGAATGGGGCACCCAAGGTTTAACTAGCTGCCTGCTAATCGCAGACGTCTTCTATCGGGCCCACGGCCATTGCCGCTGAATACAGAGCCACCGTATCGGCTCCGGGCAATGACTCGCTTTTGGCGAACGCTGGAGTCGACGCGCGAGGCGTGACTTTGCGGCCGTCATGGTAGATCGTCACCAACGTTTTGGTGTTGCTGATGTTAACCAGCGGGTTGGCCGCAAGCACGACCAGGTCGGCGCGATTGCCTTTCTTCAGCGTCCCACGGTCCTTGATGCCGATCAACTTCGCGGTCTCGCCGGTGGCGATGGTGATTGCCCGCAAGGGAGTCATTCCCGTGCTGACCATCAACTCCAACTCGTTGTGTTCGGACCAGCCGGGTATCCGGCTCGGAGGAGCTGCTCCTGAGTCTGTGCCAAAGCCGAGCTTAACCCCAGCGTCATTAAGAGTCTTGTAGTTCCTCAGGGCCTGCGCGAGTGCAGCCCTGCATTTGGCCACAACGGGATTGGCATCGGTCTTGGCCTTGTACTCGGGATCACTGAAAATGGCCTTGACCTCGGGAGACAGTCCCGCGGTCAAGAACTGGTTCTGCCGCCAAGTCGCGTTGTCGGCGAAGTAGAAGAAAGACTGGTCCACGCTTAAGGTCGGGATGTACCAGGTTCCCTTGGTTTTCATCGCCGAAATTAGATCCTGGTCGACGGGCAGGTCGCGGATACTGTGTGCCAGCACGTCAACGTTGTCGGCCACCAACTGCTTCGCGTCGACAAGATAGAAGACGTGGGCAGCAACCTTCAGCTTGTTCTTGTGACCCTCGTCTATCACGGCCTTATAAACTGCCGGGTCCATCTTCGGGAATGTCCCGAAGCCGTCGTCGACCCAGATCTTGAGGAAGGCGGGATGCCGTGTGGCAGCTTCGCGAACCATTGTTCGCGCCTCTTCGGGTGTAGCTGGACGGTACATCTGATCGGGGGCCAACTTGAATGGCGGTAAGGCGTTGGGAACTCCGAATCCGCGATCGGCGGGAAACACGGTCGCGCCAGTGAGCTTGCCGGCACTCTGATCCGCACGGATGTCATAGACGAGATCGCGATTGACGCCGAGCGACATCATTGAGGTGACGCCGTACTGCTCGAACTGGTTCAGCGCTTCCATGACGTTCTCGCGCGTGTAGGCGTCCGCGCGCTGCACGCCTTTCAGCATTATCCCAAGATGTGAGTGCGCCGAGATCAGGCCCGGCATAATGGTCTTGCCGCTGACGTCGATTACCTGCGCGCCTTTTGGCGTCTTGATCTTGTCCGCAGGGCCAACGGCGGTGATTTGGTTGCCCTTGATGACGACCGTGCCCTTTTCGATGGGCGCACCGCCGGTGCCGTCGATAATGCGGGCACCCTTGAGAACCGTCACTGCGTCAGCATCGGCCGCATGCAGAAGCGACGCCGTGAAACTGAACGCAAACAATACGAGCAAAACAACTGTGAAACGACGCATCGAGTAAACCTCTCCTGTGGAATTTCACAACAGCGGGAAACGAGCTTGGTGGTCTTCGACGCCTTACCCGGTTAACCCGCTTGAAATCGTTTTCACCCCGACCCGACGTACAAACCGGTCGAGACATTGACGGCCATTCTTCGTGGTGATTGTCCGATGGGCGGCGATTGTAACATTATTCCGGTATTGGGGAGGAGAGATTTTTCTGGAGCGGTTTCCCAATAGGTGTCCCATGTGACGGCACAAGAAAGCCCCACCCAAGCTTCGCTTGAATGGGGCACCCAAAGCGCTATGATTCAAATCCGAGCGATGGCGACAACAGCAGATCCTTCGCTACGCTCGGAATGACATCAGTTTAGGTTTAGTACATTCCGCCCATGCCGCCGCCGCCGTGTGGCATTGCAGGTTCCTTCTTGTCTTCAGGAATCTCGCAAACCAGGGCTTCGGTGGTGAGCATCAGGGCCGCGATCGAACCGGCGTTCTGCAGAGCAGTGCGGGCGACCTTGGTCGGGTCGACGACGCCGACCTTGATCATGTCGGCGAACTGGCCGGTCTGAGCGTCATAGCCGAACGACTTGTCCTTGTGCTCGCGGATTCTGCCGATGATGACCGCGCCCTCTTCGCCGGCATTGGCGACGATCTGGCGCAACGGCTCTTCCAAGGCGCGCTTCACGATGTTGGCGCCGATCTTCTCATCGCCTTCCAACTTCAGCGCATCGATGGAATCGACGCAGCGCAGAAGAGCTACACCGCCGCCCGGGACGATGCCTTCTTCGACAGCCGCGCGGGTAGCGTGCATGGCGTCTTCAACGCGAGCCTTCTTTTCCTTCATTTCAGTCTCGGTCGCAGCGCCAACCTTGATCACAGCAACGCCGCCAACGAGCTTGGCCAGGCGCTCCTGGAGCTTCTCGCGGTCGTAGTCGCTGGTGGTCTTCTCGATCTGGCCGCGGATTTCCTTCACCCGGCCCTCGATCTCCTTGGACGAGCCCTTGCCTTCGACGATGGTGGTGTTGTCCTTGTCGACGGTGAGCTTCTTGGCCTGGCCGAGATCGCTCATCTGTACGTTCTCGAGCTTGATGCCGAGGTCTTCGGTAATGGCCTTGCCGCCGGTGATGGTGGCAATGTCCTGCAGCATGGCCTTGCGGCGATCACCAAAGCCCGGAGCCTTGACGGCGCAAACCTGCAAGGTGCCGCGCAGCTTGTTGACCACCAGGGTGGCGAGCGCTTCGCCGTCTACGTCTTCGGCGATGATCAGCAGCGGCTTGCCGCTCTTGGCGATCTGCTCAAGCAGGGGAAGCAGGTCCTTCATCGACGAAATTTTCTTCTCATGGATGAGGATCAGCGCGTTTTCCAGAGCGCACTCCATGCGCTCGGGGTCGGTGACAAAATAAGGAGACAGATAGCCGCGGTCGAACTGCATGCCCTCGACCACATCTAACTGCGTCTCCATGGTCTTGGCTTCCTCGACGGTGATGACGCCGTCTTTGCCGACCTTCCGCATGGCTTCGGCGATGATCTTGCCGATCGTCTCGTCATTGTTGGCGGAAATCGTGGCGACCTGGGTGATCTTGCTGATGTCGCCCTCGACCTTCTGCGAGAGAGCGTCGATAGCGCCGGGAATGCGGTTGCCTTCGTGGTCGAGCGATCCGGTCACGGCGGTAATTGCCTTCTCGATGCCGCGCTTCAGAGCCATCGGGTTGGCGCCAGCAGCGACGGTCTTTACGCCTTCGCGGAAGATGGACTGGGCGAGAACGGTTGCGGTGGTAGTGCCGTCACCGGCCACGTCGCTGGTCTTGCTGGCGACTTCGCGCACCATCTGCGCGCCCATGTTCTCGAGCGCATCTTTCAGCTCGATTTCCTTGGCAACGGTAACGCCATCCTTGGTGATGAGGGGCGAACCGAATTTCTTTTCAATCACTACGTTGC
>JBEKQP010000306.1:0-5177 GCA_049519595.1 Candidatus Korobacteraceae bacterium | reverse complement strand
TTCCCGATCGGGCTGTATCCAAGCACCATTGTCGGCCACGGGCTGTAGCTGCCGTCGGTAGGCCGAGGAAATTATCCCTCGAAGCGTGTTCCTTCGCTGCCTGTCAGGAGAGAAGCCTGTCGTAGGCTTCCCGTTACTAATCCCTCTTGTTCTGGTTGAACCGAGCGTCGATTACCTCGGAAGCAGCCGGTAATATTGAAGTTGCTGAGGAGGGCCCGGAGATTCCGGTGTCCAACATACCGGAGCCGTCGGAAGCAGAGCGCCCGCCACTGGATACGAACGAACTCCCCGAGCATCTCGGATCAGTAGCTCCATCTTTCCAGTACCCCCGCGCCAACCTGTTGGCTCATTGACCGCGCCGACGATGGTTGAGCCAGCGGGAAATGTGTCGGTGATCTTGGCGTCGTGGAGCACAGATGGGGCACATACGAGAATTGCACGATCGCTCGTAATGCTCAGGGGCAGACCCCAGATGGTCCCGTTCGCATCCCGAAACAAACCGAGCCGCTCGCCGGTCCCTTGCTGGTCCGGTGTAGGGTGATTGCTCGCCGTGATCAGCGGGCCATAGCTGCCTTCCACCTCAACTATAAGGAAGGTACGGTGCCCGGGGCGGCTCGTGGCGCGCCTTGCACGACGCCAGCGAGAATGCCAGGCATGCGACTATCAGGAAACACGAGAAGCACCCATATCCACGCATAGATATCCACCGTCGCCTGCGCCCCGCAAGTTGAGATGCGGCGAGAGAAGTATGGGCTAGCCGAGCACAACTTCCGGCAAGCCGACACGGGAGGAATCTTCAGATGAGGCTCGCACATCGAAACGTGCTTAAAGCCGACTACAACGAGGAACATAGAATTCCCGCTGCTCTTACTTGGAGCTTGGAAATTGGAAGCGAACCCGATTCTGTTTCGCGATCTAACCTACATCTTCCTGGCCGCCGTTGTCGGAGGGTTGGCGGCATGGCGCCTTCGACTGCCCCTGATCCTGGGTTTTGTTGTGGGCGGCATCGTGATTAGCCCATTCACACCTGGCCCTCATCTCTCGGATCTCCACACCTTCGAGGTGTTTGCCGAAGTCGGCGTTGTGCTGCTGATGTTTTCGATTGGAGTCGAGTTCTCAATTCCGGACCTGCTGCGCGTGAAATGGGTTGCGCTCGCCGGCGGCCCACTCGGAATTGTGCTCATGCTCGGTGTGTCCGTTGCCACGGGAAAGCTTGCGGGATGGAGCATAACAGAAGGGCTAGTAATCGGTGCTGGGATATCGGTGGCGAGCACAATGGTGCTGGCTCGGTTGCTGAGCGACAGCGGAACGCTGAAGGAAACCTATGGCCGCATCATGATTGGCATCAGCCTTGTGGAAGATCTCGTGGTCATCTGCATGACCGTGGTCCTTCCCATATTCGCCGGCGCCGGAGGCGGCAGCTTGCCCAATGCAGCGTGGACTCTGGGTAAAGCTCTGCTCCTGCTGATTCCGCTGACCTTCCTCGCGATCAAGGTAATCCCACGCTTGCTCAGGCGAATCAAGCTGACGTGCAATTCGGAGCTCTTTTTATTGGTGGCAATCGCCATTTGTCTGGGGACCGCAGCGCTCGCGCAAGCAGTCGGGTTTTCAGTGGCACTGGGCGCTTTTCTTGCCGGGCTGTCGATCAGCGGCTTGGAGGACCTGCACGACGCCCACGTCCAGCTCGTACCGCTTCGAGATACTTTTGTGGCGCTCTTCTTCGTCTCGTTGGGAACCTTGATAGATCCCAAGGTGCTTTTCAATAATTTGCCGCTTCTGGGTGTAATGCTTCTGCTCATCGTCGCCGGCAAGTTCCTTGTGTGGACCGCGATCGTGTGGCTGTTCCGCTACCCGGCCTCGACCGCCATGGGGGTGGCAGCCGGATTGACACAGATCGGCGAGTTGTCATTCGTGGTGGTGCAAGTGGCGCGATCTGCAGGGATGGTGGCCGAAAGCGTCTTCAGCACGATGATCGCCGCATCTTTGATCTCGATATCGCTTAACGTCTTTACCGTGCGCAGTGCCTTTCGCTTGCTGAGCCGTGAGTTCCCCAAACGGTCTCTAGATGGATTTCACAGAGCAGCTTAGGTCGGATGAACAGCAACAAGGGAAAATTCGCCAATGGACCTGCAGTTGAAGCGGGAAGAAGGCGAGTGTGAACATTTTGCACCGCGGAAATATCTTCGATTATCTCAATCGATTGCGGAGATACGGAGACACCCTCCACGTTATTCGCATGCTAGCGGCGAGTGTGTCGCACGGGGGCTCCTCGAATTGTGACTCAGGAGGAAGATGATGGTAGAAGTTTTTGGCGCGACCTCAACAACGGAAGATGTTTTATCCGGAATTAACCTGCGGGGCAAGCGAATTCTGGTTACGGGTGTGTCTGCTGGACTTGGGGTGGAGACTGCTCGCTCCCTTGTCGCGCACGGTGCGCTGGTTGTGGGCGCGGCGCGAGACTTGGCTAAGGCTGAGGAGTCGACCACGGAGGTACGCAAGGACGCCGCGGCCCACGGTGGGAGTTTCGAACTTGTGGAACTCGATCTGGCTAGTCTTGCAAGCGTGCACGCCTGCTCGGAGGGGTTGCTCGCCAAGGGAGAGCCCTTCGACTTGGTCATAGCAAACGCGGGTGTGATGGCCACACCGTTTGAGCACACGGCAGACGGATTTGAAAGACAGTTCGGCACTAATCACCTCGGCCACTTTGTCCTCGTCAATCGGATTGCGTCGCTTATCCTCGCAGGAGGACGGCTGATCAACCTTGCTTCTTCCGGTCATCGTTTCGCTAACGTCGACCTTGAGGACCCCAACTTTGAGCACACGCCCTATGAACCATTTGTCGCCTATGGCCGGTCCAAGACGGCCAATATCTTGTTTGCTGTTGCTTTCGATCAGCGGCATCGGAAGCGCAGCGTCCGCGCCGCGGCCGTGCACCCGGGAGGCATACAGACAGAGCTGGCCCGTTACATGGAACCGGGCCAGATGCAGGGCTTGGTTGATCAAATAAGCAAGCAGCTTGCGACAGAGGGCAGAAAACTTGAGTGGAAGACGATCCCGCAGGGAGCTGCGACTTCAGTCTGGGCCGGCGTAGTTGCTCCGGCTGACGAGATCGGCGGCCGTTATTGCGAGAACTGCCATGTCAGCACAATCGTATCTGACAGCGCTGTTATTACCCCGATAAGCGAAGGAGTACGCGCCTATGCGCTGGATCCAGTCGCCGCTGAAGCGTTGTGGCAGAGGAGTGAGCAAATGGTTGGAGAGTCTTTCTAGGCCCTATGCGCCAATATCTGTTTCTGGTGAGGACGACGTGCGCGCTGTCATGGAGAGAGTCACCGCCTGGGTCATGTCCCGATCCAAACTACGGAGCGATACCTCGGCTGCAAACAGCGGTTCCAGAATGCTGTAGACGACCACATCGACCTGGATCCGGATGATCCGGTCTGACGGCCAGAAGAACCGTGCCCGCAGGCCGACTTAACATTACTAATTCGTGCGATTGCTTACCGCGTGATGGACGATGCGGTAATCGACGAATTCTCAACGTCACCATCGGCATGATTATCCTTTCTCTTCAGCGTGATTAGGCGTGTTGTATTTTTGCATCATCAATATGGCACTTTCAATGCCAGATGGCCACAACCAAGGCACTAATTAAACGTGTATTAGTCTCAGAAGAAAAATCGACACTGCTAAACGCCGATGGAGCCGGCAAAGTTCTCGAGCCGGAAACGTAACGCCATGCCGACTTTTCAGTACCGACCTCGAACCGTGCTTTGTTCTAGCGCCATCCTCTCGATACTCGGCAAGGATTTGCGATCTCGAACGGTAAGTTAAATGATCTAATTGAGCTCTTACAGCCAGTCGCAGCTGAAAGGCTTCGGTCATGTTCACGAAAACTTGGTCTCTCAAGTTCCCAAGTTTGCCGAAGAGGTTCGTGTCATGGTATCGCTCATTCGGAGGCACCAGGCTGGGGCTCCACTTCGATTCCAGTTGCTTCAGTCGAATCCAACGACGCATCGAGCACGAAAGATCGAATGACCGCGCTGCCAGAAAGCTCCGTAGCTTGATTTGCGAGCTGGCAACGCAATTCGTTTATGTTCCATCCATCACTCTTGGCTCGCCTTCCATCGGTCGTAATCCACCTGTCCGCCTTGAAATGTGCGACCACATATAGACCGGCCCGGCAACTACTGTTCTTCATATACCTATCGTGCAGCTGGCATTCCATATCCGTCATCAGTCCGGCGTTCCAGCTCCCCTTAACTTCGATTACGAGACTGATAGACCCATAAAGTGCTGCGTGTGCACCCTCAGCCAGCGTCGCATCAACGTGAATATCGGTGTTCTGTCCGCGCATCTCTCCTTGGCGACCCCGACGAATCTGAACTTCGCGATTTATGACGATGCCACGGTCGACAAGATCTCTCTTCAGAAAACGCGCGATATAGTCTGAAACGTCCTCTTCCTGCTTCGGCCACCATTCCGCGCCCTTCGAGTTCCAAAGGTCACCAACCGAGGCGAGCTCACCGTGAAGCTCTGCTTGTAGACGGCCCAGGGATTCCAGAACGACCTCCAGCAACTGCTCGCTGCTTTCGATGAATCGTTTTCCACGGTCAGCGGCCATCGCCAGGATGTCTTGAGGCGCCAGTGCTTCCCAGGTCATAGCACAGGCCAGCAATTCAGCTTCATCAAAGTGGTAACGGAGCCACCGATGTTGCGGAAGGCGTAATTCTGTACGCGCGAGCGCATCACAAGCCTCAAACGTGGCTCGCTTCTTCAACTGCTCAAGCGTGCCGTCGCGGAGGAACCGAATTGTATCGGTCGGTCCCATTGCGCCAGAAACCATGCGGTCGTCAGGAGGATATTGTTCTAACAACCATCCATAAAAATCGCCAAGCTGCTCATCACTAAAACCCGCAGTGAAAGATGCTCGATCCGGTCGCCTGTAAGAGACCGCTTCTAAAAGTTTGCGACCAAAAGCGGCATCTTCCCGAATGATTGGCCAAAGGAAATGCCATGCGGCGTCACCACCGGAATTCAAAAGTGTCTCTGCAATTTCAAAGCCGCGCTCACTCCGATAGTCGGCCCGCACGGTTTCTTCGGCCCATTGTCTAGCCCCAGGAACGTCATGGACGAGTAATTTATACAGAATCGAGCTTTGGACTACGGGAACTAGC
>JBEKQP010000305.1:0-5197 GCA_049519595.1 Candidatus Korobacteraceae bacterium | reverse complement strand
CCGCTTGCCGCCGCTCTTACCCGCGGGGTTATCCTCGGCCGGACAAGGGGCATTTCGCCTGCGGATCTGCAGGCCCTGGTGAGCACAGCGAAAAGGATGGCGATGAATCGCATGAAGGCCGGAGAGGCGACCTTGCCGCCCCTAATCTGGGACGACTTTGAACAGGCTCTCAAACGGAACCAGGTCCGCCTTTGAAGAGTTGGGGGCCTGGAATTCCTCGGACCGCCCGGCGCCTGTGCGCTGTTTTCAGAATCGCAGCTTCCGCGTAGGTGCCGCAATACAGCCAATTGACGTGTGCGAGCCTACCAGGACTGATCCGGCGACGCTTCCTCGAAGGCCGTATCTTGGGAGTGTCGGCACTGGCTCATCCGCGAATTCAAGTGCGACGAAGAACTGCCCGGCAAACGAAACGCGCGAGCATCCCAGCCGCTCGCGCGTCCCCATTCATCAACACCACGATCCGATTAGACTAGTAACCAGGGTTTACGTAGCAGGGAGCAGGCACCCAATTGCCGTATCCGTCGTAGTAGCCGCACCCGTAACCGTTATTGTAGCCGTAGCCGAACGGAATGCCGATCCCTATACCGAAGTAAGGACGAGCCCAAAACCGTCCGCCGTAGTAGTAGCCGTGGCCTTCGTAGAAGCGGCCGGGGGAGTACCCGCCGCCGCGATAGCCATAGCCGCCTCCGCCGTAAGCGCGGCCGTATCCGCCGCCATAAGCGCGGCCATAGTTGCCGCCATAAGCGCGGCCATAGTTGCCGCCATAAGAGCGGCCATAGCTGCGCCCTGCGCCAGAGTACCCACGGTTGGACGGAACTCCGAAGCTTCGGCCGCCCCCAGAATATCCACGGCTGGACGGCGCAGCATAGCTGCGGCCCCCGCCCCCTGAGTACGACCGGCCGGAGAAGCCGCCGCCACCGCCGCCGTGTCCACCGTGTCCGCCGCCGCCGCGCTGGGCTAACGCGGCCGCGGGACCGAGCAACATCAGGGCGCCCAGAGCCATTGCGGGAATCGCGGATTTCACCATCTGCACTGTCCGATTCATAAGAACCTCCAAAACCTTCGACCTTACGAGTGCAAGCCGCTCGCCATTTCCAATGAATTGCAAACAAACCGCTTACATGCCGCTGACCCAATCGAGCTACGGCTGATAACCACCGCTTTCGGTGCTCCTCGGCCTAGAGTTGCGGTTGGTCGGTACAATGCGGGTGGTTCCGGCAGGAAAAGCGGCGATTTCGGAAAGTGACCATTTCACGGTTGTCGCAACGAACGGGCCCCATCCTGCTTGGCCTTCCCAAGCCTTATTTGCCAATCGCCCTTCCGGTAATTCCCCGGTCATGCGCCATTTAGCGTACTGCTCGCGGCCTTTGGGTATTGCCGGTGCGGGGGGATGGGGCCGCGCTTATTATCGGTAGCGTGCCAAGCAACTCGCCACGAGCGGTCTCGGACCGCCGCATGCCTTTCTCCGAGTCGCCGACAAACCACCCAAAGCGCAATTCAAGTCCCGAGACGGCCGTCGTGGACGACAACGTCCTTTATCATTCACGGACTGGAGCCGACTCCTGCCGCTCGCTAATACCCCTTGGCGTGGACCGAAGCTCATCGACTCGAAGATGCGCTGCGCAACTCGCGATTCGTCCCCTCGGATAGTGCCAGAATAGTGACAAATGGACTCAAGTGAGCTGAACGTCGACGAACTTCTGAGCAAGTCCACGGTGCGGGAAGATCTCCCTCTGACTGTGAACGGCAATTTCCAATCAGGGGATGATGCTCAGCAGTTGCTCTGCAGTGTGTTCGGGCTCGCCAGATTCTTCGGAGCCGTATTCGATCTGACTGGGCTCGACGGCATCACCATCGCCGACGATTACGTTGCTGCCCTTGCAGGAGTGGATAGAGGCTATCCGGACATGAAGGCGGCGAAGCCGACTTACGATGAATTCGGTACAGGCTTCGCGATGGCGGTACCGGTACTAAGGAATGGCGAGCATAAGAGCCACGTTGTCCTCAACTCTGCGTTGGTACGCCCGCTGGTCGATCCTGCAAATGAGAGCTACGATTTTGCGGTTCATACGCTCGCTCACGAGTTGGCCCATGTTTACGACCACATGCTGCGAAGCAAGGCGATGCCGAATTACTATGGAAGCCAAACGTGGGATCTTCGTGACGGGGTGCTTGGACAGTTCGCCATGGCCGCGTGGGACGAATACGCCGCATCACGATTGAGTGCTAGCTGGGGTACTCCAGACTACTGCTCCGTCTACGAGGAATCATTACTTTCAATGCTCGGCTCCCTCTTGGCGCGGAGCGATGCGGCCAAACGAGCGTTCGCGCAGGAAAGAAATGTCGAGCGCACGATGACTGAGTTGAGGAACGTGTTTGAAACGTTCTTTGTTCGCAGCTCTTACTTAATCGGTCATATTGACGGGCTGGAAAAGACTGCAGACGACGAAGCGCCAAAATTGACAGCCGCATTAAGCGAGACCACTTGGCTGAACGCGCTCTGGATTCGATATGTCGCTATCCTTCGTTCTTTGTTCGAGAGAATGGACGCCTGGGAGGGCGTGCAGGAGTACCAGCCGCTGAAAGATCTCGGCGAGGAACTTCTTCTGCGCGGCGGCTTGGGTTTCGTGAAACTTCCGACGGGGGATATTTCGTCGGATTCAATCCAACCAACACGCTGTGACTCCCGCCACCAGGACGGGGAGCAGCGTCGAAATCAGCGCCAGCCCGATTGTCGTGGCGGGGGCCCGGTTTCAATGCAGAAGGCGGCGGTACGCCCGGCACAAAATTCAGTCGGTTATGGTGAGCATTACTGGAATCCGCTTTGACACAAAACCCGGAGATTTCAGAATGACTAGGGCCGCATAAGTGATGCCGCATTCGAAGGTAAATATCCCGTTGATAGCGAGGTGGATTGTGGCCGGGCCGGCGGCTGGTTGATAACCGTCCCCGGCACCGATAATCCAGTCTACCGAAGAGCCTACCGTGAAGGTGAAGGGACCGACGTCGCGATTGCTCGCAACTTTTATGGCGGCCGTCGCCATGCCGTTCTCAACGTGATGCCTCTGCGCCGAAATAACGACCGATGGCTCGGACACCACGAACCGCTTCAAAGGCTCTCGGCCCGGCACCCTAGTTAAATCTGACGTCTCCACTTCGACGGGCACTTCGAAGTGGTCCAGAATGGCCTGGAGGCTTTGCACGGCCCATTGCGGGTAGCGCGGCGATACCACTAATCGGTCGATTAGTGTGGCGAGGTCGACTGGAATTGCGAAGCCGCCTGTTTCTGAGACGTGAGGCACAGTCATACCGAAATCGGGATTCCAGTCTTTGTTAACGTGGAACTCTACAATTCCCGACTTCTGCTGTTGGCTCACCTCCGGAGTCGAAGCAAGCGGGGCGGTGAACTCGCTGCCTGCGAACGCGGGAAGGATAGCGAAGCGGACTTCGCGTTCGAATTCATAACTCCGCCGCTTGCAGAATAAGGGCGCCTCCGGCACGAATTCCGGCCCGTCCTCGACATCTTCAATATCGTGATCAATGTACCGGACGCGCGCGATCACAAGATTACTAGGACCTCCACGGATCGCGGCTTTGATCCGCCCAACATTTGTGCTTAGCGCGATGCCTTCATCTCCGGGAACATAGCGTGACCACATTGCCTCGGATTCGTACTCGCTTTCGTGCCAACACTGGATGACGGCCCGATTTGCATAGAGTTGGTAAAGCCGGTCCACGAAATTCGCTGGCGTCCTGCTCAATCGTCGCTGTAATGGTGCGGGGAGGCTTGCTTCGAAAGGGTCGCCAAACTCCGCAAGTCGTGCAAAATAGACGCTACGCCGCTCGATCATCCACAAAAACCGGCCGATCGGCAGATATCGCCATAGAGTAACAGAATCATCAGGTACGTTCTGGCCAGCGCTGCCCACTGGGAGATCTTAACACTGCGCATCGACTCTGCCTCGTGCTGGCGGAGATTTGACCCACTTTGGAGAAATGGTCGCCAAAGTTCCGATGCTTTGGTTCTATCCAACAAAGCCTTTGAATGCCGCGTCGTGAATGATAAAGGACATTGTCATCCGCGTCTGCTGTTGTCGCGATGGGGCTGTCGCCAGATCTGGATGTGGAAAGTTTCGCGCTTTGGCTCCGGGCGGAAAACGCGCCACTCGTACAATGCTCGGATTTGGGCGATGTGGGCCGAAAGTCGCGATCTGGCAAGCATCGGGGCTGTCCAGGCGATCTCTGCCCTACACGGCGGTCGCAGCGAACCCTTAACCGTAATGCCGACCCGTTGACTTGGTTCGCGTCCTCGTCGGCCAGCAACTCTACTACGTCGCGGCGCATTCGGTTGACCCTTGCGGCTACGACGGCAAGCCGTTGAGACCCCGGCGATCGGTCAGAAGGGAGACCCGTCGTCCCTATTCACACCAATGGCCACCGCATCCGTTGATGCCGTTTTTTGAGCTTTGCGGATCTTGCCATAGGATTCTCACAAGCCCCAAGTTGCGATGCACTGATGGCGGCAATGCAGGTCGCCGCGGCGAGGGGCGGAATCCCGATGGAGGTCTACACGTAAATGAAGCATGTTCGTATCGCGTTCATGGCGCTGGCAGTCTGCCTTCTGGTGGTATGCCAGTCCGTGTCTCTCGCTCAAAACCTTGGCGCTGCGCCGCAGGTCAATGTCGCAGTCCAAGGTCAAACCGGGGCGCAGCCGGAAGGCGCGTTCCTGAACTTCGTCAACTGGGTTGGCAATGTCATCGCTCCCGTGGGCGCCGGCGTCGCCGTGGTCGGTGGAATCGTCTCATATGCCGGCGGCCGAGGTTACCTCCGCTGGATGGGGACTGCTCTGGGACTCCTGGCTGTCTCGGGTCTGACCCGATTGCTGGAGTTCTGGATCGCGCAGGGGGGCGCGGGAATTCCATAGGCTGCAACCACGACAGCGGGGCGAGTGGTGCCGCGCGGTTGCTCCATTCGCCCAGCATTCTTCGAGGTCCTTATCCATGAATTTGATCAATGACGGAATCGGCTTGTTGCTCGGCTTGGCGCCGGTCGCGGCGCTAGTAGCACTTGTGCTTGCGGGCCTGGCGCTTCGGAACCAGGGATCGATGCTTCAGAACGGAAGATTCGGCCTGTGGATGTTTTGGGCGGCCGTAATGCTGACACTGCCTCAGATTCTGAGTTGGTTCTCCGGTTTCGG
>JBEKQP010000304.1:5510-6724 GCA_049519595.1 Candidatus Korobacteraceae bacterium | reverse complement strand
TATATAGGATGGTCTCGTTGATCAGTTCACGTACAATCGACCAAGTCCCACCCGCCTCACCGCAGCCGATTCTCGGCATGTGGATACTTGCTTTGGTTCGAATCGCCATCTCGGCAACATTGTCGAGGCAGCAACGTAAAGCTTCGTACCTGATTCGCGGTGTCTTGCTTGGGCCGAAACCATGCTGTGCAATCATGTGAACCACAGCCAATTCATCATCTATGTCAAAGCTATGCACCTTGCCGAGTCGGAACTCCTTCTGGTGTGAGAGCGCCCAACGGCGGAAGTCAGCTTGAACCTGTGGCCAGCGCTTTCGAACTGCCCGTCCAAAACCAGCTCCCCAGATGAAAGAGCGATCATTCACTATGTGTGCAATGAGTCTCTTCCCAGCTCCATACGGTTGAGTCGCATCGCCCACCGCGAAGTTCAGAATTCCTTCAGACGTGTTCGTGGCCTTCGACAACAAAGCTAACCCAACAATCCGCGGCTTATGATCATTGTGGTGGGGGGCAATCCAAGGCACTCGACACGTACATGTCCGAGGCGTGGCCAAATTTCATTGTTCTTAAGAAGACCCCCACCGCTCACACAGTGTGAGAGTACTGTTCCTTTGCCCAGTCGCGATCCGCTTCGTAAACTCCGCTGACATGTCCGTGAAGGAACACTGTATTCGATTCTCACGCCCTCCACATCCCGGTGTGTCGCAAATACAAGATAGGGAATGGACGTCAGCTTCACAAACCTCAGCAGGATCGCTTCAGTAGACACGCCAAACTGATCGCGTGCGGCTAGTAATTCCGTCATGGACGGATTTATCGAAAGCACCTTTTCAAAGGTGCCAATGGGCATTACCAGTTCAGCTGCTGCTATGTTGCATAGCATTTCAAGCTGCCATGAATCACCGCTTCTGTGTTCGCGCAGCTCCCGATTCCGCACCCGCTCCAAACAGTCGGGGAAGAACGTGTGCGCGATTTCATGGCAAATTGAATACCGAATTCTCGCTTGTGGCGCTGAAGGGTTATACTCGATTGCGAAGCGGTTCCGCCCAACTCCCACAGTGCGAGCATCCTGAACGTCTGAAGCCGCGCGGAGTTCTATGTGCTTGATTCTCGCCAAGGCGAACGGATCATAGGGCGGACCGCTCCACCCATGCTCTATCGCTTCGAAGACGAGGGCCCGGGCACGTTGCGTGATTTCCTGGATAGGGTCACAGG
>JBEKQP010000304.1:0-5494 GCA_049519595.1 Candidatus Korobacteraceae bacterium | reverse complement strand
GTCACAGGGGAGGAGTAGCTGAACTGATTTGTTGGTCCAGATGTTTAGTACAACGTCCTCAGTATGCGCTTCGCCGAAAATAGTCATGATCGCCCCGAACCAAAATTTGCACCGCCTTTTGCATCAACGGACTTCCGCGTGAATTGGTTCCGGGGGCAGTGCCCGTTCTCCTCTCGTGATATAGGCATTTGACCAGAATTGTTGCTCTTTTGCCTCCACAAAGAAAGTGGATTACTGGAGTCTTGGCATGGCGCTCTGGTCGGGACGGCCAGATTTGAACTGGCGACCCCTCGCACCCCAAGCGAGTGCTCTACCAGGCTGAGCCACGTCCCGACGGTGTTCGCTACGCAGGTGCGTAACGTGGGGTAAGTCAATTGTACAGCAAGGGCAGCGCGTGGCTACCGCTTTTAAGGCAGTTCCCGAGAAGATGTATCCGCCCGGGCGACAGCGGAGTCGAAAGCAAATTCTAGATGGTAGCCACTTAGGCTATAGCCACTGCGGACCCGCCATACTCCGCCTTGTCCTAACCTCCGAAAGTTGATCAAGAATGCTCGCGTATAGCTATTTATCGGGTGCTGCGTACTCTTTCGGCTTCTCGCCGCCGCTGCCAAAGAAGTACTCTTCCATCTGCAGCACAATGAAATCCTGATGTTCCTTGCGCCAAGGCTGCAAGCGATATTCGTTGAGCAGCATTTTCATGTGGTCCTGCCACTGCGCCCAGGCTTCCTTGGATACGGTTTCGTAAATCTTCTGTCCCAGCGGGCTATCAAAAGGAGGCTCCTCGAGACCCTCGGCTTCACGTCCCAGCTTCACACACTTAACCATCCGTGCCATTCATGCCTCACAGAAAGAAATTGGAGATTCCCATTGTACTAGACCGGATTCGCGGAAGGTGTGTCCGGGAAAGTAGCCGGGCTCTCGGGGTGCCCGGCAAACGCCCCATTTGCATTTGCTGAGGTGACATTCAGCCCGGCGATCATCGTGCCGGATACACTGACTCTGAATCTGCACTAGAGGGGCGTACTGAAACGGTTTCGGAGTCGGTGAATTCGGATTATCAGCAACAGGAAGCACGTCCTGTCCTCTTCGGATGCACCCGCTTCATGCTTTTCGGTGACGCCGTTGCGCACGGGAAGGCTGCTCATGGAGAATCGCAAATTGAATCTTGTGCTGAACCGGATCCACGCGGTCCACCAGCACGCGCACGCGGTCGCCGATCGAGTAGGTTTGCTGGTTTCGCTGGCCGATGATCTGGCGAGTGTTCTCATGATAGGTGTAGCGGTCATCGATCATGGTGGAGAGCGGCACCAGGCCTTCGATAAACAGTTCGTTGAGCTCGACGAATAAGCCAAACTTGGTGACACTGACGATCAGCCCATCGAACTCGTCGCCCAGGCGCTGTTGCATGAATTTTGCTTTTTTCCATTCGAGCAACTCGCGTTCCGCTTCGGCGGCGCGCCGTTCGGTAAAGCTGGTGTCTTCAGCAATTTCGTGCAGCACATCCTCGGGAATCGGCCCGCCGAGCGCTTCACCCGCTCCAACGGAGGAGCCGTGACCACCGTCTTCACGCCGCTTGTGCTGCGGACGCGACCAGGGCGAACCCAAATCCGGATGGCTGTCAGGCGAGGTCTTGCCTGAGCGATTCTGTACGACAGGGCCTCCGCTCACCACCGGCACGCGTCCGTCACTTTGCTCGGCCGATTCGGCAAACACCGCCTTGAGGATGCGATGCACGATCAGGTCGGGATAGCGTCGAATCGGCGAGGTGAAGTGCGTGTAGGTGGTGGCGGCCAGGGCGAAGTGTCCCTGATTGTTTTCCGAGTAGCGCGCCTGCGGCAGCGAGCGCAGCATGAGGTAAGAGAGAATCCGTTCCTCGGGTTTGCCTTCGATTTTGCTGGTCAGCTTCTGATACATTCGCGGAGTGATGTGCACGTCCTTGGGGATTTCCAGGTCACGCGGTCTGCGGCCTGTGCCGCGGCTGGCGCGGCGTTCACTGCGCAACGCGAAGCGCTCCACCGGCAAGGCGCCCACCCCGAGAGAGTAGCCAAAAGCGGCGGCGAGGGTCTCGAACTCCAAGACGCGCTTAGCCTCCGGTTTCTGGTGGACGCGGTACAGCGAAGCGACGGGTTTGTCCTCCAGATAGCTGGCTACCGACTCGTTGGCGGCCAGCATGAACTCCTCAATAATGCGATTGGCGATAGTGCGTTCGGAGCGGGTGACGCCGCGCATCAGACCGTGCTCATCGAACTCGATGACCGGTTCCGGCAAATCGAAATCGATGGAGCCGCGCCGTTCCCGCTTGGCGGCGAGAATCAGGGCCAGTTCCTCCATCAGTTCAAACTGTTCGACTAAGGGCGCGTATCTTTTGCACATGCCGGCATCGCCATCCAGAACCAGCGCAACATTGGTGTAGGTCATGCGCTCGGCCGAGCGGATGACGCCGGGGCACAGGTCGTAGCGCACGATCTCGCCCTGCGGATCAATTTCCATCAGGCACGACAGGACCAGCCGGTCAGCGTGTGGGCTCAGGGTGCAAATCTCCGTGGAGAGCTCAACCGGCAACATCGGGATAGCCCGGTCGGGGAAGTACACGGAGGTTCCTCGCCAGCGCGCTTCGCGGTCCATGGGCGAGTCCTCGTGAACGTAGTGCGCTACGTCGGCGATATGAACTTGCAGTTCATAGCTGCCGTTTTCCAGGCGGCTCACGGTTACGGCATCGTCGAAATCGCGGGCGGTCTCGCCGTCGATGGTTACGATCGGCAATTCCCGGAAGTCGCGGCGGCGCCACAACTCGCGAGCCGGGATCACCGGCTCAATCGCTTGTGCCTGGGCAAGCGCCTCCAGGGGGAAGCGATGGGGCAGATGGTGTTTGCGGATGACGATCTCAACATCCACGCCGAAGTCATCTTCATAGCCAAGAATTTCGATGACGCGGCCCTTCGCGCCCTGTGTTGCGGTTGGCCATTCAAGGATTTCGACCTCGACGACCAAGCCCTCCAGGTCGTCCCACTCGCGGCGACGCGCTTCGCTGCCGACGATGCGGTCCTCCGTCCGTCCCGGCTTGCGGAGGGTAATTTCTTGCTGACCCTCGACGGCCTCATCGCGAACTTCTGCCGGCCACTCCATGCCGCGTGGGATTACCACGTCACCGGTGACGCGCTCGTCCAGCGGTTTGACGTAATGCAAGCGCGGCCCATGGTGGAAGATGCCGACCACCGTGGCGTTAGCGCGGTTGGTAATGCGCAGGATGCGGCCCTCGGTGCGTCCGTCGCCGGGTCGGCCTTTCAGCTCGACTAAAACCTGGTCGCCGTGCATCGCCGAGCCAAGCTCCGCCGGACTGATAAAGATGTCGCCTCCAAGTTGGGCGCGCAGCTCGCTGCTCTCGGGAATTGCGAAGCCGTAGCCATCACGATGCATGCTGAGCCGGCCCACCACCAGGTTGCGGTTGGCGGCCTCAATCGGCAACGAGTAACGGTCCCGGCCGGTGAGGACGAGTTTGCCGCGTGTGACCATCTCGGCGAGCTTTTCTTCCAGCTCGCGGCGCTCAGCGCCGTGCAAGCCCAATTCACGGATGAGCTGCTTGTACCCCGCCGACTGATGTGGCAGCCGCTCAAGATGACGCTGTATCAGCTTCTCGGAAATCATGCGAGACCCTGGAAGCCCGGCTGGGCAGAATAACTACCGATAAAGAAGCATAATGGCAGAAGATGAAATAAACTAGGTAGTGTTCCCGATGTAGGAAGTCGCGGCGGAGAGGCAGAATTTACGCGATGAACCGTTGCGCGGCTGGGCATGTGCGTCGCGCAATCTGACGCCAACCCTAATCACTTCCGGCAGTTCTGTAGTAGTGAGGCCTGGTCCGGTTTTGGCTATTCACGTGCGACTCACTGCCACGAAAGGATTCAAAGACAAGCTATGTGGAAGCCTTCAAGCACCCCGAGTACTCCTGCGCCATCCCCCGAATCCCAGAGAACGGGGTATGCCCCAGTCCCTAATAGCGTTAGCCACGACGAAAGCCCCGCTGCCCCGCCGCGTGCAAGCGTGCCGGCTCCTTCGGCACAGGACCAGGCCACGATTGGCAAGTCGCTGGTCATTAAAGGCGAGGTCGCTGGCTCCGAATCGCTCTATATCGACGGTCGTATTGAAGGCTCTATCAACCTTCCAGGCAATCGCGTGACCGTCGGACGCAATGGAGTTGTTTCCGCCAATATCACCGCGCGCGAGATTGTGGTTCTCGGCAAAGTGCGCGGCAACGTCAGCGCCAGCGATCGGGTTGATATCCGCAATGAAGGCTCCTTGACTGGCGATGTCGTGGCGCAGCGCATCAGCATCGAAGACGGAGCATACTTTAAAGGTGGCATCGACATCCGCAAACCTGGACAGAAGACAGACGCCAAGACGGAGAATGGCGACAACACGCCTGGCGCACAGGTCGCGCTCGCACGTAAGACGGTAGACGCTTAACAACTTATTGCCGGCGAGACAGGGGGCTAGCTTGCCCCTGTTAGAGCGATTCAAGAGTCGGTGTACCCCGATTATCACTGCCGGGCTCGGATGTGACCCCAGCAAATACCGCGTTTGCCGGGGCGCCGTAGCCCCCGGCTCCTTCGCGGGTATATCTTCCACGAATTCGGTCTAGCCTCCGTCCGGCTCAGGCCAGAAGGACTAGCAATGCTGGAAAGAGTCTTACAGTTTCTTCGTTTCTCCTGCAGGCACAGACACACCAGCCAGCCATTCTCGGCGGAGGTACAGACTTCCAGCGCGTCGTCGGCAGATTGGAATTCCGTGCAGCCCGCCAGCGCCGGGCATTACATCGTCTGTCTGGATTGCGGAAAGCACTTTTCCTACGATTGGTCGAAGATGCGGGTCATCAAAGGCCACTAGGAGGCTGCGGAAAACTCGTCGGAGTGTCCATCCTGAGGTCGCGCCGATTTTGCGCGTCCGAAGTTACTTTCAGCACGCGCAAACAACAGATCCTTCGCTCCTCCACCCCAGCAACGGCAAAAGCGGCCATTGCCGGGGACCCCGGCTTCGCTCAGGATGACACCCTCAGAAAACAATTTTTCAGCAGCCCGTTAAACCCGCCTAGCGCGGAGCGCTCACTGCTGTGTCTAACGCAGGCAACAGGATGCCATTTTCGAACAGCAGGCGTTCCAATTCCTCTTGCTTTTCCGGCGTATCGAAGAGGAAAGCCTGCATTCCAGCCTTCCGCGCGCCGTCGATATTCGGCTGCTTGTCATCCAGAAAAAGGGCGCAACCCGGGTCGACCCGCAACTCCGCGGCGGTACGCAGAAAGATCTCCACTGCGGGTTTTGCCAGCCGCACATTACAGGAAAAAATTCTTACGGCGAATTCGCTCAGCCAAGGCAACCTTGCTTGCATCGCGGCGAGCATCTCGAACTCCATATTCGATAGTATTGCCGTCTTAATGCCAGCCACGCGCAAACGGCGTGCGAGCGCAAGCATGTCCGGATTGACCCGCGTCCACTGCTCG
>JBEKQP010000303.1:0-11003 GCA_049519595.1 Candidatus Korobacteraceae bacterium | reverse complement strand
TTTGGTATGCAAGCGGCCCGCGGTGTCGACAATCACATAATCGACCTTACGGGCGCGCGCTGCCTGTAGCGCGTCAAACAGCACCGCCGAGGGATCGCCGCCCGGCTTGGTCTTGATGACTTCCGTGCCCGTGCGCTCGCCCCAGATTTCAAGCTGCTCGATGGCGGCGGCGCGGAAAGTGTCTGCCGCGCACAGCAGCACGCTCTTGCCCTGCGCGCGCAGGTTGTGTGCCAGCTTGCCGATGGTCGTTGTCTTGCCGGTACCATTCACGCCGACCACGAGAATCACTTCGGGCTCGCCGTCAACGCTGTTCACGGGTTTTTCCGCCGCCGTCAGAATGCCGCGCAGCTCTTCCTTCAGAATCCGTTTCAACTCCTCGACGTCGCCAATCTGCTTGCGTTCGACTTTTTCGCGCAGGCTTGCCAGCACGTCTCCGGTGGTGGCGGAGCCGAGATCGGCGGCCAGCAGCGTAGCTTCCAGGTCGTCGAGAGTGTCGCTGTCAATTTCCCCGCGGAAGCCGGCTGCCTCGTCGATACGATCAAGCAGGTTCACGCGGGTGCGAGTGACGGCCTGCTTCATGCGCTCAAAAAACGAGAGCTTTTCTGGGGAGGGCTTTTCTTCCGAATTGCCAAATAAAGTTTGGATCATCGCAATCGCACATTATACGGGACGCCGCAGCAATGCCGTTAGGATCGTCGTGGCACATGTTATTGCCGGTTGACTCGACGAACCCTAGTAGAGCTTCACTTCGGTTGTGAACGGCCGCGTCATCAACTCGTGAATCGCCTCGCGCGGCGATTTGCCCTCGTGCAGCAGGGCGTGCGTCTGCTCCGTGATCGGCATCTCCAACTGGTACTTGAGCGCCAGTCCGACGGCGGCGTCGGTGGTGAGCACGCCTTCCGCCACCATGCCGTGCATACTGCTGATAATGTCGCTGAGCTTTCGTCCCTTGCCGAGTTCCACTCCCACGCTACGGTTGCGTGAGAGGCTGCCAGTGCAGGTCAGCACCAGGTCTCCGAGGCCGGCGAGCCCGGCCATTGTCTCGGCTTGTCCTCCGCATGCCACCACCAGGCGGGTCATCTCTGCCAATCCACGAGTGATGAGCGCAGCGGCGGTGTTGTGGCCGAGTTCGAGCCCGTCAACCACCCCGGCCGCGATCGCGATAACGTTCTTCAGCGAGCCGCCAAGCTCGACGCCGACAACATCATCATGCCGGTAAACGCGGAACTTGGGATCGCTGAACTCGCGCTGCACCGTGTGCGCCAGTTCGTCGTCGTCGGATGCGATGGTGACCGCCGTGGGATCGCCCTTAGCCACCTCTAACGCGAACGAAGGGCCGGAGAGCGCGCCGAGGCGTGGGCGGAACCCAGACGGCTCCGCAGCGAGCACCGCATGGACCACCTCGCTCATCCGCAGCAGCGATCCGGTCTCCAGTCCCTTGGTCGCCGAGATAAATAGCATCTCGGGCCGCAGATATGGCTTCATCCTCTGATAGAGATTGCGCGCGTGGTGCGAGGGCATGACGCCGACCACGATAGAAGCGTCTGCCAGCGCCTCGGCGAGCGAGTTGGTGACGCGAACCGAAGCCGGAATCGCCACTCCGGGCATGAATAGCGAGTTTTCCTGGCAGCTCTCGAAGGACTGGCGAACCTCCTCCTCATACGCCCAGAGGCGCACCTGGTGAACGCCATTGCGTGCGAGCACGATGGTGAGGGACGTACCCCATGCGCCTGCGCCGATGACCGCGATTCTGCTCACTTCTGTTTCTCCTTACTTGGCCCCAAAGCGGTTTTCGGTACCGGCCAGCAGTCGGCTGATATTCTCTCGATGGCGGTAGATGATCAGCAGGGAGACGCCGGAGAGCATGACGAGCACTCCGGGCGTGGCATGCGCCGGTTGCAGGAGATAGAAGCAGAGCGGAAACAACACGGCAGCCACTATCGAACCCAGTGAGATGTAGCGTGTGACGGCCACAATGGCAACGAAAACTGCGAACACGATCAGTACCGCCTTTGGTGCAAGCGCCAGAAAAACCCCCAGGCCGGTGGCGACGCCCTTGCCTCCCTTGAAGCGCAGCCAGACGGTAAACATGTGTCCGATGATGGCAAAAAATGCAGCCACCGCCGCCAGCAGAAATGCTTGCTGCACCGCGGAGTTGGCGGGAGCGTTCGGCGGAAGTCCGTTGACTTGCGATGTGTGCCGCCAAGCGACAAGCATGCCATAGGCGTAGGCGAGGATCACGGCGACGTAGCCCTTAAGAATATCGAGCACGAGGGTGGCGATGGCAAGCCCCTTGGAACCGGTTCGAGCCACGTTGGTGGCACCAATGTTGCCGCTTCCGGTCTGGCGCACGTCGGTGCCCAGAAACATCCGCACCAGGATGTATCCGAACGGAATCGACCCCAGAAGGTATGCGAATACGGCAAAGAGAATGTAGGTTGAAATTGGCACTGGCCTCATTGCCCGGCAAACACGCATGGCATTTGCTGGACACCTCATGCAACCCGCCGCGCAACAGCAAAGTTCACGTCAACGGATATCGGTGAACTTTCCTGTAGGTCGCTCCGCGCGGAGACAGGATGCTTTCAAACAAAAAGAATTCGTGAGCAGCCATTGTACCGAACTCGGGCGCGGGCTTGCCGGATAAGTATTGCTGAATGGCCTGGAGCCTCGCGTCCGTCCGGTCGCCGGACTTGCCCCGAGGATTACCAGACCCGGCACGCGCCAGCGTCAGGTGCGGCGTGTACGGTCCACGCTCCGGCGGAAATCCGAGTGTGCGCATTGCTTCATCAATCCGGGTGGCCACAACCTGAAGCTCGTCCGGGGCTTCAATCCCGGCCCAGAACACCCGGGGACGGTTTGCCGAGGGAAAAAAGCCGCAGCCACCGAATGAAATCTCAAATGGCACGCCACGCACCGCAGCCAGCGCTCGCTCAATCTCGTCAACCTGGTTGGTCTCGCCGAGAAACTTGAGCGTCACATGAAACGTCTCCGGGCCGACGAAGCGTACCCCGGGAACGTGCGCGTGGAGATCGTTTACAAACTCCTGAAGCTGCTGCCGAATGGCCGCGTCGATGTCAAGCGCGACGAACATACGCATAGTGCGATCCTCAAACCGCTGGCCCGGGCGCTCTAAATGAGCCGGCGGCGAATCATATCCAGCGCCTGCTGCGTGGCCCAGTGCCGTATGCGCTCGCGGTCGCCGGGAAAGCGCCGCTCCGTCACTTCGGTCTTAACATTATCTGCCAGCGCAATGTAAACCAAACCGACCGGCTTTTCCTCGGTGCCGCCGGTTGGTCCCGCGACGCCCGTAATGCCCACGCCGAGAGCAGAGCGGCAGCGCTTGCGTATGCCTTCAGCCATGGCTATCGCCACCGGCTTGCTCACGGCTCCGTGTTCGGCAATCAACAACGGCGGCACGTTGCAAAACAGCGACTTCAAATCGTTGGAATACACGACTGCTCCGCCCACAAAGTAACGTGAGCTTCCGCTGACGGAAGTAATGCGCTCGGCAAGCAATCCGCCGGTGCACGATTCGGCGACCGAGATCGTCGCGTCGCGCATTTGCAGGTAGTAGCCGACGATCTTTTCCAGCGACTCGCCAGCGGTGGAGAAAACTGACTCCTCGAACTCATCCTCAAGTTCCGACGCCAGGCGGTCGACCCTCGCCTGGGCCTCTTCTTCCGTATCCGCACCAGTTCGCAGATGCAGTTGCACCTCGATGGGAGCGGCGCGCAGATCGGCTTGCGACTCCGGCACCATCGCCAGCTTCAATTCCCGGGTCGCAATGAATCTGGGCGGAAGCAGTGGTTTGAGGCGTGGCACGCACTCGGTTTGGAAAAGTGGCTCCAATTCCCAAGGCGGGCCGGGCAGAAGAATGATAATCTTCCGCTCGCCATCGTATTGCGCCGTCATGAACTGGCCGGGAGCCGTGCCTCGTGGATTGCGCAGCACCTCCGCACCCTCGACGATATCGGCCTGGCGGGCATTGTTGGGCGACATCTGAATGCGGCGCGTGGCGAAACGGGCATAGAGCGCGGCCAGAATGTCGGGATCGACCCGCAAGCCGAGCCCCAGCGCTTCCGCCACGCACTCGCGCGTGAGGTCGTCTTCCGTGGGCCCGAGTCCGCCAGTGCAGATGAGGATCTCGGTGCGCGACAAGGCTTGTCGGATGCACTCAACCAACCGTTCACGGTGGTCGCCAACCACGCCTTTGAATATAACTTCGACGCCCAAGTCGTTAAGCTGCTTGGTAAGAAAAAGGGAGTTCGTGTCTTGGCGGTACGGCGTCAGCATCTCGGAGCCGACCGCGATGATCTCTGCGTTCACAGTAAACAGTGTACGGCCTGCCCAACCCCTGGGTCTATAAGTTGCTGATTATACGAACTCGCTAATTTCGTGAAACCCGTGAAACAGCGCCGTTTTTGTACCTGGTTTGTACGCGGTTCATAAGCGTGCCGTGAACACAGCGTTTTACTACAGTTGCTTACTGTGATGTGCCGTGGTCACGTACAAAACCGCTGCACACGGGCCTGCCACTTGACAGAAGCAGCAACCGGCCGCCATCTCTTAATCGCCTCTATTGGAACTGGCAATCGCGTTCCAACAGGTGGTGCGCGGCGAACTCATCTTGTGTTGATCCGTGTTGTGTTCTGCGAGCCGGTTGCGAACGCTAGGATGCTTTCTGACGTCTGGAATTTGGTCTGGTTTCGAGAAACGGACGGACCCAGGAAGGAAGAATCCGCCGGCCCGGAATTGCCCATCAGGAATCAGGAGAGAGAGATTACTTTTGATCTCACGCCCCATCTTAATCGTTGCTCGTGAAACTGCATATCTGATCTGATCGCTAATCTCTAGTGTAATTACCGAGCCAAACAAACATTAAGACAGAACGGGAAAAGCTGACAACGCGGGAAATGGTCCATGCAGCCTCCTAAAGCGGCCGCCTCGATGCCGGTTGGCAGGACGCTTGCACGGAACCACCACGTCATGAAGAACACTCACAGAATCGTGACCGCCGCATTTGCTATCGCTGCATCGTTTTTGTTTACCGGATGTGGGGCGGCTACCCATATGGGCGCTAACACGCCTGCGTTCGTAAATCAGACGAACATGCAAGATGCGGATTTTCAAACTCTCGCAAAAGCGACGTGGAATAGAGCACAGACACAAACTTCTTCGCAATGGATCGATCTCTGGGCAGCCTACCGGGATCTACAGAATGAACCAGCCGATCCTAACTGCTACACCGGGGCGATTTCCTGTGAAGGATTTATTCCGCCGGTCCCCAGCGCCGCATCCTTGGAGGCACGAGGGGTTGTGATTGCTGCGGTTTCAGACGTCCCCGCTGGCCCAGGCACCCCTGACAACCCGTCCGGGATTATTCGATGCGGTGGTGGAACTGGTTATTGTAACGCGTATGTAGTGTACGAGCCGTGCAATATCAAGGTTCCCTCAAGCAAACCCGAAAACATGGGACCTTATGAAATGCAGAACTGCATGCTTCATCAGCTTGGTTATGACGTTTCACGGCGGTGAGACAGATAGCAATCCCGCATTAGAGTGGTTGAATCCTGTACACGCGAAGCTCTATGAGATTCAAACGCTGGTGCGCCAAGGGATGGTAAGCACCTCGTAGCCTTGACCATCAAGTAGCATTTTGCAAGACACGGTGGTTCGTTCTTGATTCTTTGTTGTGTGTACCGGCTTCGGCGCCCAGTACGTGCCTTTGAGCAAAACAAAAGGCTTCCGGACTGTCCGGAAGCCTTTGTATCTAACTGCCCTTGCGCTACTTTGCGGCCCCGACCGTTTGCAGTTCGGAGGCGGCTGGCTTCGCGGCTACCTTGATGATGGGCAGCATGTCGGGAGCGTGTGTCAGGACTGTCACTCTGGCTTTCTCGCCATGTTTCGCGAAAGCTGCGTCAAATGCTGCTTGGACAGTCGCAAAGTAGGTGAATCCGAGTTTGCGGGCGTTTTCCGGCCCGATGCCCTTAGACACCAGGAATACGCTCTCGCGTTCCTTCACCTGCGCCCAGGCGATCGCCAACGCTGCCGCAACCTCGTCGTGGACTTGCTTGGCCTCCACCCGCTTGCGCAGGGCATCGGCCGAGTAGTGGGTAATCTCCATGATATCGGAGTGGGTGACGGCAACACCCTCGTAGCAAGGCGTAACGATGATGATCGTGCCTCCGGCTTTCACCGCAAGGTCCGACGGATACTGCGTTTTGTGCGCCTGCCAGAATTCAAGGTCGCAAGGATGAGAGCTGGAGATAACGATGTCGGCCTCTTCCGGAATCTCGACGGCATACACTTCCTTAGACAACTTCACGCCCTCGTTGAAGGCTTCGACGGTATCGCCAAAGAAGGCGCCAACCACCTCGCCGTGCCGGTTGAGAACCGTGTTGACGATCGTGTTCATCCCGATCTGCCGGGCGATTTTGTTCAACTCCTCGCGTACCGGGTTCACCTCGACACCCAGGTAGGAACGGGGCGCGCGGACGCTGAGCAGATGCGTTTCCGCCGTCGTATCTTCGCCGGAGATGCCAGGCTGCACAATCTTGGCTCCGCCCGCGAATCCGGGAATGTGGTGCGGAACAATGCTGCCCACTCCGATCTTAAAATCGGCCTCGTAGACTTCGCGGTTGATCCAGACGCTGGTACCATTCGGAGTCTTTCCAAGATCGATCAGGGCTGCGGGATTCTTGTAGTCATGATTCTTGATCGTGACCCGCTTCACTACTTCCTCGCCGAACTTCTCCAGGATCTCCGGCTCGGTCATGAATCGATGAGTGCCCAGCGCGATAATTACCGTGATTTGCCCATCCTTGATCCCCGCAGCATTCAACTCGTCGAGCATCACCGGGATGATCTTGTCGGTTGGAGTCAGCCGCGTATTGTCGTCGGCGAGAATCACAACTTTGGCGGCTCCTTTCGCCAACTGCCTTAACGGTTTCGAGGCTATGGGGTTGTTGATGGCCCGGATCACTTCGTTCTTCACATTGGCCACCGGAGTGTAATCCCTGGGAGAATAGACTCCGATAAGATTTGCGCCAGGAATCTTTACTTCGACCATCTCGCGCCCGTAGGGGAGCGTCACTGTAATATCTGCCATAGGATCACATCCTTCGAAATAAGTTCTGACCACGTTTACGGAAAAGAAACTGTGTCCGCCAAAGCCGAGAGGCCCAATACAGCGGTTTACAATTTCACTCTAGCAGCTATTTTACAATTGGCAACTTAGTTAATGCCAACCAGCTCTTTGGAGAGCCCACGACTCGCTGGCTGATAGCTCTGGCATACACCATCACACTGACCCCGCGCTAACGAAGAGCACGAACTCTGCCGATATGTCTTTAGACCGGAACTCACCAGTAGCTCCTATGGCGATGCGACTCCCGAGAGCCCGGGGAAGGGAAGAAATACAACATGGCGACAGTGCTCCTGGTAGACGACAGCGTCGTGATTAGACAGGGGCTCGGGCGCGCGCTGGAAGAGAGCGGCTTTGAGGTTCTCTTTGCCGTCGACGGCGAGCAAGCGTTGGAGATTGCGCGCAGAACGTCGCCCGATCTGATTCTTCTCGACCTGTTCCTGCCAAAGCTGAGCGGCTGGGATGTGATCAAAGCGTTGAAGAATCTTCCACTCACCTCCAGAACCCCCGTGATTGTCCTGACAAGCCTGACTCAGAGTGAGGCAAAGCTCGGGCAAGCAGACGTTTCCGCCTTTTTCGAAAAGTCGAAGTTGGATCTGGTCAGGGGCTCGGAAGAGCTGATTCAAGTTGTGGGAAACACTCTGAGGGCCGCCGTTCGCCGCCAATCGGGCGCCACGGCAGATGCATCCGTACAAACTTCCCGCCGGGCTGCCATGCCGATCGTGGGCGGCAGAAAGGTGCTGGTGGCCGACGACTGCTTGTTGCAGTTACGCGCCATGTCGAGCGGCCTTTCCAAGAACGGCTTCAAGGTGAGCTTGGCCAGCGACGCCTTGCAGGCTTGGATGACCACACTCCGCGAAAGACCCGACGCGGTCATTCTCGATATCAACATGCCGGGAGGAACCGGATTGGAAGTTCTCAAACGTCTCCGGCTTTCGGCAAAGACCCAGACAATTCCGGTAATCGTCGTCAGCGGCAGTGAAGACCCGGGAGTAGAGCAAACCGTGAAATCAATGGGGGCCGCTGAATTCTTCCACAAACCGGTCAACATGGACGAGCTGTGCGTCGCGGTCTGCCGCGTCCTGGCGGCGTAGCCGAAAGCCGAATGGCGCAGACGGTTTGCCAAGTTACTGTGGAGGAAATGCTTGACCTTCAATTCGGCGCAGTGCATCTTGCATCTGTGCCAGGCGCTCGTCCGCCAGTCTGGCAGAGAGACTGTTTTTGCAGCTCAGCAAGATAAGCTTCACCGAAACCAGGAAGACTCCTGCCTCGAGGAGCAACTCGTGCGTGAATCCTTTGAGGAACAAAGCCACCAGGAAGAGCACCAGAGTCAGGACAATTACCACCACAGACCCAAAGTCCAGAAGTTTCGACGCGGTCTTAGTCATTGTTCCCCCCATTCCCGGTCAGATGGCGATCCAAAGAAATGGGCTTTAAGGGGTTGCCGAAAACATGCCGAAGAAATAAGGGCGGCGCTATGAACCTTCAAACGATTCTCTCCCGGCCTTTCCACACGGGAGCCATCCTTCTACTCCGCTCCAAGCGTGTCAACACCGCGAAGCGTGGAAAGCGGGCCTAATTGTTCTTTGAGCGGTATGCTTGTATTCAGAAAAGGACAATTCCGGCCGCAATGGCCCGCGCCATACAGGAGAAGCAATGGACTACATCAACCTTGGCAAAACCGGCCTTAAGGTTTCCCGCATTTGTCTTGGCTGTATGACTTACGGAGGTGCTAGCGAAGAGGTGCTCGGGCGTTTCCTTAAAGCAAACACGCGCCGCGAAGCCGTCGTCATCGCGACCAAGGTTCACGGCACAATGCGCGACGAACCCAACGGCCGCGGTCTCTCTCGCAAATCCATCTTCTACGAACTCGACCAGAGCCTTCGCCGCTTGGGAACTGACTATGTGGACCTCTACCAAACGCATCGTTGGGACTATGAGACGCCCATCGAAGAGACACTGGAGGCGCTGCACGATCTGGTGAAAGCGGGCAAGGTACGTTATATCGGTGCTTCGTCCATGTTTGCATGGCAATTCACCAAAGCGCTCTATCTCGCCGACCTTCACGGCTGGAGCCGTTTTGTTTCCATGCAGAATCATTACAACTTGCTTTATCGCGAAGAAGAACGCGAGATGATCCCTCTTTGCTCGTCCGAAGGCATCGGCGTCATCCCTTGGAGCCCGCTTGCGCGTGGCCGCTTGGCGCGCCCCTGGCAAACCGAACGCACAAAACGATCGGAAACCGACCAATTCGGCAAGAAGTTGTATCAGACCGAAGAGGCCGACCATAAAGTCATAGACCGTTTAGGCCAAATGTCGGAACAGCGCGGTGCTTCCCGCGCACAGCTTGCACTTGCATGGCTACTCGCCAAGCCGGGAATTACTGCGCCAATTGTCGGTGCCACTAAGCCGCACCATCTCCAGGACGCTGTAGCCGCGCTCTCCCTGCGCCTGAGTCCTGAAGAGACCGCGGCGCTCGAGGAACCGTATGCACCGCATGCTATCGCGGGCTTCAGTTAAGCTTGGATTGATACCCAAAAGCCCAACCATCTGGGCTCCGCCGGCCGGAGAATGATTTGGAGAAGTCCAGGTCCATGGACTTACCGGTGTCAAAAAGTCCGAGCCTGGATGGGAAATTAGCGTTGGCGCTTCGAACCGCGACGAGGCCGAAGGCTTCGGTTACAAGGCCGCCCTAGCGGAGGCGCGATTGCTGGCCGGCTGAATTGACCAGAGCATATTTCATAAATGGTTCTTTGAAGGGGCATGGCTTCAGCCATGCCGTCCAAAGCCGGAAATAATGCGGGCTTTAGCCCCTGAGGGAATTAATGCAGTTTTCTGAAATAGGTTTATGAAACGTGCTCTAAACAGTTTAGCTACTGAGAACGAATTCCATTGCAGGATTTTCACGGTCGAGAATGTATGCTCGCGAGGCTGCACCACAATGCTTCTGAAGCAGACCGGTAAGTTCGTTCGTCGCGGCCACAATACGCTCGCGGGGCACAACCGGTCCGAGGCCGTCAACATTGATAATCAAATTGTTTGATTGTTCCGTAATTTTTGAAAAATCGGCATTGCGCCATGTCCATCGACGACAGAACACGCGACCGCTTTTTTGATTGAAAAAAATAACCTCACCAGGTGAAGGATGCTCCACGGCGTCGGGCTTGAAAAGAGGTGCGAACATTTCGCTGCCGGTCGCGATGCCGAGCGTCAGGTCGCCTTCTACGGTATCCACATCGTCGCCGCCACAGGGAACAAGGTATCGCAACGAAATGATATTAAAGAGATCAACGATGGTGGAAATAGATCGGACTGGCTTCCCCTCGTTGATCCGGCTCACGAGGAAAATGATCGAAGGGGTGTATTTTTTCGGGTTGGAACCAAATTTCACGTACGCATCCTCCCATATCTTCAGCCGTGGTTCCGATGCTAAGTCTAGATGATCATTTTTTATCTTTTCCTCAAGCTCGCGCAGGGACGATAGTATCTCCGGATCACTCGGTCCGTTTTTCGCGTTGCCCGCCACCACCACACCCCTGTAGAAATCCGGAAACAACCGAAAGACTTCCGGCATGATGCGGTAATTCATGGTGCGTACGGTTTGTGTCATTTGCACATTGTAATAAACCATGCCCGCTTCTGCCGGGGTCCGCCGACTCGCCGATTGCCGGACGCTGTTGGGCATCCGCAATGCTGGTTTAAACTCGAAGACAGGGGGAACTCATGGACGCGCAGGAATTTAGAGAAATTGGGCATCAAGTGGTGGATCTACTCTCTGAATACTTGGAGCACATCGAAGAAAAGCCGGTGTTCCCAAACGTGGAACCAAGGGCGTTGAACGAGCTTTTCGCCGAGG
>JBEKQP010000302.1:0-5296 GCA_049519595.1 Candidatus Korobacteraceae bacterium | reverse complement strand
TCGCTTCTCCGCGAACCTTTAGCGTCGGTTCGCGAAAGAGAGCACGCGGCCTTTGACCGCGAATTGTCAAAATGCGAGGGTCGACTTGTGCTCTTTGGCGCGGGCAATTTCGGCCGTCGGTCGTTATCCTGCCTACGCTCGGCAGGGATTGTACCGCTCGCATTCGCCGACAATAGCCGCTCACTCTCTGACGCGGTGGACGGGATTCCGGTTCTCTCTCCCGAACAAGCTGCCGCACGATTTGGGTCCTCGGCGCTCTTCGTGGTTACGATTTGGTTTCCAGGGCACCGCTATGTTGACACGCGCGAGCAACTGTTGGGGCTTGGCTGCCGCAACGTGATTTGCGCTACAAGGTTACGTTGGAAGTTCGCTGATACGCTGCTGCCGGATTACTGCCAGGATCTTCCGCACAAGTTTTACGAGAACGCCAGTGCCATTTCTGAATCCGCATCACTCATGGCGGACGATTTCTCGCGCAAAGAGTACCTGAGCCAGGTGCGCTGGCGCGCGCTTGGGAGCCTCGGTGAACTGTCCCCTCCACAACCGGACCAGTATTTCCCCGCTGAACTCGTTCGTCTATCGCCTCAGGAAGTATTTGTTGATTGTGGTGCTTATGACGGAGTCACCGTACGCAGGTTTCTGGAGCGTGCTCCCGGATTTCTTCGTATCTTCACGATCGATGCCGATCCGAGGAACTACGCGCAACTTTGCCGCACTATTTCGGCCTTGCCAGAGCGGGACCGGATCACTGCTTACCATCTTGCGGTGGGAGCCCGTCGCGCGGTCGTACGATTCCAGTCAGGGACGATCCAGGCCGTTTCAAGCAGTGGCGATATTGAAGTGGAGCAGGTTCCAGTGGACGAGCTTCTGAAGGGCGTGAGTCCCACATTCATCAAGATGGACATAGAGGGAGCGGAAATGGGAGCGATTGAAGGCGCGCAAGATCTCATCCGCCGCTCTCAGCCGCTGCTGGCCATCTGCGTGTACCACACTCCAACAGATCTTTGGCAAATTCCGCTCAAAATTCACCAGCTGGCACCGCAACATTCGCTGTTTCTCCGTCCTCATGTTGCAGATGGCTGGGACTTGGTGTGCTACGCCGTCCCGCCGGAACGCCTGCCCTAGAGCGGATTCGCGGAAGATGTGTCCGATAAGGCAGTCAGGCTCACGTTATCAATTGTTTGATCTCGGAATCCATCGTGAGGCGCTACAGCGATTCCCGAGTTGGTGTATCCCAAAATTCCGGGAGAATGTCATGGCGACCGGAGCGCCGAGCGCCCGTGGCCGGAATCGGGGTCCCCGGCGAGGCTCGGCTCGCTGGGGTGATTGAGCAGCCGGGCTGCGTACCCGACATTACATTTGATAAGCAAGAAGCTGTTCGAGCGCGACGGGGTCCCCGGCACGCGCCGTAGTTGCGCGTGTTGGGGCAGGGGAGCGGAGCCACCTTTGTTTTTCAGCAGTAGAAACAAAAGGTGGCTCGACTTCCACCCCAGCAACGGCAAAAGCGGCCGTCGCCGGGGACCCCGTTGCGCTCGCCATGACAGTCTGATATATCGGGATATACCTATTGGGAAACCGGCCTAGCTTCAGCTTCTAATCTTCGCCGACGGTTGTGAATGAACGTCGCCTTCGCTCCCAGGCTCCCCCATCTGCTCAAGAAACGAGACGAATGCCCGGCAAACGTCGTTTCCAGTCATAGACCATTGCCAGCGCTCGTAGTTGAGTTGGCCCGGGTGCGGAGGCTTTGAATAGTCATAGGCGGCCAAGGGACGCATGCTCTCTTTCTCCGGAGAAAAAATTTCCAGGAAATCGCCCTGCGAAGCATATTCGCGCCACATTGCACGCTTCTGCTCAACCTCGTGCGCGGTCGGACGGACATCGATTTCCGTACCATTTTCTTTAGAAAATCGGTGCGGCTCCAGGCGTCCGTCACTCGTTTCGTCAGCCCGGTTGTAGATCGGCGCCTCCCAGGCTGGCAGCTTGAATCGCCTGGCAGCCAGCGACACCAGCAGGTTACAACTATCGTGATCCGGATGACCGCCTTCGTAGGCCAGGGTCAGCAGCGCCTGTGGTTGCAGCCGCTCGACCGCATCGGCGAGCTCGCGCCAAGCCGCCGGCAATATGCGAAACAACTCCTGATCGACCAGGATGTCGGATGCCGCGCGACCGCCCCGCGGAGAATTGCCGTCGCGCTCTCTGCCGTGGTAGCCGTCGGAGACGAACTCGACACGCTGGACACCTATCCTCGCCAGCGCACGCCGGGCCTCCTGCTGGCGGAGAGCAGCATAAGCCTCGCGCGAGCCGTAGTGCGACCAGAAATAGGGATCGTGCGGTGCGCCGTCCGTCATGAAACGAACGATGGGATCGGCCATTCTTTGCAGCAATGCGCCGTAAGTCACACATTCATCGTCGGGATGCGCCAGCACGAGCAGGGTTCGCCCGAGCAGGGGCTGCAGGGCCTTCATGGCGGATAGCATACAAAATCAACCCGGTAAGCGGCAAACGAGCTGAAGAAAGGGCCGCGGCCATTTTGAATTCTTCATAGAAGCGAGTGCCCCACGTACCGCCCTGGTGTTGGGCTGACGTGGGGCTATTTCCCAGGCAAAAAGAGCAGCCAGAGACGCGGCTTTACTGCGTCCGCTGAGTTCCCGACTACGCCGGCAATGCTAGACCGGTTTCCCAATAGGCATATCCCGATATATCAGACTGTCATGGCGAGCGAACCGGAGTCCCCGGCAACGGCCTCTTTCGCCGTTGACGGGGTGGGCGAACCGGAGTCCCCGGCGACGGCCGCATTTGCGTTCGCTGGGGTGACTTTCAGCCCGGCGATGATCGTGCCGGATACACTGACTCTGAATCTGCGCTAGATGAGACTACATGATTTTGGCAAAGCGGTGTGCGGCTTCTTCGACGTTGGCTCGGCTGTTGAATGCGCTCAAACGGAAATAGCCCTCGCCGCAGGTTCCGAACCCGCTCCCTGGTGTTCCCACTAAGTGGGCTTCCCGCAGCAGCTTGTCGAAGAAGTCCCAACTGCTCAAACTGCCGGGGGTCTTCAGCCACACGTAAGGTGCATTCACGCCGCCATAGACCTGTATCCCCAGTTTCGTCAGTGCTTCACGCACCAGCCTGGCGTTCGTGAGGTAAAACGCAATGGTTTCTCGAGCCTGCCGCTTGCCTTCCGGCGAATAAATCGCTTCTGCGCCTCGCTGAACGGGATAAGAGACACCGTTAAACTTGGTGCTGTGCCGTCGATTCCACAGCGAATGGATCGAGACTTCGCGGCCATCCCGCGTCTTTCCCTTGAGACTTTTCGGAATGACGGTGAAGGCGCACCGAACGCCGGTGAAGCCGGCCGTCTTGCTGAAACTGCGAAATTCGAGCGCGACCTCCCTGGCTCCATCAATTTCAAAAATCGAATGCGGAATGGACGGGTCGGTAATGTATGCCTCATAGGCGGCGTCGTACAGAATGATCGAGCCGTTCTCGTGCGCGTAGTCGACCCAACGCTTCAGCATTTCCTTCGTTGCAGCCATGCCGGTCGGGTTATTGGGATAGCACAGGTAAATCAGATCGACGCGCTGCTTGGGAAGCTCCGGAACGAAATCGTTCTCCGCTGTAGCCGGAAGATAAACCAATCCGCCGTAGCGGCCAGTGGCGTCTGCCGGACCAGTGTTGCCGGCCATCACATTGGTATCCACGTACACCGGGTAAACAGGGTCGAGGACGGCGATGACGTTACCTGCTCCGAAGATATCCAGAACATTTGCGGAATCGCACTTTGACCCGTCGGAGACGAAAATCTCATCCGCGTCAATGTTGGCACCGCGACACTGGTAGTCGTTTTTGGCGATGGCTTCGCGCAGAAAGTCGTAGCCTTGCTCGGGCCCATAGCCACGGAACGATGACCGCACGGCCATTTCATCGACGGCTGCATGCATCGCTTGAATCACCGCGGGGCCAAGCGGTTCGGTAACATCCCCAATCCCCAATCGGATAACTTTTGCGGAAGGGTTTTCGTCGC
Source organism: Candidatus Korobacteraceae bacterium (assembly GCA_049519595.1). Classification (GTDB taxonomy): domain Bacteria; phylum Acidobacteriota; class Terriglobia; order Terriglobales; family Acidobacteriaceae; genus CAWBRT01. The sequence goes on along the minus strand of JBEKQP010000302.1, from coordinate 1,275 downwards.
AGAATTTCTTCACACGGCGAGCAATTTCAGCAAACAAGTAACCAGCAGTCAGCTTGAGATAGTTGTCATTGATATATGTCATGTTCCCGTCATTCTCTTTGTGGGTTATTAATGCGGATTCGTTCGTTGAGCCTCGCCAAATAGCATTACGCGCTTCAACACACCATCGCTTTCATCGAATCGAATTGGCGCAGCGCCTCCCGGCGCCACAACATTGACGATCCTGGCACTTAGAATCCCCAGCGACCTTGCGGCACTGGCGACGGCCGTTGCGCTGGTTCCGGAGGACAATGTAGGTCCCTCGCCACGCTCGAAAACCCTCATAGCAATGCTATCCGGACCAAGGACGGAAGCCCACTGCAGATTAATTCCGTGCTTACACGGGCGTCCTTCGCCTCGCACTCCATCGCTTTCGGTACTATTTGCAACGGCGGTCAGACGGGGCATCCAATTCTGCGACCCGATTTGCTCCATCGAAGGCAAGAGGCTGTGGTCTTTCAGGAAGGTTACACAATGCGGATTGCCAACATTCACAAACTGGCTGCACGACCACGATGCCTCGATCTGTTCGAGATCGAAAACACGAAGGGTGCCGTGACCTTCAAACTCAGAGACGCCGACGTATTCGGGAGATGCACCAACCGCGGAGAGCCCATAGGTTGGCACGCCCATGTCGATCCAGAATCCGTTCCGTCCGTCTCGTACCGCTGCTTCAATCCGAGCCTCGACCAATGGCGTCGGAGGCTTGTAGATGCGCACAACGAAAGCATCCGTGCGATTGGCCTTTCCGGTGTCGACCAGGAACTGGGAGAAAATCGTCAGGCCGTTCCCGCTGCGTTCCGCAAGTGTGCCGTCTGTGTTGACGATCAGCATGCCAAAGGCGTTTTCGTCGGGGAACGGTCCGACTAATAATCCGTCCGATAGGAATCTCTTGCCCTCAGCGGGGTCACCGGCGGGCGCTGAAGTTGCGCCTGCTGGGGTGCAAGAAGCGTTCACCCGGCCGCAGATGCGTTCGATCGCGCGAACCGCCCATTGCCCGCGCGACATGGCGGCCTTGGCGGCAGTTCGAGGAATTTCAGCGAACCGGCCAATCTCCTCCGGCGAAGCGACAAAGTAGGTATTGCCACGGGCATCATAGAAGTCTGCCATGTTCACCCTTAAAGCGACGCGGCGATCTCACGGATGATCGTCACGTCGGAGAATGGAATCTTCTTCGTTAGTGGGCGACCCCGGGAATCACGGATGGGCTGGCCCGACAGGTCTCGTTCAAGAACG
>JBEKQP010000301.1:0-5304 GCA_049519595.1 Candidatus Korobacteraceae bacterium | reverse complement strand
TCAGGTGACAACCACGGGCGCAACTCGCCTCTACCGGCCGCGCGCGGAGGCTCCCACTATGGTGCAGACCAATACCATTCGCGTGTCGGAAAATGCGCTGCTCGAATATGTGCCCGACCCGATTATCCCCTTCGCGCATACCCGGTTTTGCCAGCGCACCAGCATCGAGCTTTCTTCTGGCGCCGGTTTGTTCTGGTGGGAGATCCTGGCCCCGGGCCGCGAGGCACATGGCGAGCTCTTCGCTTACGACAGCGTGGAGCTCACGATGGAGGTGCTGGCGCTCAATCGCCCCATCCTCTGCGACCACGCTCGGTTGCAGCCGAGAAAGTATGCACTGGAATCACGGGCGAGGCTTGGTCACTATCGCTACTGGGCGACCTTCTATCTCTGCCGCGTAGGGCTGGAGCCCGACTTCTGGCTGGATGCCGAGCAGCGACTTCGTGGTATCGCGCGAGCGCTGAATAGTCCTGGAGATGTGCTTTGGGGCGTCAGCACACTCGTCGCCCACGGGTTGGTAGTCCGTTGTGTCGCGCGGGAGGGCCATTCTATCCTCGCGGGATTGCGCGAAATTTGGCGAGCAGCCAAGCTGCTTATGTATAACCTAGAACCGATTCCGCCACGCAAAGTGAATTAATAGGCAGGCGGATCGAGAGCTCAGTTTCGGAGGAATTCCTTGCACCTTACACCTCGCGAGCAGGAAAAGCTGCTGGTCGTCGTGGCGGCGGATCTTGCCCGTCGCCGCCAGGCCCGCGGACTGAAACTCAACTATCCGGAAGCCGTAGCCGTGCTGAGCGCCGAAGTCATGGAATGCGCGCGCGATGGCAAGAGTGTCGCCGAGATCATGTCCTTGGGCACAACGATTCTTACGCGCGAGCAGGTGATGGAGGGCATTCCGGAGATGATTCACGAGGTTCAGGTGGAGGCGACGTTTCCCGACGGCACCAAGCTGGTCACGATTCACGATCCCATCAAATAGCGGAGTGCTTATGAAGCCGGGCGAGTACTTTCTAGAATCAGATCCCATCGCAGCCAACGGTACCCGACGCGCAGTGCGTGTGCTGGTGAGAAACAGGGGGGATCGACCGATCCAGGTCGGCAGCCATTACCACTTTTTCGAAGCTAACCGAGCTCTGGAATTCGATCGCGCGGCAGCCTATGGCATGCGACTCAACATCGCCTCGGGCACCGCAGTGCGATTCGAGCCGGGCGAGGAGAAGCACGTCGAGCTCACGACTATCGGAGGAGCGCGCGTCGTTCACGGATTTCACGGACTGGTAGCGGGTGCACTCGATGCTCACGGTAATCGCGATCGCGCTCTGAGCAGGCTCCGGGAAGCAGGCTTTAACGATCATCAGGAGAAGACCCGATGAGTCTTACCATCCCACGCCGCACCTACGCCGATTTGTACGGTCCAACCACCGGAGACCGCATCCGCCTGGCTGATACCGAATTGATCGTTGAGGTTGAGAAGGACTTCACCTGCTATGGCGACGAGATCACCTTCGGCGGCGGCAAGGTCATCCGCGATGGCATGGGCCAGAGCAGCCTCGCAAGGCGGGAGAAGGAACATGGCGCGCTCGATCTGGTAATCACGAATGCATTGATCATCGATCACTGGGGCATCGTGAAAGGTGACATCGGGATCAGGGATGGGCGCATCGTCAAGGTCGGCAAGGCGGGGAATCCGGACACCATGGACGGGGTTGACCCTGATTTGGTGGTGGGCGCGGCAACCGAAGTCATCGCTGGCGAAAACCTGATCGCGACGGCCGGTGGCATTGACAGCCACGTTCACTTCATCTCGCCGCAGCAGCTCTACGAGGCGATCTCGAACGGCATTACCACCATGATTGGCGGTGGAACCGGTCCGGCCACCGGAACCGCCGCGACCACCTGCACCCCGGGAGCATGGAACCTTGCACGCATGTTGCAGGCAGCCGAAGCCTGGCCGATGAATCTTGGCTTTTTTGGAAAGGGGAACGCGGCCTCCCGCGAACCTCTGGCCGAGCAGATCGAGGCGGGCGCCTGCGGGCTCAAGTTGCACGAGGACTGGGGAACGACTCCGGCCGCGATCGACGCCTGCCTGACCGTGGGCGACGAATATGACATTCAAGTCGCCATCCATACCGACACGATCAACGAGGCGGGCTTTCTTGAGGCCACGGTGGCTGCCATCGCGGGACGCGCCATCCATACCTATCACACCGAAGGAGCGGGCGGCGGTCACGCACCCGATATCATCCGCATCGCATCGTTCCCGAACGTGCTACCATCCTCCACCAATCCCACTCGTCCTTACACCGTAAACACGCTTGCCGAACACCTCGACATGCTCATGGTGTGCCATCACCTGAATTCGCAGGTACCGGAAGATGTCGCTTTTGCCGAAAGCCGCATCCGCCCGGAGACCATCGCGGCCGAAGACATCCTGCACGACATGGGAGTGCTCAGCATGCTATCGAGCGACTCCCAGGCGATGGGCCGCATCGGCGAGGTGGTTACGCGCACCTGGCAAACCGCACACAAGATGAAGACGCAGCGCGGCCCTCTGGCGGAGGATTCGGCGCGCAATGACAATCGCCGTGTCATGCGTTACGTGGCGAAGTACACCATTAATCCTGCGATCACGCATGGCATGGCCGCCGAGATCGGCTCCATCGAGCCGGGCAAGCTAGCCGATGTGGTCTTGTGGAAGCCCGCCATGTTCGGAGTGAAGCCGGAAATGGTGGTCAAAGGCGGGTTCATTGCCTGGAGCACGATGGGCGATCCGAACGCGTCGATTCCCACGCCTCAGCCGGTTCTGTACCGGCCGATGTTTGGCAGTTTCGGCGGAGCAACCGCCGCAACCAGCGTCACATTCGTCTCACAGGCGGCTTATGCAGCCGGAATCGCGGCAAAGTTGGGGCTGAAGCGAATCGTCACGCCAGTCCAAAACTGCCGGCGAATCGCGAAGAAAGACATGATTCACAACAACGCCACTCCGGACATCTCAGTTGATCCCGAGACTTACGAGGTGCGCGTGGACGGCAGACTGATCACGTGCGAGCCCGCCCGCATACTGCCTCTAGCGCAGCGGTACTTTTTGTTTTAACGAACCGGACCTGCGCTGCGAAATGGCATGAGTTGCAGGTCACGAGAGTTTCATCGGCCGAATAACGTCCCGTACCAAGCAGCTTCGACGCCCTACCGCTGGCCTTAATGCTTGGCAGCGTATTTTTTCCAAATGGCAACTATATCTTCGTTCGATGGCGTAAGCCCAAAAAATGTACTGTAATTCTTCAAGGCCGCTTGGTGAAGAGACAAATCGTTCGAGGAAGCAGCGTCGCCAGGGATGAGCGAGTAATATCCTAGAAACCATCCTTGCAGCGCGGTGCTTTGAACACATACATTGGTAAGCGTCCCGATATTGAGGATGGTTTTAATTCCTCTGGCTTTCAGATACGTGTCCAGCGATGTATTTGTAAACGCGCCGTACGTATGCTTGGTGACTTCAAGCTCACCGTCAAGCCTCTTGGTTAACTTCTCATAATACTCGGCACCCTGTGATCCCTCTTGCACAAGGAAGTCCGTCTCTACAAATGGCCGGTCCTTTACTCTTGCAACATTGCTTACCACATAGTTTGGCAAGGCATCCTTGAACGAATGAGTTGTCTTAATCCAAACAATAAACACACCGGCCTTACGAGCTTCCATGATGAGGCTATTCATGGCAGGGACAGAGGCCTGTATCCTTTTTACATCCGCCCCAGCCTTTCCCAGCTTGCCATTGTCCGCCACATAGTCATTCTGCATGTCAATGATCAGTAACGCAGATACTTGCGGATCAATTTGATCTTCCAGAGTTTTCAGTATGCCCGTGGGTGCTTGGTTTGGCGCTGCCACAGGTTGTGCGCTCGTCATGTCGCCTGCCATCAAAGAAACTGTGCCCAATGCCAATAGAATGATAAGCATTGCTATACGCCGCATGTGCTTCTTCCTTCCCTGTTTAATGTAGCCCGCATTATACTGCCCACAAGCATCTATGCAAGGCTAAAGCGAATTGAAACGAGGAGCATCGTACGAGATTCTGACCTGAATCTGGATTGGAAAACCCGAAAAAAGTGATCGTATTTGGAAAGGCTGTCGAGTCGCGCCTCGGAGAAATCGTCCCAGCGCAGTACAGAAAGTTGTTCCCCGCCTTCACCATGCCGTCAAAGTCGCCACGCTGGGTGCGACAGCAGGCGAGCAGATTGTTAGTAGGTGACAACGCAAAAGCAGAATGGCTTGAATAAGCGATTCTGCAGACACCCTGCCTTATTGAAGCGTACTGGCCTGAGCTGGTCGGCGACTCGGTAAATTTCAGGCGTTCGATGCGCGGCACTCTCACGTTTTCGGCACAACCCATCGAGGGTGGAGAGTATCTACAATAGCGATCCCTAACAAAGAGAAGGTGACTCATGTCCCATCACTACTCCGGTCCTAACTTTGGGTTCCCCCACGGGGACGCCCGTCTCGATTTCACCGATCTTTACGCCTTCCCCAAGCCAAGTGACTCCGGCAAGTCAATCCTCATCATGAACGTACACCCATCCGCCAGCGTGGACCCGCCGGGGACCACCACCACCGAGCCATTCTCCACCGAGGCACTTTACGAACTCGAAATCGACACCGACGGCGATGCCGTCGCCAATCTCGCATACCGCGTGCGCTTCTTCGCCTCCGAGCGCGGGACGCAGACCGCGACGCTGCGCCGCGTAGAGGGAGCGCAGGCCGCCGGCACGGCTGACACAGGGCAGGTCATCGTCGAACGGGCACCCGTCTCCACGGGCCGGGAGGCGCATGTCACCGACGCGGGCGACTACCGCTTCTTCGCGGGTTGGCGCAGCGATCCCTTCTTTTTCGACGTGCAGGGCGCCCTCAACAACCTGCAGTTCACCGGCAGCGATTTCTTTGCCGACAAAGACGTGTGCAGCATCGCGATCGAGTTGCCGAACTCCGCACTGGGGGCTGGAAAGGTCGGTCTCTGGGCACGCACGCTCGCCAATCAGGGCGGCAAATGGGTGCAGGCCGACCGCGGCGCGCGGCCCCAGCAAACACCCTTTCTTAGCGGCGAAGAAAACGCTGCCTACCTCGCCGCTGAGCCCGCCAATGATGCCCGTTTTGTGGCCGTCTTCGCACACGGGCTGGAGCACGCAGGTGGCATACGCCAGAAGATGCAAAACGGGTGGCAGGAACACTGCTGCCCGATATCCTTTTCTACGATCCCAGGCGTCCGGCATCGTTCCCCAACAATGGCCGCTCACTCGCCGACGACGTCGTAGACGT
>JBEKQP010000300.1:0-6862 GCA_049519595.1 Candidatus Korobacteraceae bacterium | reverse complement strand
TTATGCCGTCTGGTTTCGCCGCCCAGTCGCGCCAACGGTAGGGTGCTTCAATCCCAGGCCGGAATCGTTTCCCCGCGAGTTTATATTCTTCCTCCCTGATGGTTTCCATGTCGTCAAGAAACTTCAGGAACATTACCCAGGTGAGCATGGGTAATCGGTCGATGTCGCCGCTGAGCCCCTTGTCCTTGCGCATGATGTCTCGGCAGGATTTGACGATTGATCCAAGCTGCTGCGCGCTGGACTGTGGTGCTTCTATTCTTTTCTTCTTGGTTCCTTTTGGCATGGTTTTCCCTTATGCGACGTACAGCAACCGTTGCAGTTCCTCGACAGCGGACCGCAGATTATCTCCGCCGCCAAATAAGGCGGCAATTTCAATGACGTTACCATGCTGCGAGATTGGGGGCACCTTCAGTGCGTCGGGGATCTGGAACTGCGCCGCGCCGTATTCATAGGCGACGTGGCAAAGAAGATCGAAAGGATCGGCGTCCGGCTGCTTTGCGGCCTCCGCCAATTCCTCGAAGGTAATGCCGCGCTCTCTGAGGGCTTCAATGATCGCCGCTCGTTCCTCTGCGTTACTCCACTCGGCGCGCAGAGCAGCCGCAGACGGATACATGTTCCGCACCTTCTCGCCGGTGTAGTCAGTGAACTTCTTCACCTGGAGCCGCTTTCCATCAGCATCGAGGTCGTATACGAGGTGCGCGGCAATCTCCACCGATCCACCATCCACATAAAACTTGCGCCGCTCTCCTTCTCCATCCTCTTCTTCGGGCGGTAGCGTGGTGACCGCTCCCTCTTCCTTTTCCTCCGGAGTGGCTTCTTGTTCTTCCACAATCTCCGGTGTTCCCACTGTCTCGCCGGATTCGTCCATCGTGGATTCTGTGACGAGTGTCGGATCGCCATCGAAATCCTTGTCGGCAAACAGACGAGTGGCGCTGCCGGTGTAGTCCAAAATGTCGAAATACATTTTGCCGTAATCGTCGCGGACGCGCGTACCCCTCCCGATGATTTGCTTGAACTCGGTCATGGAGTTGATAGTCCGCACGAGGACGATGTTCTTGCACGTCTGCACGTCCACGCCGGTGGTGAGCATTTGCGAGGTCGTGACGATGGTGGGCGTAGTTGTTTCCAGTTCCATGAAGCGGCTCAGGAAGCCGCGTCCGATGTGACCCTCATCGGAGACAATCCGCACCACATAGTCGGGATACTGCTGCACGAGGTCGCTGTTACAGTTGTTTAACTCCTTGCGCATTTCCTCGGCGTGTTCCTGATCCACGCAGAACACAATCGTCTTCGCGAAACGATCCGTCTTCTTCATGAATTCGGTGATATTCCGGGCAATGGCTTGCGTTCGTGCTTTGAGCGCGATGATGCGGTCAAATTCAGGAGTTCCATAAAGCTCGTCCGGAATTTCCCGACCGTAGCGGTCGAGCTGTCCAGGAGTAGGGCGCCAGCCCGCCGCGTCCACGGTTGAGACGATGCGATGCACACGATAGGGGGCGAGAAAACCATCGTCGATCCCTTGGCGAAGGCTATAGGTATAAATAGGGTTGCCGAAATAGCGGTAGGTGTCCCGGTTGTCCTCCCGCAGCGGCGTGGCCGTCATGCCGACCTGGAAGGCATCCTCAAAATACTCCAGAATCTCGCGCCAGTTGCTTTCGTCGCGGGCGCTGCCGCGATGGCACTCGTCCACAATGATCAAATCGAAGAAATCGCGCGGGTACTCCCGATAAAGACCAGGGCGGTGACTGTCCCTTGCAATGCCCTGATAGATGGCGAAGTACATCTCCCGGCTCTTGACCGCTTCCCCTTCGATCTTGCACCGAGCGTCGCCGAAAGGCGCGAAAATCTTGTCCTTTGGTTCGTCCACGAGAACATTGCGATCTGCAAGATAAAGGATTCTTGGGCGGCGATATTCACCCTTGCGATTCCAGCGCGAATTCCATAGCTTCCAGCAAATCTGGAATGCCACTACAGTTTTTCCCGTGCCGGTCGCCAAGGTCAGGAGTATTCGCTTTTTGCCTTGGAGGATCGCTTGCACGGTGCGATTGATCGCAATCCCCTGGTAGTAGCGCGGTGACTTTCCCGAGAGGTGGTAGTAGGGCGCAAGCAAACGGCTCGCGGCATCCTCGCCAATACCCTCCGCTGCACTTTGCCGTTTCCAGAGCTCATCAGGGGTTGGGAAGTCCTCGCGATCCGTTTCAAGGCCTGAAAGGAAATCGTGCTCAACGATTCCATGCCCATTCGTAGAATAAGCAAACTTCAGCCCAAGAATCTGCGCGTACTCTTTTGCCTGCTGCAAGCCATCGCCAGGCTTCAAGTATGCGGCCTTGGCTTCAACCACGGCGATAGGGAAATCCCGCCGATACCGGAGGAGGTAGTCCGCGCGCTTTTGCGGACGGCGCAAAGGACGCTTTCCGGCGATGACAATTCGCCCATCCGTGAAGGTGCGCTGCTCGTTGATCTGCTCGTCGGTCCACGCGGCAGCGTAGAGCTTCGGCAAAACGTATTTTCTACAAGTATCTGCTTCATTCATTGCAGCTTGCGACCCGTTGAGACCTCAGCACATCTCCGCGCCATTCGCCTAGAAATCTGGTGGCTCTTCGGGTCCCTTCCATATTAGTCCGAAGCCGCATTGTCGTCCAACAGCGAGTGATAACTCACGAATCTGGGAAACCTCGGGTCAGTTCATGATCAAATGCTTCGCGCCCAAGAAACGCAAAATAGCGATTGAGCAGCGCCCCGGCGCGAGCCGAACGCAGGCGGCCAACGCGCTTCACGTTGTAGGTTATACGATGATTTCCCGGATCGGCGCTCCCAGAAAAGACGTTGTCGTGGCTGGATCGCAGGAGGAGTACGTTAATCTGAGGTGACTGAAGCCGAAGGGTAGCCAGTCGGGCATAGCGATTTAGCAGCTTCGATCCGATCTCGCACAACTCTTGATACCGCGCTTGCCAGGCGGGGATCACGCCCGGAGGGCATTTCTCGGTGACGGTGATTCTCGACGCTCCATCCTGATTGAAGCAACATAGGTCCAAAACGCAGAGGTTGACTATGTGCGTATCTTTGAATGCAACGTAATACTTTTGGCCTTTCTCGAAAAACCTGAGTTCAAAGTGACTGGTCGGGTCGATCCCTTCGCGCCAAGGTACGATCTCTGCAATCGTGACCTCGCTGACCCTGCCATCTCTCTTTCCGTTCGTTCGCACCATCAATTCGCACGGTTGACCCAGAATTATGAATCGCTTAGAAGAGGCCCCAGTCTTTTGGATGATATCTCCGAGCTCCAAAGGCATCAAATGGCTGTTGAGAGCCTGCTCGTCCTCATACATCTCCAGGCGCTGCACGAACCACGTTCTTGCATTGGGGACTGCGGACGTGCCCATTGGAACGAGGCTGATCCTTCGCATATCATCGGCGAGTTCGTTCAGTGCACGATCCGTTTTTGCAAGCTTACGAATCTCGTCGCGATGGAAAAGATGGAACACGCGAAAGAGGGTATCCGGCTCCCATACTCCCTCGCTATTAGAAGAACGAAATACGATCTGGTCGAAATCATAAATGTCCAACTCAGATAGCAGCTTGATTGCGGCATCGCACGCGGCGGTCAGAACCTTCGATGCCTCCACCTTCAACTTCTGCGCAGCGCTGTTAAGAACGGTGAGCTTAATGAGCCGGCCAAATCCCAATGGCTCACGATCGACAGATTCCTTCGGAATCAGGACGAATCGCAATGGGTCCAGGCCTTCATGTTGGCACAAGTGTTGCCACGCGTCATGAACGTCTTCCATCGTGTAATTGTGGCTCAAGAGACCGCAAATGATGTCCTCGGAGGTATCTATCGCAAGGACCTCCTTCACAAGCTGGAGACCAGTGTGAGCCGTCCCGCCGGGCTCTCCACTGAAATCCTCGTCGAAGAGCAGAAGCGTTCTCTCCTTCGCAGGATTGACCAGTTGATCTTGCTGTGCGCGCCACTCTGCGAGCGACAGGGGCCTGAACTCATACTTGCCGAAGCATGAGCCCAGAGCTACTCTCGCGCTCCAATCGATTTTGCCCCTTGGAGTGGTGTTTGAACGGAGTTCATGGAAGATGCGGCTTCTGAAGCCGGGATCGAACCGCGCCCATGCCCGTTGCAATTGAGCGAGGACGACGTCTGGTTCACCATCAAAATCAATCCCTTCTCCGGTGCCAAAGACGGCCTTCGCCACGGCGGGACCCACTTCGACGACCAATCCACCAACCTCCGCTACATTCACTCCTCCGTAGTACATGTCGTCTATCGAAACGACCCGGGTCACCCGAGCCACATCCATGAGTCGGTCGATGTTCTCGATTATCGTCGCTTCAATCAATGACGACTCCTGTGAGATCGATGTCAAACTTGTATCTGCGTCCGAATGAGTTCTCTTCGGGCAGGAGGCGCGCATCACAGGATTCCGCATGGAGCAACTGCTGAACGATGTAGAGGCCTAGCCCGCGCCCTTCCCCCGCCTTCTTTGCGGTCACAAAAGGCTCGAAGATTCGACCTTGCAGACTTGGATCGACCCCGCGGCCGTTGTCACTAATCGTGATATGAGGTCGACTCACGCCAAACGTAATCCTGCCCGTAGCGATCCGTTTCCCGGCAATATCCTGCTTCAGCCAATACTCAGAATTCCGCACAAAATTGTCCACTACCTGGATCAACTTGCCGCGATTCATCCGCACAAGAAATGGTTGTTCCCGTTTCATCTCGAAGCCAAAGCCGATCCACTGTTGGCTGAGTGCTGGCGTGTAGTGCCGAACGAGTTCCTGTAAGAACGCTCGGATCTCGATTTCTTCTCGTTTTTCACGAAGATACTTCAGGGATGGCGCGAGGAATATGAGCTGCCTTCGGAGTCCTGCCACCGTGGTGGCCACATATTGGGTGAAGCTATGTATGGATGCATCTCGGATGCCGTTGGCCCGCAAGTGACGCGTCAGCTGCTGGTTGCGCTCAGCAAGCTGCGCAGCAATGTTATTGATCTCATGCGACACCGCCTCTGCGGTGAGACCGAGCCCCACCACCTCGTAAACGTGCTGCATCTGTTCCCGAAGAGCCCCAATCTGCTCACGAAGGACGGCGTTCACATTTTCAAGTTCTTGCAACTCACCCAGATATCTTTCGATCTCCTCAATGCTGCGTCTGGACGCATCCACGACCGCCTGCAATTCCGCCAATTGCGCGCGCACCGGTTCCAATTCTGCTGCTCCGGTTGGACCGCCCCCAAGGTTGGCGGCGATCCTGCTGCTTGCCTCCGCCTTATCCTGGAGACGGACCCGCATTGTTGCGAGCGCTACCCTATACCCGGCGGCCTGGCTCAATCGTTCGCGGATTGCACCGGACAGTTGTTCGGGTGAGGCATCTTTACTGATACTCGCGGCGCGGAGCTGGCTTTGATTGCGAAATTCGATCCACCCGCGACGGAGCGCTTCCTGAACCTGACCCGAATAATCCACGAATTTCTTGAGGAGCGCCTCGAAATTCTCGTAATATGGGGTCGCCTTGAAACCTTCCCGGTCGGTGGTTTCCTCCAGATTGGCGTTGTTTGCGGCGCTCAGGGCGATATATCCAAGCGTGTTCTGCGGTTTCAGTCCGTAGTATATCCTGCGCCGTTGTGCTCTCTCTCCCCAGATCAAAGAAGTCAACTTCCCCCGTGAACGGACCTGGGTTCGCGAGTACGCCATCTACTCTTCCCGGCGTTGGGAGATCGTCGAACTCGCTCTTGTCGCCGAACGTTGCGAACCACCCTTCCTTTCCTGCGTGGGAGAAATTGAACTTCTCCGCATACCTATCTTGCAAAAAGGAGAGGAACGCGGTGCCGCCGTCGCTCTCGACCAATTCACCGAACGAGGCCCGCTCGCGGGAGGCCGACGGGCGTAAATATCCTAACTTTGCCATCCCTGTTATCGAGAACAGATCGCCATTGAAGTCCAGAGTGTAGTGAAGCTGTGCTGTCTCTCGCAGTTTTTCCGTGACTTCGATAAGGTCCAGCGTATATCCGTCTACACTCGCAACGACCGTAAAATTGCGTACTTCACGATATGGCGAAATCATCTGGGAGAGACGGTCTGTGAGGCTCGCGATAGCCGCTTGTCCAGTCCAGGCTGCAATGTCCCGCAAATCAGTGATGATGAGCTTTGTGCCGTGCTTTCGCTGTGATTCGTGGCTCTCGCAGTACACAGGGATTTCTGAAAGGAGGCCTCTTTCTCGAAAGTTTCCCCAGGGGATTCTCACCACGTGCTCCAGGCGCTCTCCCTTGGAGACGGTGAACATCTCAAGATTGAAACCGAGCCGCTGCGTACCGAGCCGCCCGAGCCCCTTGTCGCCGAGGGGTGTGCGTCCGCCGGGCGTGGTCTTCTTCTGTTGTTTGAGGTCGCGCTTCGAAGAGTTGGAAATGGTCAGCCAGCCCCGTCGAATATCGGCCATCGTCATGCCGGTTCCGTCATCTTCCACGACGATTGCACCCTGCGCCCTCTTAAAGTGGGATTCCGGAGGCACGCTGGAGGTCGAGATGGTAACTTTGCAATAGTTCGCGTCTGCATCATAGGAGTTCTTCACGAGCTCCATCAAGGCTTGAGCAGAGTCCGAGATGAGGCTCTCTCCCAACTGGAAAACAACCGATGCATGAACCTCAAAATGTTCGCTACCGTTGGGCACCGTGCCTCGCGTTCCGAAACACCAAGATGGATTCCTTTTTCATTGTGCAACTCACACTGTTCTTCACGGCCATGCGCTTTGAGAGGATTTCCCGACCGAGCGTGGTCACTTCGCGGGCTCCTGCCGCCCGCAAGTAGTCCGAGAGGATGTTGGCCAAGTTGACCTCTTCGCCGCCGACGCGCCTGT
>JBEKQP010000299.1:0-5343 GCA_049519595.1 Candidatus Korobacteraceae bacterium | reverse complement strand
TTTGTCCTCAAGAAAGATGAGGACGTCACCGACGCATGGTTCCTGGATTGCGAAGAGGTTCCATTTGGGTTTGAGTTCTTTCGCAAGATCACGCTGCGCGAAGTGAACTTTGGCGAAACCAACGGCGGCGGAGCGCGCATTCAAGTGGCCGGCCGCGAACGAACAGCCCGTTCGTTCGAGCTGTGTCAGGCGTGCGGCAAGGTACGTCGTGACGGCAAGCTCGACCATTCTCCGTGGTGCACGTTCCGAAACAATCCTGAAGCTGAGAAGGCGGTGCGAACCTGCTACCTCTACCGCGAGTTCTCGTCGGAAGCAATTCGAATGTTGCTGCCCGTGGCGGCCACGGAGATCGAAAGAAATATCGAGTCGTTTGTCGCGGCCCTGGAACTCGGCCTCCGCGGCAAGTTCAAAGGCGATCCAGGGCACTTGTATACGACTGTGTACGACGAGCCTATAGACGGCAGTGAGTCGCGGCGGCGATATCTAGTGCTATACGACGGAGTTCCGGGGGGTACCGGCTATCTGCGGGAACTCATGCGAGCGACTTCGCAGCTCGAAGAGGTCTTCCGCTATGCGTTCGAGACCCTGTCAGCATGCCAGTGCCGTCTCGATGAGCGCAAAGACGGTTGCTATCGGTGCCTGTTAGCCTATCGCGGGCGGCATTTCCAAGGCAAGACATCGCGTCGCGCAGCTCTCGATTTGCTTCGCCGGATTCTCGATAACTGGGAAAAGCTCAAGACGACAGACAGGTTGGAATCTATACGCCTGAATCGTTTGATCGAGAGCGAACTCGAAGCCGGTTTTCTGGAAGCTCTGCACCGTGTACTTGAAGGCGAGCCAGAGCGCTCACTCACGCAGCACGTGGTAAACGGCAAGCAAGGCTGGTACCTGAAGATTCCAACCTACGGCAATTGGTTGGTGGAGCCGCAAGTCGAACTGGGCCCAGACAAAGGGATAAGCGTTTCGTCTCGCGCGGATTTCGTGTTATATCCCGAGCGGCCGAAGGAGGGTGAACGTCCCATTGCTGTGTTTACCGACGGTTACGAGTATCATGCAGATCCGATTTCGGGAAAGATGCGTGTAGCGCTGGACTCGGCGCAGCGCTTGGCAATTTCTCGTAGCGGCAAATATGACGTATGGTCTGTGGTGTGGAGTGATGTCTACGCACGGTTGGACAATCGCAAACAGGCAGTGACGCCGCTGACTGGTCCGCCGGGCCCGGTACTGAGCCAGGTGTTGAACCAACTGCAACTCTCGAATCCCGCCACTTGGGTTCGCCTCTATCAGAGTCCGTCCTTCGATTTGCTGCTGTATCGACTCACCTCGGGACGGGAACGAACCCAGTGGAGCCGCTTCTCTGCCGCTGTTCTGCTCAATTTCTTGAACACCGAGCAGCGGCAAGGAGCAGAGCCGAATGGCATCTGTTCGGCGCTAAGAGAGCCTGCACTCACCCAAGACTGGTGGCGAACGGAGCCGGTGGTAACTGGAGGAAACGTTGTGGCGCAGCCTGCAAGTTGGCTGTATCGCACTCTCTCGCGTCCAGAGACGAATGCCCTTGTCACTGCATCGGTGGAAGACCTGCAGAAAGGGAAGTGGGAACAACTCTCGGCCGTAATGCGCCTGATGGATGATTGCGCGCTTGAGCTGGGTGCTGCCTGGAAAGCCTCGTGGACGGAGTTCCTGCGCACTAGCAATATCATGCAATTTGCGCGGGGTGCCGCATGCATTACATCTTGTGGGTTGCGCGATGGCGTCTATGGCGGGCTTCTGGATGCAGAAGACGCGAGACGTGTGATACTGCCCAGTGCGGTTGAGCTATTGATTCAGGATGTGCTCGATCACGATGCTCAGCGCATCGTTGTCGCAGCCGAAGGGGCTGGTTGCGCACTGCCTGAGGCAGGCTATGAGATCGCCGACGCCTCTGGCGAAATCGTAGGCATCGCCGAACTGGCCTGGCCGGGGGCAAAGGTTTGTGTTCTAACGAACCAGCAAGCTGAGTGCGAGGCAGGAATTCGTAAGCTTGATTGGACAGTGTTCATGGCAGATGAAGTGAGCGAGTCAGAGCAACTTCTGGCGCTCTTACCGCAAAGGATTGAGTAAATGATTGCATTATCAAAGGACTTCCTGCTCGCGTTTTCGAACGTCCAGAAGTCGCATCAGAAGAAGGTGCGTGAGTTCTTCGAGAAGTTCCAGGTGCATCCTGAAGCGGATGGGCTCCACTATGAACCCATCCAGAGCGCTCGCGACAAGAACTTCTACTCCGTTCGCATCGACCAGGCTTACCGCGCAATCATAGCCAGGCCTGAATCGAACGTTTATGTTCTGATGTGGGTGGATAGCCACGACGAAGCGTACCGGTGGGCCGAACGTAAACGTCTGGAGGTGAATCCTGCTACGGGAGCTGTTCAGGTTCTAGACCTCGGCTCTACGTCGCCGCAATCTGCTCCCCAAGCCACCAAACCGAAGATTGCCAGTGGCTTATTTCGAGATGTGAAAGACAAACACTTGGTCAGGCTTGGAGTGCCGGAAGAACTTGTGCCGGTTGTTCGGGCGATGCAGACGGATACGGATCTGGAGCGTGCCGAATCGAGCTTTCCGCAGGAGGCTTATGAGGCGCTCTTCCTGCTCGCTTCCGGCTACACCATCGATCAGGTATTTGCGGAAGTCGAGAAAGCCCAAGAGGTGATTCCCGCAGTTGACACGGCCAACTTCGGCCAAGCTCTCACAAACGAAGACTCTCAGCGCCGGTTTCATATCGTGGAAGATGCCCAGGAGCTTGCCGAGATTCTTACGGCGCCTTTGGAGCAGTGGCGGATCTTTCTGCATCCGAAACAGCGGCAACTTGTCCGAATCCATGCGAAGGGCCCCATACGTGTGCTGGGAGGGGCTGGCACCGGCAAAACTGTCGTCGCAATGCACCGTGCGCGCTACCTGGCAGAAGAAGTGTTCACCGGACGCGAGGACAGAATCTTGCTGACCACGTTTACGAAGAATCTCGCCACGGACATCTGCCAGAACCTGCGAAAACTCTGCACCGACGAACGAGCATGGGCTCGTATTGAGGTGCAGCACGTGGACGGATGGGTCGCAAACTTCCTCCGCACTCAAGGCTATCGCCCCGAAATGGTCTACGACGATGATGAGAATGAATGTTGGCAAAACGCGCTGTCTTATGCTCCGGGAAACGCAGGGCTGCCGGAACATTTCTACCGCGTGGAGTGGGAGAACGTCGTGCAGTCCCAAAACATCACAAGCCTGGACGAGTACCTCAGTGCTCCAAGGCTGGGAAGGGGTACTCGTCTCACACGAGAAATGAAGCGGAAGGTTTGGCCCGTTTTTCAAGAGTACCGCGTACAACTCAATGAGCGCGGGCGAAAGGAGTATGTGGACCTTCTCCGGGATGCACGTCAGCTCATTGAGCACAAAGGTCTACGGTTACCGTATCGAGCCGTGATCGTGGACGAAGCGCAGGATATGAGCGCCGAGGCATTTCGACTGCTGCGCGCTCTTGTTCCGAGGGGCGAGAACGATCTTTTCATCGTCGGTGATGCTCACCAACGTATTTATCGCCACCGTGTAACACTGAGCAAGTGCGGTATCGACATCCGTGGGCGAGGCAGGAAGTTAAAAATAAATTACCGAACTACAGATGAGATCCGCCGCTTTTCCGTCCGACTGCTCGAAGCGAGAGCAATTGATGACCTGGATGGCGGAGAGGACGACCAGAAGGGGTACATGTCCCTTACACACGGAACGGTTCCGGAGGTGAAGGTATTCGCATCTGCCGGAGATGAAGTTTCGTATATGAAGCAACACATTGGCGCTCTGACCGCTGAGGGGACGCCGCTAGAATCCATTTGTCTGGTTGCTCGTACCAAGAAGCTCGTTGACATCTATGCAGAGCACCTTCGCTCCTCTGGCGGTGACGTGTATGAGATCAGGCGAGATGCTGCAGAACAGCGTGATCGCCCTGGCATCCGAGTTGCGACGATGCATCGCGTGAAGGGACTTGAGTTTGAACACGTAATCATTGCGGGCGCAAACCGCGGCATAATTCCTTTAGATCACGCGTTGAGCAAAGCCGACGATGCAATAACTCAGCGTAATTCAGAAACAGCAGAGCGAGCCTTGCTCTATGTCGCATTGACTCGGGCGAAAAGATCGGCATTGATCACGGCGTATGGCGAAGCAAGTCCATATGTAACTGGGTTAAACCAATAAGAGAGGCCTTCTTGAGGCGTCAAGACAGTAGAACGACACGCGGCTCCGTAAACTCAGTACCATTCTCCCGTGCCAGCTACGAAGCACTAGAGTTTCGACTTAGTGACTCCCTGATCTTCTGAGCCAATTCCTCTGGGTCAAATGGCTTTTGGATCAACGTCATATTCCTGTCGGACAACAACCGGTTTTCCACTAACGCATCCTCGGAATAGCCCGACATCAAGATCACGCAAAGACCGGGATAGATCTCGGTGAGACGTTCCGCTAACTCGATCCCTCGGAGTTGCGGCATGATCACGTCGGTGACCAGCATGTCAATCGATCCCGTGTTGTGCTTCGCGATCTCAAGCGCCTCGTTACCGTTCTGAGCCTCCAATACCTTGTACCCTTCGGATTCCAGGAACTCGCGCAATACGGTCCTAATGGAAGACTGATCCTCCGCCAAGAGCAACGTCTCCGAGCCAGTCGTTACCGGACTCGAGACCTTGGGAACTTTTCGTGGGCTTACCGGTTCCTCCACGATGGGAAGGTAAACTCTGAAAGTAGTGCCCTCACCAGGCACACTGTCTACTTCGATCGTGCCGCCGTTCTGTTTCACGATGCCGTACACGGTAGACAGCCCGAGGCCTGTGCCCTTGCCAATTGGCTTGGTGGTAAAAAACGGCTCGAAGATATGAGCCCTCGTTTCCAAATCCATGCCGCAACCGGTGTCAGTCATCTCCACCATCGCATACGGGGCTGAATGGCTCGTTGCCGGCGCTTCCGAGGGCGGTCTGGATATTTGCGCCGTCCTTATTTTCAGTACTCCTCCTGAGGGCATGGCGTCACAGGCGTTCACAGCCAAATTCATGATCACCTGCTCGATCTTTCCAGGGTCCACCCTGACAGGAAGAGGCCGTGAGCTCGGCGTCATCATCAACTGGATCTGTTCTGTGGGAAGAGTGGACAGCATTTCCTTGAGTTCTCCAAGAATCTCGTTCAAATCCAACACCTGAAGCACCAGTACTTGCCTGCGGCCAAAAGCCAGTAATTGCTTCGTAAGCGAGGCAGCCTTTTCGGCGGCGCTTCGAATTGTCTCGGCATGCTCCAGGACTTGCGGTTGGCGGGACAGGCTGTGCACTT
>JBEKQP010000298.1:0-5350 GCA_049519595.1 Candidatus Korobacteraceae bacterium | reverse complement strand
TCACGATCTCCGATATGAGTTCCGTGTGGGTGCTGGCCAATGTTTATCAGAAAGACTTTCCCTACGTTCACCTTGGCGATCCTGTGGCTATAACCACGGACTCATATCTAGGCACTGAGCTTCACGGCAGGATTTCGTACATTGCTGCGGCGCTTGATCCCAACACCCGAACTCTGCAAGCGCGCATCGACGTAAAAAACCCTCAGAGTAAGTTGAAAAAAGACATGTACGTCACTGCCACGGTGCAGGCCGGAACCATTCAAAATGCGATCACCGTGCCGAGTGCCGCAGTGTTACGTGATACAGAGAACCAGCCGTTCGTTTACGTCGTCAACCAGAAGAATGAGTTCGCCCGGCGGGCAGTGACGCTTGGGGAGACCGCCGGCGGCAATACGCAACTCATCAGTGGCGTCGCACCCGGAGAGCGTGTCGTGGGCGACGGCAGCTTGTTCCTGCAATTTGCGAATTCGCTACAACGATGACAACAGAAGACCAAACCCGAGGCAACGAACGCAACGGCCAGAGCGCGGGGTTGATCCACCGCATCGTGCAAATGGCGTTACGGCAGCGATTCCTTGTACTGATGTTAGTGCTTTTCATGAGCATCTGGGGCGTGTTGTCTTTCCAGAAAATGCCGGTGGATGCGTATCCCGACCTCTCTCCGCCGATGGTGGAAATCATCACCCAATGGCCCGGTCATGCCGCCGAGGAGATCGAGCGGTTGGTCACTCTACCGCTTGAGGTGGAGATGAACGGCGCGCCGCAACTCGCGGTGATGCGTTCTATTACGCTCTACGGACTTTCCGACATTCGCCTTAGCTTTACGGACAACACGGACAGCTACTTCGCACGTCAGAACGTATTTCAGCGCCTATCACAAGCACAGCTTCCCACCGGTGTGACGCCGACGCTGGCGCCGCTATTCAGTCCGAGCGGATTGGTGTACCGCTACGTACTTGAAAGCCCCGACCGCAGCCCGCAGGAACTGAAAACGATCGAAGACTGGGTGATCGAGCGCGCCTACAAGTCCGTGAATGGCGTGGCCGATGATTCTGGCTTCGGTGGCACGGTTATGCAGTATCAGGTTCTGCTCGATCCTGCGCGGCTATACGGGTATCACTTGACGGTGCCGCAGGTCATCCAGGCACTGACGAATAACAATGCTAATGCCGGTGGGGGTTTCTATTCGCAAGGCGGCCAGTTCTATTACGTGCGCGGCATCGGGCTGGTGCGCGATACGAAGGACATCGAGAACATTGTTGTCGGAGCCAACAAAGGAACACCGATCCGCATTCGTGACATTGGCCAGGTAGAAATCGGGCACGCGCCACGTCTGGGCCAATTCGGCTTCCAAAAGAACGATGACGCTGTCGAAGGCGTCATTCTCATGCGGCGCGGCGAGCAGACCCAGACCGTACTGCGCGGCGTACAGAAGAAAACTGACCAACTCAACCGCCAGATTCTGCCCAAGGATGTGAAGATTCGTCCGTTTTATGATCGCAGCGATCTCGTGCAACTGACCACGCACACCGTTGAAGACAATCTCATGCGCGGGATGGTACTCGTCTTGATCGTGCTGGTCTTCTTTCTGGTCAGTTTCCGGGCAGCGGTGATCGTGTCACTCACTGTGCCGCTCTCGCTGCTCTTCGCGTTCATCTTTCTACATGCGCATGATGTCTCCGCCAACCTGCTCTCGATTGGCGCCATAGATTTCGGGATCATCATCGACGGCACCGTCGTCATGATGGAGAACATTTACCGCGAACTTGCCCAACGCGAGGGGACGGAATACAAGCTGAGTGAAGTTATTCTGGCCGCCGCTCGTGACGTTGACCGGCCAATATTCTATTCCGTCGCCGTGATCATCGCCGGCTACCTGCCTATCTATGCATTAAGCGGACCTTCGGGCAAACTCTTTCATCCCATGGCCGACACGATGTCGTTCGCTCTGCTGGGCAGTCTAGTGCTGACGTTGACGCTCGTCCCGGTTCTCGCTTCTTACTGGTTTAAGCGCGGGGTACGCGAAAAGCCAAACCGGCCTTATGAGGCGACGAAGCGTTTCTACGCCGGCAAACTTGCTTGGTGCCTGGACCATCGCGGGTGGACCCTGTTCGGAGCGACCGTGATCTTCGGGCTTACGTTGTTGCTCGTGCCATTTATCGGCGGCGAATTCATGCCGCACCTGGATGAAGGCGCACTGTGGGTGCGCGCGACCATGCCGTATACCATCTCGTTCGAAGAAGCTTCGAAGATTGCTCCGCAGCTCCGCGATATCCTGATGTCCTATCCGCAGGTGACAGTGGTTGGGTCTGAGTTGGGACGGCCCGACGATGGAACCGATTCCACGGGCTTTTTCAACTGTGAGTTCTATGTCGGACTCAAGCCTTACGACGACAACTCCTGGAAACAAGGCGAAATTCGCAACAAAGAAGAGCTGATCAAATCCATCGACCGGCGCCTGACGGCCTTTCCTGGCATCGTCTTTAACTATACGCAACCGGCCGAGGATGCGGTTGACGAGGCGCTCACTGGGCTGAAGAGCTCCCTGGCCGTTAAAGTCTACGGCACGGACCTGAATGTTCTCGAAGACAAAGCGCTGCAAATCAAGAATGTCCTGCAAAGTGTTCCCGGTTTCACCGAGTTGACGGTCGTGCGGGAACTGGGACAACCGAGCCTGCTGATCGATGTGGACCGCGAAAAGATTGCGCGCTATGGCGTCAATGTTTCAGATGTTGAGGCCGTGATCCAGGCCGCGGTTGGTGGTCAGGCTGCAACTCAGGTCATCCAGGGCGAAAAGCTGTTTGACCTCGTAGTCCGCATGCAGCCGCAATTTCGCAGCAGTCCTGGGCAGATCGGCAATTTGCTCGTGGGTACGCCGGACGGCCTGCAGATTCCGCTGAAAGAACTGTCCAGCATCAAGGAAAGTAACGGCGCGTCGTTCATCTACCGCGAAGACAACTCGCGCTACATCGGCGTCCAGTACAGCATCGAGGGGCGCGATCTTGAGCGCGCCGTCCGCGACGGCCAAAAGGCGGTCAATAGCGCCGTGCAATTGCCAGAAGGCTATTGGATGAGTTGGGGCGGTGAGTATAGCCAGTTCCTCGCGGCTAAAGAGCAACTTAGCGTGATCGGACCGCTGGCGGTGCTTCTCATTTTTCTTATCCTGTTTGCTCTCTACGGAAACTTCAAATTTCCCTTCACGATTGCTTTGGGCGTGCTGATGACCGAACCAGTGGGCGCGCTGATCGCGCTCAAACTGACAAAGACCCCGTTCAGTGTATCGTCGGCCCTGGGATTGCTCGCGCTGATGGGCGTGTCGGTTGAGACCGCTGTCATCCTGGTGTCATACATCAACAAGTTACGGTTGGAAGGCAAGGGTATTCGCGAAGCCACGCACGAGGCCTCGCTGTTGCGCTTGCGGCCGATCATGATGACAGCTCTCGTGGCATGTCTCGGTCTATTGCCGGCAGCCATGTCACATGGCATCGGCTCTGACACTCAGCGGCCATTCGCAATCGTGATTGTCGCCGGCCTGTTGTCGCGCTTGCTGCTGGGTTTTTTCGTGAACCCTGTTCTCTATGAACTCGTTGCACGACCAGACGACGTCCTGCAGGTGTAACGGGAGATGGATCCGAACCGAGAACGACAGGCCAAGCGACGGAGTACGAGCATGCACGCCGAAGCGTGAATGAGAAGCGAAAGCGAACGCTCACTCTCGTCGTGCTTAGAATCTCGCTGACGCTGGCGGCGATTCCCCAACAGGTATATCCGGAAATATCAGGTGTCATGGCGAGCGAAGTCGAGCCACCCTTTGTTTCTACCGCCGAAAACAATAAGGTGGCTCTACTCCGCGCCTGAACAGCTTCTTGCTGATCGAATGTAATTGTCGGGTACGCAGCGTGGCTGCTCCGGCCACAGGCGTTCGGCGCTACGGTCGCCATGACATCCTCTTGAGAATTTGGACGCACCAACGTGGTAATTGGTCTAGCGGGGGCGCTCTTAGGCATAAATTATCGCGATTAAGGAATTGCCCCGTAGGGCTTGTGAACTCAGGAGGAGTAGCTCTGAAACTCTGAGAACTGCCCAAATCTTCCCGCCACAACAACGTTTGCCCTGAATTTTGAGGTGGCCCAAATCCAATGCTCTCCGACAGTTGCCTGGAGTCTGTGCACGGGACGTTGGGCAGGGAAATCTACGATCCCTCTATAACTGCTGCTCAGGTGAACCACGTATGTCACTTGCTGACGCAGCAGCTATTCTTACCTAAAGCTGTGGAAGTTCTGCGCTCAACCAGCCGAGGATTAACCATCGTAAGCCAGGGAAGGCTATTGCTGATCAGATGAAACCGGAACCCACAGACACGACTAATCAAATCGCCGCCGGACGTGATGACGGTTCTCGCATTGGCGAGTCTGAAACGCATACGACTTCGGAGGCACGAGTGCCTGCTGAAAAACGCCGCCGAGGCTCGATTCGACTCTGGCTTGCGACTCTCGTTGTCGCTTGTGTGCTGCCAGTATGGGTTGCCGCTGGATTCCTTGTCTATTACAACTATCAGAGCAGGCGGGCGCTTACCGAACAACGCATGCTGGAAACAGCACGTGCACTCGCAATGGTCGTTGACCGCGAGATCATCGAGTTGCAAGCCAGCTTGAGCGCGCTCGGGACTGCAAATTCGCTCGACAGGGGTGAATTGGCGGTCTTTTACCGCCGGGCGCAGAAGGTTCTGGAAGGTCGCCCCGGTGCCGACATAGTCCTTGCAGACGCGACCGGGCAGCAGCTCGTCAATACATATCTTCCATTTGGCTCGCGGTTGCCCAAGCGCAACGCCCCGGACGCAGTTCGCCAGATCTATTTGACAGAGAGGCCGCTGATCACGAACGCCTTCAAAGGCGCTCTGACTGGGCGTCTTATGATCAGCGTGGACGTCCCGGTGCTCCGCGACGGACGCGTTATCTACGACTTGGCCATGACCGTCCCAGCCGATCGCTTCGCCAAAGTTCTTTTGCAGGAGCACTTGCCCCCGGACTGGATTGGGGGAGTCATAGACAGCAATCAAATCGTGGTTGCCCGGACTCATTTAGCGGAGCAGTTTGTCGGCCGGCGCGTCGGCCCCGTTCTGGGACAACGGATCAAGGACAACGCAGAGGGGATGTCGGAGACCGTCAACCTCAAGGGTGTCCTGATGTTTAACAGTTTTAGCCGAGCAGCGACGTCCGGCTGGACGGTGGTGATCGGCGCGCCCAAAGAGATCATGATGGCAGAGATTTGGCGCTGGCTGCGGTGGACCATCGCTGGCATAGCTCTGTTGTCACTCGCCGGGGTCGCACTGGCTCTGCTCATGGCACGA
>JBEKQP010000297.1:0-9681 GCA_049519595.1 Candidatus Korobacteraceae bacterium | reverse complement strand
CTGCCTGCCTTTCCCGCGATTGCCTCCGTGGTGATCTATTTCGTGAAGTCTGTCCCGTTAGCCGGCAAATTGATTTCAATGCTGAACGCCTTTGCGTATACAGGAGCGGCCCTGGTCGTTTATCGCATCACGGGATGTCTCGGCGGGTCACATTCCGTCTCGGCAACGGCTATGATTA
Source organism: Candidatus Korobacteraceae bacterium (assembly GCA_049519595.1). GTDB lineage: Bacteria > Acidobacteriota > Terriglobia > Terriglobales > Acidobacteriaceae > CAWBRT01. Next base: position 9,503 of record JBEKQP010000297.1, on the reverse strand, counting down.
TTTTTGGGTTCAGCCCGGAATCTTTGCCGTATTCTGTTTTCCTCATGCCGGAATCGATGTTTTTATTGGTGTTCTTATTGGCCGTGTACTGCGCGATTATGTTCTGGCAAGAGCAGCGAATTCGATACGGTATTCTTGCCTTTTGGCTTTCGGCTGTGAGCATCTGGTTCAAGCCAATCTCCGTCTTCTATTTTACAGTGCTGATCATTACAGCAGCCGCCATGGCAGTCAGGACTCGCAGGTGGGCTCAATGTATTGCTGTCATCGCAGCTGGATGCTTGATTCAAGTAATCGTGATAGCGCCTTGGATGGCACGCAACCAAAGGGACTTCGGATACGCCGATATTTCGGATGTCACGGGGGGCAATCTCTTTGAGTACAACTACCGGTATATGTTGGAAGCTCTGTGGCATGACCCGGCAAAAGCCGCGAAATACGTGCACGATCTACGTGAGAAGATGGAAGTGGAGAATCCCACGTTGCAAAGCAACCCCCTTGCGCAGTCCCGCCTTATGACGGCAGTTGCCATCAACGGTATCAAAGCGCATCCGTTTGTCTATATCAAAACGACGCTCATCCGTCATCCACGTTTGTACGCTGGAACAGGCACTGTGGCACTGTTCCGGTTGCTGGGTCTCGGTTTTGACGACCCACGTGCGAATCTTCCTGAGCCTCGGATCAAAATCGTTTTTTACGGCACACAACTTGTGAGTTGGTCGATTCTCCTGTGCATCTACCTCTGCGTCTTTCGTGGGTTGGTTGTTCTCTACCGCACAGGACAGCACTTTGCTCTGGCCGTAATTCTCATCAATATCGGTTATTTTGCGCTCATCATTGGTCCTGTGGTAGCTACACGCTACAGGATGGTTTTGCTGCCTTTCCTCGCGATTGCGGCTGCTTTCGGAATGTCGAGTTGGAGATGCGCATCAAAACCCGAGGTGATTGTGGAACCGCGAACATTCTCTAATTCATCAGTTGCAAAGCCAAGCTGAACTTAGCGAGGGAGAACCCGGCGGTTGTCGAAAATGCGGTTGCTTACGCCATTGCACCATGAACAAGAGAAATCAGCCAGTGAACGCCGCTCGGCCGCGGCCAATCAAGGCCCTGGTGCTTTTGGGCTCGCCATTTCTCTATGGAATGGAACGCTCCGTAATTGAGCTCTTCGATAAGCTTCGACCGGAGGTCGAGCCGCATTTTATCTTGACCTACACGGCCTTTCGCCATCAATTGCCCATACTGCGGGAGATCGAAACCAGGCACCTGCCACATTCGTTCCTGCCTGACAAGCGGGAATGGCCGCGCGTCGGCAAGCCTCACAGCCTGCGCGACGCCTGGCGGCTCTGCGTGTCGCTTGTCCGCGGAAATCTCTGTTTGCTGAAGGCCGCATTCGGGAAGGAAGCGCTCTACGTGCCGAGTTTGCTGGGGGCGTTCCATTCCGTGCTGGCGGCGCTGTATATGCGAATGAGGCGACGGCGAGTGATCCACCATTTCCACGATCTTCCGCACCAGCGCTCCAGGACTCTGTGGCTGTGGACGTCGCTGGTAACCGATTTTGTCCACAATACCCGGGTGGCGCACGACATTGTGGTTTGCAGCAACTCGTTCGTTCTGCGCAAGCGTAATTTGATCGCACCCCAAATTCTGGATATACCGAGTGCCACCAACTGCAGGGCATATGACGCAAACACGCCCGCCAAACGCGAGATTTGTTTTGTTGGCCAAGCCTCGCCGCATAAAGGTATTGAACTACTGCTCGATGCCTTCCACATGCTGCATCCAGGTTCGGCGCGCTTGAACATCGTGGGCGCGGCACCGTCGGAGTACCAGGCGCGTTTCGAGGAACTGCTGCGTCAGTGCCCTGCGGCCCGCGACATTAGGATTCTCGGTTACCAATCCAACGTGTTCGAGTATCTCAATTCGGCATATCTGTATGTTCACCCCAGCCCGCCATCTTGCACTTGGGAGTCTTATGGTCGCGGAGTTCTGGAAGCTATGTCACGCGGAGTTCCTGTCGTGTGCTTTAACAGCGGGTCTTTGCGGGAGATAGTGGTGAATGGAGAGACGGGGATCGTGTGCGAGGAAGAGAGCGTCCGCTGCCTGGCAGATGCAATCGAACGTTTTCTTGCCGATCCTGTTTTTCGCGATCGCTGCGGCGCCAACGCCCGCATGCGTTACGTGCGGCTCTACTCGCCCGAAGTGGTACGTCCTGTTTGGGAGCGATTTTTTCTATTGGGACAGGTAAACTAACCTGAGCACCTAAAATGTCCGACGAAAACGCACAAAGGCCGTACAAACTGGCGGTCGTCGCTACTCACCCAATCCAATACCAGGCGCCCTGGTTCCGCGCGATGGCTGCCGATCCCCGGCTGGATATTCATGTCTTCTTCGGCCACAATGCCACGGCGACAGATCAGGCAGGGGCGGGGTTTGGCGTGGAGTTCAAGTGGGACGTGCCGATGCTGGAAGGCTATCCATACTCCTTCCTGCGCAACGTGGCGCGGAAGCCCTCGATCGGGACGTTTAGTGGAATTGACACACCCGAGGTGGCAGACGCGATTCGCCGGGGAGGCTATGACGCTGTACTCGTCAATGGCTGGAATCACAAGAGTTCATGGCAGGCTATCTGGGCTTGCTGGCGCAGCAAGACGAAGGTAATGATACGTGGCGATTCGCATCTCCGCACTGCGCGGAGCAGTCTGAAAAAGGCGATTAAGGCGCTGCCATACCGTGCGTTTATCTCGCGCTTTGACGCTTGTCTTGCGGTCGGGATTTGGTCGCGAGAGTACTATGTACATTACGGTGCCCGTCCCGACCGGGTGTTCATCGTACCGCCCGTTGTCAATGAGAGCTGGTTGTGTTCCGAGGTGGCGCGTTACCAGCCGCTGCGCCTCGAACTCAGGCGCCAATGGGGATTGGGTGAGAGAAGCACCGTGTATGTCTTCGCAGGGAAGTTGGTTCCGAACAAGCGGGTTCGGGACTTTATCTGTGCGCTGCAGCGAGCCGCGAACTCCGGCGCGGCAATCGAGGGCCTCATCGTCGGAGACGGACCACTGCGTGCTGAGTGCGAGACGTTGGTCAGTTCAGGCCGTGTACCTGTCAGATTTGCCGGATTTCTGAACCAGTCAGAGATAGCAAAGGCCTATATTGCCGCCGATATGTTAGTGCTTCCTTCCGAGGGCGAGACTTGGGGACTTGTCGTAAATGAGGCGATGTGTTGTGGAAGGCCGTGCATCGTCAGCGACCAGGTGGGATGCGGTCCCGACCTCATACAGCCCGGCCAGACCGGCGCCGTGTTTCCTTGGGGCGATGTGGATGCGCTGGCCAAATTGATGGTGGCGTTTGCAGGCGACGAAAAGCTGTTGCGGGAAATGGGAGTTCGCTGCCGGCGGTTGATGCATGACTGCTCGGTACAGAGTTCGGTCGATGGCGCGGTGGCGGCTCTTGCTGCGTTGCGAACAGGAGTACAGCCGTGAACCTTGCACGACAAAGAGTCCCCCTCCCGGCCCGGGTGCTGCTGCCTTCGGTGGTGGTTACCGGTGCGCTTTGGGCGCTTGCCGCTCATGAGGTGTCGCCGCTCTCAGTGGCGACGGTCTTCGCACTGTTCGCAATCCCGTGGTTTGCGTATTGTCGCTGGCAGGATAGCGATCAACACAATTTCCCTTTGTTCCCGATGGTCGCCGGCATGTATTTTATTTCATACGCTCTGCCGCTATTCTGGGGCGAGCGCTCGATGCAGACCTTCGTCGGCACCCGGGTGTTTTCCGCCGAATCGCTGCAACAGCCGATGAATCTGGTGCTGCTGGGCGTGTTGTCGTTGTGGGCAGGCATGGAGATCGGGTTGGGGCGCAAACTCGGGCTGCGCACTCAGATCGAAGTTTCTTCGCAATCCTACGTGTGGAACTATCTGCGCATCGTCTTGATTGCGGGCACGGCCATGACGACCCAGGGGCTGTATACGATGGGAGAAGGCGGCCGTCAGATCATGGTGATCTTCCAGGGCGTCGTGCCAACTGCCGCATTTGCGCTGCTGTTCCGAAGATATCTTGCCGGCAAAGTCGAGAATACGGACAAACTGTTCCTGGTGTTGTTCGTCGGTGCGCGTTTCTTCGTCGGTATGTCCTCCGGATGGCTCGGGTCCTTCGTTGGTTTCGGAATCGCCTGTCTTGCGATCTACATTTATGAGCGACGGAAATTTCCGAAGCTCGCAGTTGCGGCAGTGCTGATATTTATCATTTTTTTTCAGCCCGCAAAGCAGTCGTTCCGAAAGAAATACTGGCTGGGCGACTCCAATGCCGGCATGGTGACTAAAGTTTCCGATTGGACGAGTGAATCCTTCCGCCTGTGGTCGGATGCGTGGTCAAATCCGGAATTCTTGCCCAAACTCGGCGAACAGGTGCTGAAGCGGGTTTCGCTGCTGGAACAGACTGCTAATGTAATGGAGTTGACACCGGCGGTGGTGCCATTCCAGCACTGGCATCTGTACTCTTACTTAGGGATAACTTTCGTTCCGCGCTTTGTTTGGCCCGAAAAACCCAGCATGAACGAGGCCAACCGGTGGTATCAGGTGAGCTACGGGCTCACTGAAAACGAAGAGCTTGCACACGTTTCAATGGCGGTCGGAACGCTGACCGAAAGCTACATCAGCTTCGGATGGTGGGGACCTCTGATCATCATGTTCCTGGTGGGAATGTTGCTCGATTGGTTTCGCTACAGCTTTCTGAGCATCAACTCGGGCATTCTGCTGAATGCCATTGGTGTTGCGCTTCTTCCTAACTTTCTTGCCATCGAGAGCCAGATGGCTCAGTACATTTCCGGCTTGGTCCAAGCCATCGCACTGACGATGGTCGTACTTATGCCGGTGATGAAAAAAGAGCGGCGTCAGGTCGCGGCTCCAGCTGTCAGTTCCATGACGGCAACTCTGCGATAATTTGAGAGCGATGCGCATTCTCCACGTGACGCCATACTTTGCCCCGGCCTTCGCCTACGGAGGGCCCCCGCGGAGCATTCTTGGCCTGTGCAAGTCGCTCGCGGCAACTGGCGTTGACGTTGAAGTATTCACGACAACCGCGAATGGCTCCGGTTCGGGGGTTCGACCTGGTCCACATCCACACCATCTGGAACTGGGTAGAGTGGACGGCCGTCAGCGAGAGCGTCAAGGCTGGTGTGCCGTATGTGATTTCCCCCCGCGGCATGCTTGAGGCCAGTGCAATGCGGCACCGGCGCTGGCGGAAAGCCGTTGCTTTTCCCCTGCTGGAGAGGCGCAATCTCGGACGAGCGGCTTTCCTGCATGCCACGGCTGCCATGGAATACCAAACGCTGGACCGGCTCGCGCTCGGGGTGCGGAGCGTCTTGGTTCCCAATGCAGTTGATGGTGTACTGAAGAGAGAAGACTACGCTGGAACTCTGCGCAAGCGTCTCGGTGTCTGCTCGGATGTTCCCATCGTTGCCTGGCTGGGGCGAATTCATCCCATCAAGCGTTTGGATTTACTCGCGGAGGCGTTCCGCCAGGTTCATAAGCATATCCCCGCGCACCTGGTCATCGCCGGACCTGACGAAACCGGCCAGCGGCAATCACTCGAGGGCCTGTTTCGCGGGATCGCATCCGACATCCACTGGCTGGGCGAATTGGATGATGCGCAAAAACGGGAACTGCTCTGCGATGCCAACGTGCTGGTCTTGTGTTCGAATTCCGAAAGCTTCGGCATGAGCGTGCTTGAGGCGTTAGCGGCTGGAACACCCGTCGTCGTGACCCGTACCTGTCCGTGGCAGGAGGTTGAGAGCGCGGGCTGCGGTTTCTGGGTGGAACAAGAAGCACAAGCCATAGCGAAAGCGTTGCTGGACATTCTCTCCAATCCCACTCTCGCCGCGACGATGGGGAAGAAGGCTCAGCAGTTAGTCCGCTCGAATTACTCCTGGGACGTAGCAGCTCTGAAGATGGTAAAGTACTATTCGCAATCAATCGCAGGCGCACTCATCCCATGAGTCGAATTAATTCCAGTAGCCTTTTGCTGCTCACTCCCAAGGTGAACGGCCATGACGGTATTTCCATGGTCTCGCGGACCGTGCTGGCTGTGTTCAGGCAATCCCGGCAATTTGACCGGATCGCGGTATGGACCCTTGCGGACCGATCGTTCACTCCGGAACAGTCGGGGCCTGGTCTTTGCTGCGCGACGGCAGGCGGCAGCAAACTGGAACTGACGAAATGGGGTTGCCGTGCGGCGATGAGCAGAAATGGCTGCTACGACCTGCTGCTGGTTCTCCACATGCACCTGCTGCCTGTGGCGCTACCTATGGCCTTGCGCGGCGTCAAGTTCGGCATATTCCTCCACGGAATCGAAGCCTGGAAACCGCTGACGCGCTTGCAAGACGCTGGCTTTCGCCGCGCCTCCTTTGTCCTTGCGAATTCCCACTATACGGCGGAGCGGTTCAAGCAGATTAACCCGCAACATGCGCAACTGGAGATTTCGATCTGCCATCTCGGAATGCCTCCGGCCCCGGAGGTGAGCGAGGACAACCTGTTGTCGGAAGGCCCGTATGCACTGATTGTCGGCCGCATGGCCCGCGAATCACGGTATAAGGGCCATGATGCCCTGATCGATTTGTGGCCCGAGGTTTTGCGGCATGCCCCCGGTTTCCGGTTGTTGGTGGTTGGCGATGGCGACGAGCGTTCGCGGCTGGAGCAAGCGGTGAAAACAGCCGGACTTTCGGAGCATGTCAAATTATTGGGGTTGGTTGACGATCAGAAGCTGCAGAGACTCTATCAGGGCTGTTCTTTTTACATGATGCCCAGCAGCGGCGAAGGCTTTGGCCTGGTTTTTTTGGAGGCCATGCGGGCTGGCAAAGCATGTATCGCGGGCGCCGGCGCCGCCGCCGAAGTGGTGCAGGATGGCGTCACGGGTTTTGTCGTGGATCCCTCATCACCGCATGAATTGCTGGTGGCGATTTTGCAACTGATAGAGCACCCTGAGCGGGCGCGGAGGATGGGCATCGCCGGCTATCAGAGATTTCTGGAACATTTTACGCAGGAAAGCTTTGGGGTTCGCCTGCATCGAGCTCTCGGTCTTGAGAGTCTGGGGGTGTCGGGATGTGCGGGATAGCCGGCATCAGCCTGAAATCGGGAAACCCTCCAGATGAGATTGGGGGAGCTGTTGCAAGGATGATGGAGTGCCTCCGTCACCGCGGACCTGACAGTCAAGGCAGCGCCTGCGTTTGCGCCAATTCCACTGACGCAGGGCGCACGTGGATTGCGAATACCCGGCTTGCCATCCTTGATCTCAGCTCCGCAGGCAGTCAGCCGATGTACGATCCCGCCACAGGCAACTACATCGTGCTGAACGGGGAAATTTACAACCACCTCGAGATACGCCAGGCGTTGGCTGGCCGTGTCGACCAGTGGAATTCCGGCAGCGATACCGAAACGGTCCTGCGTGCTTACGCCGTTTGGGGCGCCGACTGTGTTCAGCGGCTTCACGGTATGTTTGCCATGGCGATCTTCGACGCCGCGCGCAACGTCCTTTGGTGTGCGCGCGATCGCCTTGGCATCAAGCCGTTTTACTTCTGGCAGGGATCGCTTGGGGTGGTCTTCGCATCGGAGGTGCGTGCGATTCTCGGTTCCGGGTGCGTTCGACCTTCCTGTGATCCAATCGGACTCGCTCATTTCATCCGTTTCGGTTCGGTTTCCGAGCCGTACACGATGATTGAAGGTATCGAGTCGCTTCCGGCTGGCTACTGGATGGAGGTCCGCGCCGGCGAAGTGGCCGTCAAAAAGCGATTCTGGCGCCCTGACACTGTTCAGGAAGATCACGACCACTTGACTCCTAGTGTTGTTATACGCGGGCACTTGGAACGTGCCGTTCGGGAGCATCTGCTCTCGGATGTACCCGTAGCCTCGCTCCTTAGCGGCGGCATCGATTCTTCGATCATTACAGCCTTGGCGGCGCAGCAATCCAGCCGCCCCATACGCACTTTTACCGTGGGCTTTGCAGGTCACAGCCTGGATGAATCGGAATTCGCCAGGGCGGTTGCGAAACGGTACGCCACCGAGCACCACGAAGTGAGACTTTCGGACGAGGAAGTGATCGCATCGGTTCCGGCGGCGGTTGACGCCATGGATCTGCCAAGTGCTGACGGCGTGAATACCTACATCGTTGCCAAGGCTGTGGCGGACAGCGGTACCAAGGTGGTGCTGTCGGGTTTGGGAGGCGACGAATTGTTCGGCGGATACCGCAGCTTTCGGATGCTGCCGCTCGTGCATCGTTGGTCTCGCTTGCTTGGAGTCATTCCAGGCTTTTTCCGTGGATTTACGCCTGGTGGCCAACGAAGCGTGGAGTTGACGAACGCCGGTGCCTCAATCCACGACAGGTATCTCAGCTTGCGCTCCTTCTGGTCGCTGCAAGAACTGCAAGCCATGGGTATACCTGCCCAATGGCAAGAAAACGCGCTCACGAATCTGGAGGGACGAGTTTCGCTTGCAACCACGGTCAGTTGGCTGGAACTTTGCCATTACATGCGTAACGTCCTGTTGCGCGACGCAGACACGATGAGCATGGCGCATTCGGTTGAGATGCGCGTTCCATTCCTCGATGCCGAACTGGTTGAGTACTGTTTACGCGCTAAAGTCGTGCGCAGACATAAAGAACTCTTGCAACAGGCTACGCGCGATCTGCTGCCGGTAACCACCTATGCTCGCCGCAAGCAAGGTTTCGAACTGCCGATGGATGCATGGATGCGCGGGCCGCTGCAAGGCTTTGTTCGCCAAGGTATCGGCAAACTGCAAGAATTGAACCTGCTGCCGCAGCTTGATCTTTCCCGCATGCAAGCAGATTTCGAGACGCAGCGCTTATCTTGGGCCCGGCTCTGGCAGATGGTCGTACTCGGCCACTGGGCGGAGCGACATCTGGGTGGTCATTTCGAGACAGACTTGCCGTCGGTGCGGGTTGCGAGTGGATTCTGACCCCATGATAATTCTTGGAATCAATGCGTATCACGGCGATGTCTCGGCGGCGCTGATCCGCAATGGCGAACTGCTGGCCGCGGTGGAGGAGGAGCGTTTTCGCCGCATCAAGCATTGGGCCGGTTTCCCTCGTGATTCGATTTTGGCGTGCGTGGCAATGGCGGGAATCAATCCCGCAGAAATTGACCATTTTGCGGTGTCGCGTAATCCCAAGGCGAACCTCTTGCGAAAGGCTTGGTTTACGCTTTGCAAGGGGCCAAAGCTGTCCCTAATCAAAGAGCGCGCAAAAAACTCATTGCGTGTGCAGGAGCTGCCGGCGCACATTGCCGAAACGCTGGGGCTTGAGCGCGGCCACGTGGACCGCCGCATGCACTGGGTCGAGCACCACCCGGCCCACCTGGGGAGCAGTTATTTTGTTTCGCCGTTTGAGGCAGCCGCGGTCTGTGCGATCGACGGCTTCGGCGATTTTGTCAGTACCTCGTTGGCGGTCGGGAGAGGTTCCCGCCTGGAGTTGATCGAGAAGGTATATTTTCCGCACTCCCTGGGTCTG
>JBEKQP010000296.1:0-11464 GCA_049519595.1 Candidatus Korobacteraceae bacterium | reverse complement strand
TCGAGGCCCAAGTGGACCCCTTGGAGTTCCATACCATCCACTCACCGGACGTGAAGTTGCACTGGGCGGAGAATTTATACCAGTAGTTGCTAACCGATTGATTGGCCGCAAATTCGAGAGCGAGGGAATTCTGCGGTTTGTCGATGTAGTAGTACATATCCAGAACGAAATTTGAAGCGGTACCGTTCGAAGACATGCGGCGCCAGAGCAAGGCGTGTGAAAATGGCTTCGTGCCTCCGAGGGAGATCTCCATCGAACTGCCATCCATCGAGGGCGAGGCCTGATGCTGGTGTATCGAATACACGGCCTTTCCACCCCCGCCCGCGCATCCGGTGCAGGAACTCCAGCCGCTCATGTCTTCAATGTGAGTGAAGACCGTATCGGTCGCTGATGCCGCAAATACCGCCAACAGCATGAAGAGCAGAACGGCCGGCAAAAATCGTAATTGTTTCAGAAACATCCTTCCTCCATCCCCGAAAACGAACATCCGGGGAATCTCGTAATGTGAATAGCTCAGCGTAGCTCTAAGCTCGTATTCAGGCGAACGGTGGAACTACCTAGGTACTCTCAGAAACAGCGCTGAGTGAGTGTTAAGCAATCTGCCTAACACCCTTGTCACATCTGAGTCTCTGGTGTGCCGGTAACCCGGCCTGTGCAGAGTACCTGAATACCCTTGGATGGGAGGATGCGACGGCGGGATGTGAGCTGCCGGACTGGAACGTAGTCAATTGTTAGCAGCAGTAGCAATCAAAAAAGGGCGGCCACGTGGCCGCCCAACCTTGCGAAGAAAAAATTGATCCGGCTAAGCCGGCGAAGGCCGTTCACCTGGAGCGAGTCCCGGCTGCCGCGACGGCTCGGGCTTGAGCACCTGCTGCACTCCGCCCTGATCGTCGTGTGAGTTCGGCGAAACCCGGGGTGCCAGTTTCTTGCCCTCGATGAGCATCTGCACCTCTTGGGCATCGAGAACCTCGCGCTCCAGCAAAGCGGCGGCAATGTCGGTCAAGACCTGGCGATTGTTTTCCAGGATGCCTTTGGCCGCGTTGTAGCTCTCATCGACCAGGCGGCGAACTTCGCTGTCGATCTTGATCGCCGTATCTTCGCTGAAGTCGCGATGCTGTGAGATCTCGCGACCGAGGAAAATCTGTTCTTCCTTCTTGCCGAAAGTGATCGGACCCAGCCCGCTCATGCCGAACTCGCAAACCATCTTGCGAGCCAGCTCAGAAGCCTGCTCGATGTCGTTGCCGGCGCCGGTCGTCATCGTGCCAAGGAACAATTCCTCGGCCAGGCGACCGCCCATCATGATTGCCAGCCGTGTCTCCAGATACTCTCGCGTGTAGGTGTGTTTATCGTCGAGCGGCAACTGCATGGTTACGCCCAGCGCCATGCCACGCGGAATGATCGTCACCTTGTGCAGCGGGTCGGCGTGTTCGCTGAGCACCGCTACTAATGCGTGGCCGGCTTCATGGAAGGCCGTGACCTTTTTCTCCTCGTCCGAGAGGATCATCGACTTACGCTCGGCGCCCATTAGCACCTTGTCTTTGGCCAGTTCGAAATCGTACATCAGCACCGTCTTGCGGTTCTGACGGGCGGCGTTGAGGGCAGCCTCATTCACCATATTCGCCAGATCGGCGCCCGAAAACCCGGGTGTTCCACGGGCCAGCACGGTCAAGTCCACATCGTCGTTGAGAGGAATCTTGCGGGTATGCACGCGCAGGATCTCCTCGCGACCACGAACGTCAGGACGTGACACCACCACGCGACGGTCGAAGCGGCCGGGGCGGAGCAGTGCCGGATCCAGCACGTCAGGCCGGTTGGTTGCCGCTATCAGGATGACGCCTTCGTTGGATTCGAATCCGTCCATTTCTACCAGCAACTGGTTGAGCGTCTGTTCGCGCTCGTCGTGACCACCACCTAAACCAGCACCGCGGTGACGGCCGACGGCATCGATTTCGTCGATAAAGATGATGCAGGGAGCATTCTTCTTGCCCTGCTCGAACAAGTCGCGGACGCGACTGGCACCGACACCGACGAACATCTCGACAAAATCAGAACCGGAAATGCTGAAGAACGGAACATTGGCCTCGCCGGCTACCGCGCGTGCCAGCAGCGTCTTGCCGGTGCCCGGAGGCCCTACCAGCAGCACGCCTTTCGGAATGCGCCCGCCAAGCTTCTGGAACTTCTGAGCTTCACGCAAAAACTCAATGATCTCGCGCAGTTCTTCCTTGGCTTCATCAACTCCCGCCACGTCCTTGAACGTGACCTTCTTCTGTTGCATGGAGAGCAGTCGGGCCTTACTCTTGCCGAAGGAAAGTGCCTTGTTTCCTCCCGTCTGCATCTGCCGGATCATGAAGATCCACAGGGCAGCCAACAGAATGATCGGAGCCAGATTGAGCAGCCAGGTTGGCCAGCCTCCGCCGCTCGCGTCCTTCACCGTGATATTGACGCCCTTGTCGCGAAGAATCTTGATCATGTCAGGATAGTTCGCGGGCACGGTGGTGTGGAAAGAGGCCTTCTCGTTGGCGTATTGCCCACGAACATCCGGCCCGGTAATGGTGACGTCTTTTACCTTTGCCTGGTCGACATCATTCATGAACTGCGAGAAGTTTATTTCGCGTTCCTTAACGCCGGTGTTGCCAGCCTTGACGACCTGCCAGAGCAGGACGCCTGACAAGACAATCACCAGCCAGAACACGACTTGTTTTACGGTCGAATTCACAGCAAGCTCCTCAGATCAGGCACACGAGACCCTTCGTGCGTACAGCCTCACCAGCAGATTAGATGCAGTTGGGGGCGCACGGACTTAGGAATTTAACCCGCTCCACAAATTGTACTCGCTTTCGTTCCCGAAAGGTGCTCAGATCCGGGCAAACGGAGGTGCCTGGCCCGCGACAACGGCGAGATACGGAAGATTACGACCGAAGTCGGGGAACCCCAGCCCGTAACCCACCACATAGCTGTTATCAAGCAGGTATCCGGAGTAATCGGCACGTAACAAGATGCGCCGGTCGCTGCTGCGATCGATGAAAGTGGCAATGCGGACCGAGGCGGCGCCACAGGAACTGACATGGCGAATAAGAAAGTCGCTGGTGATACCGGTTTGCACCACACCCTGCACCAATAGGACATGCTTCCCGGTTACCTCCAACTCCGGACGGAAGAAAATCTCCTGCGTGGAACCACCTTCGCGTGGTTGCTCCGTCACATAGGTTTTCAGGAACTGGCAAACCACTTCACCCTCGAGGGCTCGCACCAGATCCGCCATGAACATGAACCCATCTTCAAGAACGGCAATGGCATAGATCAGTTCTCCCCGGAAATCATTGGAGATTTGCCGTGCCAATTCCCGCACCCGTTTTTGGATCTGCTCCGTGGTTGCGATGATCTCCAACTGGTACTTCACGTTGTTATGAACGATTTCCGGCATCCACTCTCCACTTCCGGCAACAGACTCCAACTCTATGCAAAAAAAGGCGCGCCTTCGATCTGCAACGCCATGCCTCTATTCTCCCGGAAGGCAAAGGCAGAGGCAACAGGCATTCCGGGAGCCCAGATCACTTGCTGGTTACTGAAGACCAGTGGCCACATAGTACGCTTCTCGGGCGGAATCCGATATTGTTGAAAATATACCTTTAGTTTTTTCTCTCGCTCGTCGCCCAAGGACTGGTAGCGGTCGCCGGGACGCCAATTCCTGACCGTAAGCTCCGTCTCAATCCGTTTCGGGTCTAGCAGATTTGCCGGAGCGTGGCTATCGGTAACCCGCACCGGGCAGACCTTGATAAGCCAGCCAGCCTCGGGGACCGGCAGCTCTCCCGGCACCTGAAGTCGGTATTCGTAAGCCGGGTCATCGCCGGAGTTCGTCCAGGGTCGGGAGATTTGAAGGCTTGAGGTGGTCCGGCTTCGCTGCTTTCGTGCCTCCCAACCCGCCGGCAGCTCGCAGCGGCTTCCGCCATGAGCGGCCAGAAGCAGGCGCAACCGCTCTACTTCCTCGAAGCCGAGCTTGAGTTGCACCTGTTCCGCGGCGAAACGGAGCAGCCTTCGTTGCAGCGCCAGCGGCTGAGAGGTGAGCAGACCCGAATCAACCACGACCAATTCCGCGCTAGCGTGCGAGACAAGCTTTGGTGCAATTTCCGCAACCTTCTCCGCCCAGTAGCTTTCTTCGGCGCGCGCCAGCTCGGCGATTTGCGCCAGGGCCATGCGAACCCCCGGATTGTGTTCTGCCTCAAGCAGAGGCATCAGCTGCCGCACACGGTTTCGCCGGAAGCGGCGGTCCTGGTTCGAAAGGTCTTCGCGCCATGGCTGCGCGAGGCGGTGCAGATAAGTCTCGATCTCGTGCCTGGTGGTGCCAAGCAGCGGTCGGACCACCCAGACGTGGCCGTCCTTGGCGCGCAGGCGCGGGTGAATGCCCGCCAGGCCGCGCAACCCACTTCCGCGCAAAAGCTTGAGCAGCACGGTTTCCGCCTGGTCGTCGAGGGTGTGCGCCGTGGCGACCTTATCTACCCTGCGTTCGTCGACCAGCGTGGAGAAAAATGTGTAGCGCACTCGCCTCCCCGCTGCCTCCAGGCTGAGCTTGCGCTCGACAGCATATGCACGAACATCGCGGGCGGCCAAGTGAAATTCCAGCCCGTACCGCTGCGCCAACTCAGCGACAAAGGCGGCGTCCCGCTCGGCATCGGCGCCGCGCAGCTGGTGGTTGACGTGCGCCACCGAGAGCACGATGCCCAATTCCTGCCGCAGCTCCAGCAGCAGACGAAGCAGGGCAATCGAGTCGGCCCCGCCGGAGACGGCTACGGCTACGCGCTCGCCGGGGCGAAGCAGGTCATGGCTGGCGATGAAGGCGCGAACGCTTTTCAGCACGCCTCCATGGTAAATCCATCCGCACGGGAAGGCGAAGCATCGCTGAGGCGGCAGATCTGGTCAGGGTCGTTTAGGAATGAGTGTATTACGCGTTAACCTCGGCTTTGACGACCGCACCTTTCGCCAATCTGGTCTAAAATTGTCATCGTTATGGCACTGCAAGTGGAGAATCGTACGCCAGCTCGCCCCGCTCCAAGATGGTACGTGCGCTTCATCATGGTTTCATTTCGAACGGTGCTGCTCACAGTTTTGTTTACCGCGCTGGGCATGGGCGTGGGCCTGCTGGTCGGAATCGTAGCGACGGTTGTGCTGGCAGCCGTGCACAATGTGCAACCCGACATGACGCAAGCTTACCGCCATGTAGCGATTCCGCTGGCGCTGGCGAGTGGCTCGTGCGCTTTCGTGTGGAATGTCTTTCGCGGCGTGAAAGACGCGGTGAGCGCCCGCACCCGCACGCCCACAGACTAGCGTAGTGCGTCAAGATGTCTTTCGCGGCGTGAAAGACGCGGTGAGCGCCCGCACCCGCACGCCCACAGACTAGCGTAGTGCGTCAAGCAGATGAGCAGTTATCTCGCTGTCATGTTGAGCGGAACGCGCCCCGGTTCTGGGCGCGTGGAGTCGAAACACCCCTATAGAACCTTAAAGAGACGCGGTCCAAGAGGGCCCCTTCGACTCGCTGCGCTCGCTCAGGGTGACACTTTGACATTGGATTTTCCGTTGCACATCGTGTGCTCTTACGTGCTTTTGAATGTGACGCACTACGCTTGCGCCGACCGAGCGGCAAGGCCACTCCGCAGTTGGAGTTTGATTCTGCTCGCCGCAATCTTTAAACTCAAGTTTTCGATTCATTTCCATGGGTCGCGCATTGTAGGCGCGAGCCAGCCCCGACCAGCGCAAATCAAGCGCTTGTCGGGAGACGCAGCCGGAGCCGAAGAATTATGTCCGATATTAAAGTTCAGCTACCCGATGGCAGTGTTCAGCAAGTCCCTCAGGGCACTACTCCGCTGGAGATCGCCCGCTCGATTTCGCCGCGGCTGGCCGATGCCGCGCTGGTCGCAAGGACCGCGCCGATCGAGCCAAGCGATGGAGACGGCGATCTGACCGATCTCACCCGGCCGCTGGAGCGCGATACCCGCCTGCGCCTGCTCACCGATCGCGACCCCGAGGCGTTGCAGGTTTACCGGCACTCTTCGGCGCATCTGATGGCTGCCGCCGTGCTTGAACTTTTTCCGGAGACCAAACTCGGGCATGGGCCTGCGACTGAGAGTGGCTTCTTCTACGATTTCTATCGACCCACCCCTTTTACGCCCGAGGACCTGGAGAAGATCGAAAAGAAGATGCAGGAGATCGTGCAGCGCAACGAGCCCTACGCGCGCGAGTTTCTGCCGCGTGAGGAAGGCTTGACTCGCTTCAAGGCCGAAGGCGATTTCATGAAGTGCCACTTCATCGAAGAATTCACCAAGCCCGACGAGAAGATTTCGCTTTACAAGACCGGCAAGTTTGTCGACTTCTGCCGCGGCCCGCACATTCCCTCGACCGGCAAGATCAAGGCCTTCAAGTTGCTGAGCATTGCCGGTGCCTACTGGCTCGGCAAGGAAGAAAATCCGCAACTGCAGCGCATCTACGGGACCGCTTTCTTCAGCAAGAAGGATCTTGAAGAGCACATGCACAAGATCGAGGAAGCCAAGCGGCGCGACCATCGCGTGCTCGGCAAGCAACTCGACCTGTTTTCAATCCAGGAACTCGCGGGACCAGGGCTCATCTTCTGGCATCCCAAGGGCGGCATCATTCGCAAGGAGATGGAAGACTGGATGCGCGAGGAGTACCTGAAGAGGGGCTACTCGCTGGTTGTGACTCCGCATGTCGCGCGCATGGACCTCTGGAAAACGAGCGGTCACGCCGGCTATTACGCGGAGAATTTCTTTACGGCGATGAAGTTGGACGACGCCGAGTACATGCTAAAGCCGATGAACTGTCCCGGGCATATCCTGATCTACCGCGACCAGTTGCGCTCTTATCGCGACTTGCCGATGCGATTGGGTGAGCTTGGTACTGTCTATCGCTACGAACGCTCCGGCGTAATGCATGGCCTCATGCGCGTGCGTGGCTTTACCCAGGATGATGCGCATATCTTCTGTGCTCCGGACCAGATCAAGGACGAGATTGCCGGGTGCCTCGACTTTGCCATCGCCGTGCTGCACGCCTACGGATTCGAGGAGTTCAAGGTAGAGTTGTCGGCGTGGGATCCGAATGACCGCAAGTCGTATATCGGCACCGATGCCCAATGGGAGTTGGCTCAGACCTCGCTGAAAGAGGTGCTCGAGGGTCGAGGCATTCCATACAAGTTCATGCCCGGAGAAGCTGCATTCTATGGCCCGAAGATCGACGTCAAGCTGGTGGACGCAATCGGGCGCCTCTGGCAGCTCTCGACCGTGCAGTTCGATTTCACGCTGCCGCAGCGCTTCGGGCTCGAATACGTTGGCGAGGATGGGCAGCGCCACCAGCCCCTGATGGTGCATCGCGCGCTTTACGGCTCGGTCGAGCGCTTCTTCGGCGTGCTCATCGAGCACTATGCCGGCGCGTTTCCGCTGTGGCTCTCGCCGACGCAGGTAGAGATCGTGCCCATTGCCGAGCGCCACGTCGATTATGCCAACAAGGTGCGCGCGGAGCTGAAGGCGATCGGCGCGCGCGTGGAGGTCGACGCCCGCAACGAAAAGATGAACGCTAAAATCCGCGAGCACGCGATGCAAAAGGTTCCGTTCATCCTGGTAGTCGGCGACAAGGAGCAGGCGAGCGGAGAGGTCAACGTGCGCGTGCGCGGCCAGGAGAAGGCGGAGGGCTCGATGGCGACGGCCGACTTTGTTGCCCGGGTGAAACGGCTGAAGGAAACCCGCAGCCCCGGGCTGGAGTGAAGGTTGATCGAGATGCTAACTGCTTTCAGCTTCTGGTACTTGGTATCTAAATTGAAAATAACTTTTGCGCGGGCGCTGGCATCAGAGTAATGAGGGTAGGTGGCGCAAGCACGTTTGGAACCAAGAATAGAAATTCCTTTCGTTCGCCCGGAGGTTTGATTTGTGATAAGGTTGCGACTTGATTCCGTAGAGGAGAGGGCCATGTCAGAGCACGAGTTTTCTATCATGCTTGAAAGTGCGAGACGAATTTGCATGACACCAGAGGAACAGGAGCAGCAGCGGCGCAGCTTCGCATACGGAAACGCCAATATTGAGAATGATGCCGTAACTCGAGCAGTCGTGGATCAAGTCGCTAACGAATTGGCACAGAAACCGCGTTAGCACCCCTGCCTGATGCCAGACACACCGAACAAAGAACGGCAGAGTAACCCAGTTCGCACTGATGCTCTGCCGCCTCTGAGCGAGAGTGAAAAGGCGCATCAGGAGGCGGAAAACACACTCCTACAGTACGACAGAATGCTCGAGCTGATTGATAAGACGCTCGAGGGCTCCACAGGTTTTCGTCTCCGGCCTCACGTTATCGAAGATCTGAATAGAATTTCGATTTACCGTATCGAACCCGAAGCTGGCCGGTGGCGGCAGGTCGAAATGAGGATCCAGCACAGCACCCACAAACCACCGTCGTGGCAGGACGTGCCGCGCTACATAGATGAGATGTGTGAATATGTCAATGACAACTGGGAATTTAAGCCAGCGGTGCACTTGGCTGCCTACGTTATGTGGCGGTTGAACTGGATACATCCGTTCATTGACGGGAATGGTCGAACAACCCGGGCAGTTTCATACTATGTTCTATGTGCAAAGCTCGCCTTCCGGATTCCTGGTGTTAAGACGATTCCCGAGCTAATAGCAGCGAACAAAAACCCATATTATGACGCGCTTGAGGCCGCAGACAGAGAATATGGTCAAGGCCGTATCGACGTATCCACGATGGAGTCGTTGCTGAAAGACCTGCTGGCCGCCCAAGTCGTCGAGGCATTAGACCGAGATAAGTCAGTGCGGCGAGCTGACGTGACGCGTGCGGCGAAGTCTGTACCGCAGTTTTCAACTGAACGGCGCCCGGATACTAGTGGGTCAAATACACCGGCGTTTTCGATGAAAGTTGGCGTCGTATTCGGCGCCGTAGCAACCGCGTTTCTTATGGCGCTTGTGCTACTTCAAATCGGGGGACACCAGCTTCCCGAGAGCGCTAAATTCATCATCGTGATGATATTTGCGCTTTCAGGAGGATTCTCCGCTGCCTCGCTTGGTGGACATGCCAGTTCACGCGGAAGCATACCATTGCCCGGCGCGCGGCAACATGCTTTCGGGTACGCAGTAACTGGCGGTATCGGCACCGTCGTAATCCTTTTGATCCTCGGAAAGTATCTATTCCTCTGAGCACCCAGCCGATTGCGGTTCTCTGGCGATGTTCATCTTGCCAGCGGCTCATCTTGAGGTTTCTGCTACGATAGAACTTTAGGGCGGACCGCCGAGCCGGGAACAAACGTGCTCGCCGGGAACGCCGGTTTCCATTTCCCAGCCAATGACACAGACTGTTACCGCTACGACGCATTCGCCGGCAGAGATCCTCAGGATCTCCCCCGTACAGCAAGCTTCCAACGGAATCTGCTATGCCGTTACCGGGCAGACGAACCTGCTGGGCTCCGATGCCGAGCGCATGATCGCCTGCGTACCCCAGGCGGCCGCGGCGGCCCTGCAAAAAAAAGCCTTCTACTTTGTGCCGCTCGCCGTGGCTCAAGGCGATGAGACAGTGATCGCAGACCGCTACGACGTTGCACTCAGCGACCAGGCGGTGTGCCATCGCAACCTCACGCTGGGCGACGCCGAGTGCGTCTTCATCTCCACGCGGCTGATGGACGACCGCTTCTCCGTAGCCTTTGAGTTTTACATTAACGTGGCGCACAGCTTCGTCGAGCACGCCGGCTTCTCGCAGGAATTCGGCGATCTTGCCTGGAAGCAAGTGCTTGAAAAGGTGAAGGGCGAGACCAGCCTGGACGCGCATGAGTTGGTGATTATCCGTTGCTGGTGCCTAATGCCATGGCCGAGCGACTGCGCAAAGTGGCCGAGTTGTTTCCTCCGCCCCCCGGATTTGAGTTCAACATCTTCTACCGCCGTCGGCAATAGATCGCCCCACGAACGCTGGACCAGTTCCCGAGCTGGGAATATCCCGACTATCAGACTGTCATGGCGAGCAAAGTCGAGCCGGGGTCCCCAAGGCGCGCCCTAGGTGCGCGGGGCGGGGTGGGCGAGCCACCCTTTGTTTCTGCTGCCGAAAACAAAAGGTGGCTCCACTCCGCGCCCGAATAGCCAATTGTTAACGAATGCAATGTCGGGTACGCAGTCTGACTGCGCCGGCCACCGGCGGCTCGGCGCTCCGGTCGCCATGACATCCTCACGGGAATTCGATACACCAACATGGGAACTGCTCTAAAAGCGGCGGTTGCCGCTCGCGAAGGCTGTATCCCGGAGCGATCAAAGTTCATGGGCATAGCTTTTGCCAAACTGGTCTACAATGCAGTCGATGATTGCGCACCTTCGCGGCCGTCTGCTCATCAAGCATCCTAACCAAGCCATCGTCGACGTGGGTGGCGTGGGCTATGAGATCACCATTACGGTGCCGACCTTTTCCGAGCTGGCGGAAGCCGGGCAAGAGGTCGCGCTGCACATACACACTCACGTGCGTGAAGATCAGATAGCGCTATTCGGCTTTCTGCGCGCAGAGGAGAAACGACTGTTCGAAAAGCTGATGACCGTCAGCGGCATCGGCCCAAAGCTGGCCGTCACCATCCTGAGCGGCATGCCGGTGGGCGACCTGATCGGCGCGATTCGCGCGGGAGACGTAGCGCGGCTTACCAAGGTTCCCGGTATCGGCAAGAAAACCGCCGAACGCATGGTGCTGGAGCTGCGCGAAAAACTCGAAGAACTGCGGGCCGCGGCGATTGCGCCGCCGTCGCTGAACGCCGTCGCCGATGACGTACTCTCGGCCCTGGTCAACTTAGGCTACCAGCGCCCGCTGGCGGAAAAAGCCGTTGAAAAGGCTGCCGGGAACGATGCGCAGAAAACTTTTGATGAGATCTTCCGCGAGGCACTGAAGCTGCTGACGCGGTAGCAGGCTGCTGAAAAATGCGCTGAAACAAGCGGGCTCCCGATATGCACCCCGCTCGGAGCCGCCAAGTGGGGTGCGCTCGACAATGCCTCGCTGGATCAGAAAGCTCCTACTGCCCGCTTCTCTTCAAGGTCATCAACACAGATTCCACTCTGCCGAAGCGAACTTCTTGGCAAACCGGCTTTTCTTTCGAGCTGGTTTTTCCAGGAATCCCGCTATAGTACGTGATTTCGGTGCGGATGGTCAGGCGCTGGCCATCATCGCTGAGCTTTGCGTCAAAGGCATGGCTGGTAGCCGGCGAATCACAATTGCTGGGATCGCCATGCACCGAAAATTGCGTCGCGGCGCCGCGTATCCCCAAGCCATCGAGAGTGCCGGTTAGTGACCAGGTGCAGTGTTTATCAGGCGAGTTACATCTATGTTGCGCGCCTCGAAACTCGCCGATGTCGATAGAGGCGGTGAACTGGTTTCCCGAGACATTCACGGATACCTTCTCACATCGGTAGCTGGAGGGATCGCAACTCCAGTC
>JBEKQP010000295.1:0-5430 GCA_049519595.1 Candidatus Korobacteraceae bacterium | reverse complement strand
GAGTAACGCCCACATTGACATGTTGCCGGTAGTCAACCGGGCAGATATCCACAAACTGGAGGGTATGGTCACTCTGCGAGACGTGCTGGATTCCTACGGCGTGGACTCCAGCGGCTCAGCGTAAATGCCTGTCTCCAGCATGTGTCTTAAATTGTCGTGTTCCAGCACGCAGAGTGCGAGTACTCCGACTAAGCTGTGCGATGAATGCGTCGACGCGGTGCCGAAGTCCGCTTCGGGGAACTCAGCGGTGGTCAGTTGATGAGTTACGGGCAATCCGGAAATTATCCCGAGCCCGAAGCCTCCTTTAGAAATCAGAAGCTCCGTTGGCGCTTGTCGCCGATGCAGATGGATCACGGGTGGTCCGCACGAGCCTTGCCATCGGAATCCAGCGGTGTGGAACCTCAACCTGGGGCGAGGTCCAACAAGTCTATCCGTCCCGTATCCAGGGTGGCGGGAATCGCTTGCTGGCCTAACCATCCCGTCCGCCCGTCCGCGCATCTATCTTCGCCGACACGTTAACTTAGCCACTATCCGCAGCGCCAGACAAAACCACAGACAAGGAGATTTCGCAATGGCAGACACAGCAGAGAAAAATCAAAATTCCGTAGTTGCAATTTTTGACCAGCATCCCAAGGCCGAGAACGCAGTTAAGGAGCTAAAGACCGGCGGATTCGACATAAAGAAACTCTCGATTATTGGTCGCGATTACCACAGTGAAGACAACGTCGTCGGCTTCTATAACACGGGCGACAGGATGAAGTATTGGGGCAAACAGGGTGCGTTCTGGGGCGGGCTTTGGGGCCTGTTGTTCGGCGCGGCGTTCCTGTTCGTCCCCGGGATTGGTCCAGTCGTTGCCGCCGGCTCCGTCGTGACCTGGATTATAAGTGCACTGGAGGGCGCAATTGTGGTTGGGGGGTTGAGCGCTTTGGGTGCAGCGCTATACAGCTTTGGCATTCCCAAGGACAGCGTGGTCAAGTACGAAACTTCAATTAAAGCGGGAAAGTTCCTGCTGATCGCGCACGGCACCGCAGATGAGGTTCAGAAGGCTCGCGGTATTCTGCAGACCTCGGGAGCGGAGCAGATCAATGTGCATCAAGCGGCGCAGACGGAGCGTGCCGCCTGATTGTGGCTGCCGCCGCTGCCAGGAACTCGCGTCTCTAGTTCCCGTGCGGAAGGGACCTGCGTGAGCCAGTTGCTTGCCGCGATTCAACCAAGTGAGACGGATTCGCCCTTCTCTTTGAATCGGACGTTGCCACCGACCCAGCAGCCATTCACATGGCCGGTGGCGTTGAACTGGAATCTTACGGTGATCTCTGAAGGGCAACCCATCGCTCGGCCCTGCCGCACCTTGATCGATCTGTGATCGGCCTTGACCACACCATTCGCCAGCAATCCGAAGGCGAGTGCGGTGGCGGCAATGCCGGTTGCCGCATCTTCCGGGAATCCAGAAGATTTCGGAAATTGACGAGCATCGAAGACGTCAGGTCCGATGTCGCAGGGGGCGTAAGGGTAAAGGCCAGTCGAACCAATCCGCTCGCATACCTGCTCCACCTGTTGAAAGTTAGGCCGCAGCCCATCCAGCACAACTGTGCTCTTGAGGGGAATCAAGGTTTTCATACGGCTTGTACAGGCATTCCGGATGGGAAAGGGCGCGAGTAAGTCTGATGTGATGCCCAACACCGACAGGATCTCGCTCTCGTTGGAGTGGGAATCAGGCAGCTCCTCGACCCGGCCTTGAGGCTGTGTAATCTCGACCCGCTCAGCCACCGTACCCCGTCCAACAATGTGCGCATTCACGCGTCCACTGAGAGTCCGGATCGCAACTTCGTCTCGCGGCAACTTGCCAAGTTGGTTGAGCAGCCATACCGCCCCAACCGTTGCATGGCCGCACATATCCATCTCACGCTTCGGGACCCAAAAGCGAAACGTAAAGTCGCAGTCCGATCCGACGGGGGCGGGTACTACAAATGCGCTCTCGAGCCCGTAAGAGCGGGCGACATTCTGCATATCTGCATCCGACATCCCGGCAGCGTCAATCACGATCGGGGTCGGATTGCCACCATGCGGGCCTGCCGCGAAGACTTCGACAACGTAAGCTTGTGCAGTCATGTCAATTTGAGCAGACCTCCGCGAGTTCCGTCGTTACTGTAACATTTCAGATCGCAATCCAAAAGGCGAAGATTCTGTTGTCTGCCGGGATCAGGTCAACCGTGTTTTCAGAAGTATTTGCCGGCCTCGCGACCCTAGCTAACTTATCAGTCGCGTTTCCAACTTCCGGGAGCCGACAATACGTTCAGAGCGTCGGATCGAGGATGGCCCATATCAAGGTGTAGCGAAGTCGTTGCCTTATCTGCCAGAAACCTCTTCTCGTTACGGAATTCCTGGAAACATGTATCCGTTTGCTTCGATGATCATCTAAACACCGAAATCTTAAATCTATTGGCTCTCGAAGAGGCTGGGACGTGGTGTGTACGCCCGGAGAGGGTCAGGCACAAGATTCGACGAACATAGGAGATCGACATGAAGAGACTCGACGGAAAAGTGGCAGTAGTGACTGGCGGAAACAGCGGCATCGGGCTGGCAACGGCCAAACGCCTGCAGGAAGAAGGCGCGAGAGTAGCCATCTCGGGTCGAAGTAAGAAAACGCTGGATGACGCGGTGAAAACGATTGGAAATGGCGTGGTGGCGGTCCAGGCAGACGTCGCGAAGCTTAGCGAGGTGGACAAGTTGTATGAAGAGGTTTCGCAGAAGTTGGGCAAGATTGATGTGTTGTTCGTGAACGCGGGAGTCGCGAAGTTTGCACCACTGGCCGAGACATCCGAAAACCTTTACGACGAGCAGTTTGACATCAATATCAAGGGAGCGTATTTCACGATCCAAAAAGCGTTACCGCTGCTGAATGACGGTGCGTCGATCATCCTGAATACCAGCGTGGTAGATAGCAAAGGTAATCCTGGGACCAGCGCGTATTCGGCAACGAAAGCAGCACTGCGCTCTCTGGCGAGAACGGCGGCGGCGGAACTAGTGGGGCGCGGCATTCGCGTGAATGCGGTTGCTCCGGGACCGATTGTTACGCCGATCCTTGAGAAGAACGGGCTACCGAAGGAAGCCGTCGATGAATTCGCGGCGGGAGTAGTTGCGAGAGTTCCGATGAAGCGGTTTGGACAGCCCGAGGAAGTGGCAGCTACAGTGGCGTTTTTGGCTTCGCAAGATGCCTCGTACATCACGGGCGTGGAAATCAATGTAGACGGCGGGTTGGGACAAATCTGAATCGCGCGGCCGACCCGACAGGACACATGGGGGCGGGCGAGTGTCCGCCCTTTTCAGCTAAGAGTCCACTCGCCGTACGACCCAGGGGGAATCGGCAAAGCTGACGCGGTATCGCGCCGGATACGGCACCAGCATACGAGTGACGGGCTATACGCTTACGGCGGACAGAAGCTGCCTCCCCGTGTCAGCCTGCATGGCGTGGCGTATGCAGACTAACCCCGATCAATCCCCGCTAACTTCGACGACAGCGTAGGCAAAGGCCTGTGGGGCTTCCTGGGGCAGATTGTGCCCGACGCCCCCCTTGATGAGCCGGTGCGCATATTTGCCCGAGAATTTGCTGGCATAGGAGCTTGGGTCCGGGTGTGGTGCACCATTGGCATCGCCTTCAAGGGTAATGGTTGGCACGGTGATGATCGGACCTTTGGCAAGCCGCTTTTCAAGATCGTCATATTTCGGCTCGCCTTCAGCCAGTCCGAGCCTCCACCGATAATTATGGATGACGATAGCGACGTGATCCGGGTTGTTGAAGGATGCCGCACTGCGATCGAACGTGGCATCATCGAAGTTCCACTTTGGCGAAGCAAGCTGCCAAATGAGCTTGGCAAAGTCGTGCCGGTATTTGTCGTAGCCGGCGCGGCCGCGTTCGGTCGCAAAATAATATTGATACCACCATTCGAGCTCAGCCTTTGGCGGCAACGGTGTCTTGCCGGCTTCCTGGCTGCCGATTAGATAACCGCTCACGGAGACCATCGCCTTGCAGCGCTGTGGCCAGAGTGCCGCGATGATGTTGGCCGTCCGCGCTCCCCAATCAAAACCGGCCAGGGTTGCCTTCTGGATATTGAGACCATCCATCAAGGCGATGATATCGACAGCGATCACCGATTGCTGGCCATTCCGGACCGTTTCATTTGATAGAAAGCGCGTCGTGCCATAGCCGCGTAGAAACGGGACGATCACCCGGTAGCCCGCCGCTGCCAG
The DNA here is from genome assembly GCA_049519595.1 of Candidatus Korobacteraceae bacterium. GTDB lineage: Bacteria > Acidobacteriota > Terriglobia > Terriglobales > Acidobacteriaceae > CAWBRT01. The sequence goes on along the minus strand of JBEKQP010000295.1, from coordinate 1,182 downwards.
CAACGGGGTGACATCGACATAGCTGTAAATGTCGTAGGGCCAGCCGTGCAGAAGAATTACAGCAGGACCAGTGGCGGGGCCGGCTTCAGCGTAGCCAACATTCAGGAGGCCGGCATCGACCTGCTTGAGAGGGCCGAACGATGTATTCGTCCCCTGCTTAGTCGGGGGCGCATCTGCCGGTTTTGTCTTGCTGGACTGTGCTTTCGCAGAGCCGATCATGCCGAACTCGGCGGCGGCAATGGTCATGGCAGCAGTACCAAGAAAACGGCGGCGATCATGGTTGATCTCTTTAGACACTTTATTCACCTCCAACTGGATTCAACTTGGCGACATCGCCCTAATCCTGTTCACCGAGAGTTTGCGCGTACGGATCGCATAGGAAATCCTCAAAGGTTGGCTGATTGTCGCCGGGTTTCGTCTCGATGATAAGCAGCCTGCGTTCTCAATGGCGTCATCAGCCGGCGCGCCGCGACTGCAACGACACAAGCGGCTTCGGAGTTCACAAGCATGGCCTCTAGTGCTAGGTTTCGATTCTTTGTATCAGGGTGCGTTTCGGTTGCGATTCAGTTGCAGCAAGGGGCGTTGCCCTGCGGCGGACACCTAATCAGTAATTTACGAAGCTGGCCCAGACTGCGAAGGAGGGTCGCTGATCAGAGCGGATATTCGCGGCTGATTGTGTTGGACGACACGGGCCCGAAATCTGGTTCTGGGAAGTCAGCCGCGGTCAGTTGATGAACAGAGACAATTGGGGGGATTAGATCAGCTACTGATCGAATGAAATCCGGTGAGCGGCGCCTTGCCCGAATTCTTGCCGGTACCAATCCACATCCTGCTGTTTTTGTGTCGGTAGATGACCCCGTCACCTTGGCGAGCGAGTGGCTGATTTGTCCTCAGAAACGCCGTAGCATTTTCCCAAATCCATGGACTCCCGGACCGCGGGAACGATCTCACCTGGAGATTCGCCACGACGGAGTGCGCCTTTTAAAGACCGGCCACTTCGGACCTCATGGCGAGCATCAAAGGTTGCAGGCGGGCCAGCTAGTCTAACGAAAGCGAGTTGCCTCCTTGTCTTCCGAGAAAAATGCGCGCGTGGTCATCACCGGTTTGGGCGGCCCCGAAGTTTTGAAATGGGTCGAAGAAGAATTACCGCGAGTGCCAGCTCTTACCATGGCCGGCGGCCAT
>JBEKQP010000294.1:0-6344 GCA_049519595.1 Candidatus Korobacteraceae bacterium | reverse complement strand
GGCGCTCCCGTTTCGAACGCAGCTCGAACCGAATGGCTGCGCTGGCTGAAAGGCGACGAGGTGGGGGGCACGAAGTTCGAACATCCCAAGGTCGAAGGGGATGCGATTTCCCGGTATCTCGATTCCATCACACTCGAACGGCACTATATGGAACGCTTCGGTCTTAGCCGCGAGACCGTTCGCACGTTCCTTTCTCCCGTGGAAGGCGGTGGCTCCGGCTTAGGGCCGGATGCTTTATCGGCATACTCAGACTATGCGTTTGAAATGCTTCACCCTTTGCCGGAAGAGAATGGCGGCTCTGATCAGATGTTTCCCGGCGGTAACTCGACCATTGCGAGACTGATATTGAAAAGTCTGGTCCCCGCCGCGATCGCTGGTCCACATAGCGTGGAAGGAGTGTGCCGCAACCGCGTGAACTTCGCCGCACTGGACATCCCGGGAACTCCAGTGAGAATTCGCCTGTCGTCCACTGTCATCCATGTCGAGCATGACGGCGAGGCCGGTAAAGCTAACACAGTTTCGATTGCATATTCCAAGCAAGGCAAGTTGTACCGGATAAAGGCGCGCTCCGCTGTGATGGCGGGCGGATGCTGGACTACGAAACACATCGTGAAAGATCTTCCTCAGATCCAGCGCCAGGCCTATGCTCAGTTTTACCGCTCCCCCTGCATGATGGTGAACGTTGCGGTTAGAAATTGGCGCTTCTTGTACAAAATGGGGATGAGCGGTTGTCGCTGGTTTGAAGGATTGGGCAACTACATGGAGGTTCGCAAGCTGGCGCTGACTGGTATCGAAAATCCAACCATTGGCCCAGACTCGCCGATCGTACTCAGCTTGAAGGTTTTGTACTCATACCCGGGACTTACAGCTGAAGAGGGAACCTCTTTCAGAGACTACGAAAAACAAGTTCGTGAGCAATTCAGCGAGATGTTCGCTCGAGGCGGCTTCGACGCGCGCCGGGACATTGCAGGAATCATCTTGAATCGCTGGGGACACGCCTATCTGAGTCCGCAACCGGGGTTCTTCTTTGGCCTGGGTGGCCAACCTGCCGCTCGCGAAATCCTGCGCAGTGCGCCCTTTGGGCGTATTGCATTTGCTAACACCGACCTTGCCGGAGCCATGGACCATCGTTATTCCATATTCGAAGCAAAACGAGCTATCGGCCAACTGCTCGATCAGGTTTTGAGCTGACACCAGAATCGCTCGTCTCTGCGCTGCCATCACTGTCTCGAACTCGCTGGCATCGTCATCAGAACCGGCAGCGAACTGGCGTGACATTGCCTTTACGCTCAACCTGGCCCCGCCAACCCCGAAACCATCCCTCACTTCTCCCAGGTAAATTCTGCCAGATACACGCCCCCCTCGCCCCATCCCGCGCGCGACACATACCATTTCCCGCCCGCAGTCTCAATCACCTCCGCCGCGTGCGCCGGAAATTTCCCCACCAGGTTCACCGCGTCCCAATGGAACGGCGTAGCGCTCTCATAGACGGCCGTCTCGTTGTAGTCATGATTGGTGCACACAAACAGATAGTACTTGCCATTGTGGGCCACCACGAAAGGAGATTCCGTCGGCCCGCCATCCGTACCGGTTTCCGCGTCGCGATACACCTCCCGCGGGTTCGACCAATGACTCAAATCCCTGCCGCTGACCACCTTCACCGTGTGGTTTCCGCCCCGGGGCGTGCTCGTGGCCACGTAATACAGCAGCCACCCATCCTCGAACTTCATCACCATTGGGTCGCGCGATTTATATCCATCCATCAACATCGGATTCGCCGCATGCCGCGTCCAGTTCCACAAATCTTTCGAGGTCGCCAGATGAATCCGATATTGCGTGCCGTCGCTCGCTCCCCCGGCGCAGTAGTAGATCCAATACATCCCATCGTGCCGCAGCACATAAGGAGCCCAGGTCACAATCTCATGTGCTTTTTTGTCCGACTGCAGCACCGGAGCCTGTTTCGTCCAAGGCCCGAAAAGATCGGGAGCCGTGGCATGCGCCAGGAATCTCTCATGCATCGGATTGGCCGGCTCTTTATGCGTGATGCCAAAAAGATGCCACTGCCCATCCTCCGCCCGAATGAAAGTATGGTCGTTGATGTACCAGCTCTCCTTCTTTCCGTCAGCTCGAACCCACGACGGATCGTAGATCTTGCGAAATTCACCCACACTAAATACAGACTTCCCCGACCCGGATCCCGCGCCCGGCGCCTTCACCTGCCCCTGCGCAAGCACTCGCCAAAGCGAAGCCTGCCCAGCCAGCATCGCTCCTCCTGTAAGCCCCAGCCACTGTAAGACTCGCCGCCGTCCGGGAAAGAATTCCAGCTTCATGAACTTCCGCGCCTCCCTGGGCACAACGCCGGATGCGAACCTCTGCTGCATCCCAATCAACCGTGCAGTTTGGAATCGTAAATAGTGCTTGCGAATATCGTTGGCTACGGCGCGAAGAGGGTGGCCAGAATTCTATCGCTAGCGCTATGGCATGCTGCTGCAGCGATTCCCCAGCCGCAACCAACTCATCTTGCGAATTTACGAACACTGAAAGAAATCGGCAGCCCAACTATGACCATGTGCACCAACAGCCCTAGAATCAAGTCATGCAGTTGGTAAGGCCCCCTGGCGTGAAGCGCGGAAAGCGGCAACACGATAAGGTTCATTACGTCTTCAACCGCTGCGCCAAAGAACAAGCCGCACACCAGGGGGTGCTCCCTCAAAAAGACCAGCTTGCGGCTGGCTGCGTAGTAAACCGCGGCCGCTGAGCAAGCGATAAAGAAGTGCAGGCAGACACCCAGTACGTATGTGGCTACCCCTCCATGGAAGGCCCGCGGCCCCAGCAGGCCCCCTGCAATCGCGAGCGGAATGTCCCATCCAAACAGGATGCAAGCTTGCGTAAGGTCCAAAGCCCCGGCAATCAGGCCACCTACTGCGATTGCCAGCAGAGCATTCGGTTTCGCCGATACCGCAGGTGTGGAATCCCCAATCATCCGATACCTCCGTTGCCGAGCAGGTTGGACGAACCTCCCGTCGTTCCGTTAGCGGAGTTCCGAGTTGACTCCAGCGGCGATGAGCAGCTGGGCGTGAACAAGAACGAGTTCCCGGCACGGCTGATCCCGTGCAGACTTTACGTCTTCTTCGCCTGTGATGTCCACTTCTCTTGGACATCTGCTCCTGGGCAGCGGCAACCCAGCTATTATTCTGAAAGTGACTGAACCGCCAGACACCCTCGCCCAGACACCGCCTCGCAAGAGTCGTCTCCGATTCTTTGTTCGATGGCTTGCCATTGGCGTGGTGCTCGTTTGGTCGCTGGCCGCGCTGCTCCTTCTGTCCGCCCGGTGGATCGACCCGCCGTCAACAGCGGTGCACATCCAGCGCCGCATGCAGGCTTGGATTCACCAGACTCCCTATCACGAACGCTACCAATTCATTCCGCTCAGCCAGATCTCGCCCGATCTCCAGCACGCCGTAATCGCCGCGGAGGACGCGCGCTTTTACCAGCACCACGGGTTCGATTGGCACGAGATCCAAATCGCTGCCGAAGACGATTTGGAAGGCGGTCGCAGTCGCGGAGCTTCCACCATCACGCAGCAACTTGTAAAGAACCTATTTTTCGGAACGGGCCGCTCCGTCCTCCGCAAGGGTGCGGAGTTCACGCTGGTGCCTGTGGCCGAACTCGTCCTCGGCAAGCGCCGCATTCTAGAGATCTACCTCAACGTGGTCGAATGGGGACCTGGTATTTATGGTGCAGACTCGGCGTGCCGTTACTACGACGGCATCGCGGCCCGAAATATCGGCCGCGAAGATGCAGCACGGCTCGCCGCGATCCTGCCGGCTCCCCTCAAGCGAAGGCCCGACCGCATGAATAAGTACAGCGCACTCATCCTTGAGCGGATGCGCCAAATGGGCTGGTAATCCCGAGCATCATCAATCGAAGCGCTCAACGCCACTTCGGCAGTTACATCGGCGGCTGCCCATGCGGGTGCTTTTTTCCGCACTACTCTCTTGTACTCCATTTGGACACCGTGAGCCAGGACAAATTCTGCGCCATTGGACACCAACCGTACTGACAGCCCGGTCTTAATCCTCTAAAAGGAGTCTCTTTTGACCCCACGTACCAGACGCAGATCGGACCCGGATTTCTGATCATCCCCGATCAAGACTCAGTCAAGACCGGCTCGGTACTGGTTTCTCGGGCGTCGCGGAAAAAATGGCGTTGAAAAAAGAACGCTACGTTGACCAGTGCGATCATCACGGGCACTTCCACCAGCGGCCCAATCACCGCCGCGAATGCCGCTCCGGAGTTGATGCCGAATACCGACACGGCGACCGCGATCGCCAGTTCAAAATTGTTGGAGGCGGCCGTAAATGCCAGGGTCGTCGTCTTGGAATAGTCCGCGCCCACTTTCTTGCCCATGTAGAAGGACACCAGGAACATGAGGAGAAAGTAAATCAATAGCGGAACGGCGATGCGCAGGACGTCCAACGGCAGGCGAACAATGTACCCACCTTTAAGAGAGAACATCACCATAATAGTGAACAACAGAGCAATCAGCGTCACGGGGCTAACGCGCGGGATGAAGTTCCTGTTGTACCAATCGTATCCTTTGGCTCGAACCAGTGCAGTACGAGTTAGAAATCCCGCCAGAAAAGGAATTCCCAGGTAAATCAAGACACTCTTTGCAATCTCGGCAATGGACACATTGACAATGGAACTGCGAAGGCCGAGCTTGGCCGGAAGGACAGTGATAAAAACCCAAGCGTAGAGGGAGTAGAAAAACACCTGAAAAAGAGAATTGAAGGCGACCAGACCAGCCGCATATTCTGTATCGCCTTTGGCCAGCTCGTTCCAGACGATAACCATGGCGATGCAGCGTGCAAGACCGATCATGATCAGGCCAGCCATGTATTCCGGATATCCGCGCAGGAATACAACCGCCAGAACAAACATCAGAATCGGCCCTACAACCCAGTTCTGCAATAGTGAAAGCCCCAGCACACGCTTGTTGCGAAAGACCTCGTGCAGTTCCTCATATCGCACCTTCGTGAAAGGTGGATACATCATCAGAATTAGTCCCGCAGCAATCGGAATGGAAGTAGTACCAACGTTGAAGCGATTCAGGAAAGGCACGACTCCCGGCACAAGCCAACCCAAGATGACACCGCCAAACATAGCGGCGAAGATCCATGCGGTCAGATAACGGTCGAGAAAACTGAGACGACTGGCTGCCTTCATTTGCATCCCTGGAGAGCGGCAAGCTGCGAAGTGCGGCTTCTTCGTCGAAACCCGTTGCTATTCTTTGGTAATGGGTGTCATCGTCTGCCCAATGCTATTGAGTTCCCTCTTGAGTGCGAGGCTGTCGATAGTCTTGAGCGGAAGGCAGAGAAACAAGCCGATCCTGCGATCCAGAGTAAAAAAAGCTTCGCGAAACGCCCTTTCCACTTCCGCCTCGCTTCCGCGGACTGCAGCGGGATCTGGAATGCCCCAATGCGCCATCATCGGTTGTCCGGGCCACACCGGGCAGACCTCGTTCGCGGAGTTGTCGCAAACCGTGAATACGAAGTCGAGTTTGGGAGAGCCGGGCAGAGAGAATTCGTCCCAAGCCTTACTGCGCAGACCGCTGGTCGGGATATGCGCCGTTTCGAGCTGCTTCAATGCTTCGGGGCGCACCTTTCCTGACGGGTGACTTCCGGCGCTGTAGCCAGCGAAATTAGGTCGACCTTTGAAGTTCAGAATGGCCTCAGCCATGATCGAGCGCGCCGAATTGCCCGTGCACAGGAATAAGACGTTGTAATGTCCTTCCATATTCGTTTTTTCCTAGTTGCAGCAGGTCGGCCCACAACAAGCGTTGGGTTCGGCGCGGGCAGGTTTGACGGCCCGAACAAACGCACTGAAGATCTTGCCATCTACCTGCGGGGCAATGGCGTCCACATCGACGCCGGCCCCCGCCAGAAACTCGCGCGCGTCCTCTGCGCGATAGACTCGCGTCTGTTCGATATCAATTTGCTCGAAACCTGCGGCAGAGAGTTTGCCGCGATATTCGTCATCTCCGAGCGCACCCGCGACACAGCCGACCCACAGAAGCACGCTTTGGCGGATTCCTGGTGTGATTTCGCCTCGGGTCACAACATCGGACACCGCAAAGCGCCCGCCCGGTTTCAGCACGCGAAAAGCTTCCCGGAGCACACGATCCTTGTCCGCCGAAAGGTTGATCACACAATTCGAGATAAGCACATCGACCGAGTTGTCCGGCAAAGGGATATGCTCGATCTCACCTTTGAGGAACTCGACGTTCTCGGCACCGGATTTGCGCTTGTTCTCATTAGCAAGTGCGAGCATCTCGTCTGTCA
>JBEKQP010000293.1:0-5516 GCA_049519595.1 Candidatus Korobacteraceae bacterium | reverse complement strand
TGGTCAGCGTTGCGGTCAGCGTAGCTCTTAAGGGTTCCACGGTTACGGACTCGCGGGTTGTCTTTGCCGGCCTGGCGCCATTCCCCACCAGGAGCGTGAAAGCCGAAAGCGCGTTGAAGGGCCAGGATCTCAAGGGTGCGGTCACTGCAGCTTGTGCCGCCTCGGTTCAAGGCGCTCAACCGCTGAGCAAGAACGCTTACAAGATCGAAGCAACCAAGGGCGTCTTGGAAGAAGCGCTGAATTATTTAGCCTGACGACAGTTGAGATGGCTGATAGTTCTTGCGGTTATTTGTAGTTGAATTGCTGTCCAGAACACCTATCATCCGGCATTGGACAAAGCGCCTGACCTTGTCTAATGCCGGATGATCTTGTCTTGATTGGCGGGGTGGCGTGGGAAACGCATGCGCATCGTACGCCGCTATTAGACATCAAGCCCTATGTGCCGGCGTTCGACCATTTTGCGGTGACGCGTACTGGCTGGTACGCAGGAACCTCACCTGTGGGAGTGGTTGCGGATAGCCGGTTCGAAAGGCAGTCAGAAGACAGCAAGACAGAGGCGCACGGCGAGAAGTTAGCCTCCCAGCCAAATTCCTGATCGACTCCAGCGCCCCTTCCACTTCAGCCGCGCGGTGTGGGAGTCGAGAACTCTCCGTTTGATTCATTCGCCTCACTCGACCGCGAGAATGACATGGCCGGCTTTGAAAGCGGCGCAGGCATGATCGCCTCGCTTAAAGCCTAGGGAGCGGGTGCTTGCGTTGGTAATAATCGCGGTCAGCAGAGACCCGCCCTCAAGTTTCAGAACCACCTCGGCGTTTACCGCTCCTTCCTGCACCTTGTCTACGGTTCCACAGAGGATATTGCGAGTGCTCAACTTCTTGGCATGCAAGTCCTTTCCCAGGATGATCCAACTGGCCTTTATCAGGGCCGAGGCTTTTGTCCCTGGCTTGAGACCGAGACGATCCACGCTCGCGTTCGTGATACCGGCGATGATTTTACCGCCAGTTGCCAGCGTCAACTCGATTTCGGCATTCACCGCGCCCTTGGTGACATTTGTCACGGTTCCGGGAAACGTGTTGCGCGCGCTTGTTTGCATGCGTGCTCCTTGGCTCATTTCTTTTCAAGCGAATTCACGACGCATAGATTGGATACTGCAGAGGAAACTAAAAGTTGCACGGTCGCACCCGATCGCGCTCAAAGTGCCAATTATGTGTAGTTCCGCGGGACGCTTTCTCCGTTCATCTCTTATGCCTGGGCTGAGCAGCAGGCGCTGATTTAGGAATCGCCCAGCGCCTCGAAATGTTTTTTCTCAGAGAGTGATTTCGTCGATGTTTATGTGGTCTGGCATGGATCGAACCTGGCCGAGGCTCCGCCGATCAATAGCTACGGTCTTGATGATCGCAAATACGGGTCGTCCAGGTACCAGACCAAGACGATCGAGCGAAAGGCGCGTCACGCGTGCCAATAGCGTTTCACCGTTCAGTTCGACTCGAACATCCACAACTGGTCCGTCAATCGGGCCCACTTCACCAATCTGACCAGAAAGCACGTTGAGTGCGCTCAGCCCTTCAGTCGGCTTTAGAGCGAGCACGACATCACGGGCGCGGATGTGCACGCGCAAAGACGCGCCGGTGCTAATGTCGATCCGCGGAATGCGCAGCTCGCCCGCGTTGGATCGAAGGGTCGTCAACTCATAGACGTCGTCATGCGAAGCCACTCGCATCTCAAGCACCGCGCCGGCCTCATAGCGGGAGGTGACCGGGGCCAGGTCCAAGCGGCCCATGATTTCCGTGACTGTTCCCGTCGCGGCGACCCGGCCCTCCGAGAGCAATACCATCGTTGTGGCGAGGCGTGTGACTTCGGGCACCGAATGGCTGACATAGACGATCGGTACCTGGCTCTCATCCCGCAAACGCTCGATGTAGGGGAGAATTTCAGCCTTGCGGGCTTCGTCGAGCGCCGCCAACGGCTCGTCCATCAGCAGCAGATGCGGGCTTGCAAGCAGCGCACGGCCGATTGCGACACGCTGCTTCTCGCCGCCGGAAAGCAGAGCCGGTCCGCGATCCAGGAGATCGCCAATCCCCAGCAACTCGACAATGTGATTAAGCCGTTCCCGCCGTGCTGTGGCCGGCGTGAACCAATGACCGTAGAGGAGATTCTGACGAACAGTAAGATGAGGAAATAATCGCGGCTCCTGGAAGATATATCCGACTCGGCGGCGGTGCTTCGGGACGAAGATACCTTGCGCAGTATCGACTAAAACGCGCCCGCCAACCACGACCCTGCCCCGGTCTGGTCGAAGCAGTCCACTGATGGTGTTGATGAGCGAGGTTTTGCCGGAACCCGAGGGGCCGAACAGCGCGGTCAGCCCGCCGCCGGTCGTAAACCGGGCTTCGAGCGTGAAGGCTCCAAGCCGGCGATAGACGTCCACTTCGAGGTTCATATGCCAGCCACGCGCCGCTTGACACGCCGTGCCAAAAACTCTGACAAGAAAAGCGCTGCAGAAGATATCAGGACCGAGACGAGGGTCAATCTCAGCGCGCCAGTATCGCCGCCCGGAACCTGAGTAAACGTGTAAATTGCCGTCGGCAACGTCTGGGTTTCGCCGGGAATGTTAGAGACGAAAGTGATCGTTGCCCCGAATTCGCCGAGACTGCGTGCGAAGGCAAGGATGGCGCCCGCCAGAATGCCGGGCAGAATCAGCGGGAGCGTCACTGTGGCAAACACCCACGGCGGGCTGGCACCAAGCGTCCCCGCCGCATCCTCAAGTCGCCGGTCGACAGCTTCGATCGACAGCCGTATGGCTCGCACCATCAGCGGAAAAGCCACCACCGCCGAAGCAAGTGCCGCCCCTGTCCACCGGAAAGCAAAGGTGAAGCCGATCGTTTCCCAAAGAAACCGCCCCAAAGGCCCATTTTTACCAAACAGCAGCAGTAAACAATAACCGGTTACAACCGGCGGCAAAATGAGCGGGAGGTGGACGCACACGTCCAGCACCTCGCGGCCATAGAACCGCCCACGCGCCAGCACGAGCGCAATGAAGACGCCGAACGGCAGGCTCATCGTAACCGCCCATATCGCGACCTTAAGGCTGAGACGGATGGCAACTAACTCAGCCGGCGAGAAATGGAAAAGCAAGGACCAGTTCATGTTCCGCTCATCGCCCAATCAACTCGCTCGGTCTGGAGAACCGCAACAGACCACTGCATGGAGCGCTTCCCAACCGGCTACTTCAAAACCGTGAAGCCCTGCTTCTCAAAGAGAGGCCGGGCCTTCGGAGATTCAAGATAGGCGAGGAACGCGGCCGCGTCCGGGTTGGTCGACTCAACAGTAAGCGCAATTGGGTAAATAATTGGAGGATGCGTATCGGCGGGGAAAACGCCGACCACCTTGACTTTCGGTTCTGCCGTGGCATCCGTTTGATAGACAATGCCGAAGGGCGCTTCCTTGCGGGCGACCAGAGCGAGTGCCGCACGCACGCTCTCCGCCTGTGCGATCTGGCCCGCGACCGACGGCCAGACGCCGAGTTTCTCCAGCGCCGCTTTGCCGTATTTCCCGGCGGGAACCGCAGCCGTATCACCCATGGCGAGTCTGCCTCCAGCCAGCAACTTGGCAAGCGGGAAACCGGGCTGGATCTTGACCTGTGCCGTTGTGTCGTTTGGCGCAATCAGCACCAGCTTGTTGCCGAGGAGATTCTTGCGCGTGTTTGGCTTGATCAGATTACGTTTTGCCAGATAGTCCATCCAGTCGAGGTCAGCAGAGATAAAGATGTCGGCGGGAGCACCGTTCTCAATCTGTTTGGCGAGTGTCGGGCTCGCCGCCAGCGAGACACGGACCCGCTTGCCGGTCTCGTGCTGATACTGCTCCGTGATGTCGTCCAAAGCATCCTTGAGGCTGGCGGCGGCGAATACCAATACCCCATTACTCTGTGCGACGGCTCGGACACCGGACAGCCCAAGTGCGATTGCCGCAACGAGAGCGATGCAGCAGTACCGTTTGATGTAAGACCGCAGGCACTGCATTCTAGACCATGTTTCCATTCGTGCCTCCGCCTTAAGATTGCTGAAAGATTGCCGGCTCCACCGAAATGACGTTAGCCAGTGATTGGGACTACTACTGAGCCGTTTCGCGACTCGTACAATAATAACAACGTCGCTCGTACGAGACAGTTAAGAACTAACAATTCAAATACAAATGATCCATTGTGCTGGGTTTCGGCATCTCCTGAAAGGGGGCGCGGTGCCGCAGCCAAGCCCGCCTGGCGCAACATGCTGCCGCACGAACGCGCGCGCCTGCTGAATCGGGTTGCCGACCTCATGATGTTGGCCGCGTATTTTCATAGCCGAGATATAGGCCGCGTGTGGCGCGCCTCCGAAGCGCTGGAGTGTGGCATCGTCGGAATCAACGTGGGGATTATCGCCAATGAAATGGCGCCGTCGGCGGCGTTAAACAGTCCGGCTTCGGGCGCGAGGGGTCCAAATACGGAATCGAAGAGTATCTCGAAACCAAGTACTTGTGTATGGGGGAAATCGACAAGTAAAGAAGTCACGGAGCCAAACGAACTCAGTGGAGGAACACCCTGACGAGGTATGGTCGCAATTAGCTGCCGATTTTCATACTGCTCGCGGCGGTTGCGGCTCGCCGAGAAACACAGTTTTCCCGCTCACGACACTTTAAGTTATTGCAAATAGGTAATTTTAATTGGGGTGGGTGGAGGGATTCGAACCCTCGACAGCCGGAGCCACAGTCCGGAGTTCTACCACTGAACTACACCCACCATCGAAGCGCTTGACCAGAGCAGTCTCGGTATACCCTCTATATCACTGCCGAGGATGTCACCCCCGGGCAAGTGCCAAAGCGTTTACCGGACCCGACAACTGGCACCTCAGCCGGGTATACCTTCCACGAATCTGATCTGAATTATATCAGAGCGAAACCGTCGCACTCTGTCGAAGCATCGGCGACAAACGCAGGCGATGCATACCAAAGCCGCAGTTCCTTAACTCTTGACCACCTTTGGCCGCAGATGGACAGGGGCAAGGTCTGTCCACTTCGCCTCACGCCCGCGTACAAAGCTCAGATTCTCGATGCGGGTGCGGTGCAAGCCTTCATAGTGGTCCCATCGATCGCGCGCGATCTCATAAACCTGGTGTGCTCTCTCGTCCGTCTCCATCTTGGCGATTGTGAGATGCGGCATGAAAGGCAGCTCTTCGGCACACTCTAATGGCCCTCCATTCATCCCGTCATGCAGTTCACGTATTTTGTAAGCCGCGTGCGCCACCCTGATAAACACGGTAGGAGTCGTGGGAATAAAGCTTTCGACGTCTCCCATGACCACATCGAAAGGCTCCTCCGTGCCGCATCTCTCCGCCAGCCATTCGACTGCGTCGCCCTCGGTGCCACGCAACGGACGGGGAGGCAAAATAGTGATGTGTGCGGGAAGGTGAGCGTGTTTGGGATGGAGCTCACCCCGGAGGTTCTCAACCCACTCGGCAAGTTCTCCCTTTAGGTACGCGACA
>JBEKQP010000292.1:0-5519 GCA_049519595.1 Candidatus Korobacteraceae bacterium | reverse complement strand
AAAGGCTTGCCGTGGGCACGGAAAACGATGTTTGAGATGCTCGCGGCTAATAAGCTTCCCGGTTATGCGCGCTTGGCTGAACCGCTTCAGGGCATTGCAACCAAGGCGTCGGGAGATGGCACGGCCAAGCCGCGAATGTCACTTTTCGACGGGTTGCCAACGGACCGATTAGTACCCCTGCTTGCCCGGGAGAATTTCGCTGATATCGTCAAGAAGCGCAAACCGCCGAAGGTCGCCCGCACGGGGAAGAAGGTGGGATTTTTCGCGGGCTGCCTGGTCAATTTCTTCCGCCCTGACCTGGGAGAAAGCCTGCTCGACGTTTTAGAGCGGCAGGGGGTCGAAGTCGTTACATTTCCGGATGAGGCATGCTGTGGCATCCCCGCCCTTACCAGCGGCGATGAAAGTGACGCACGGAAAATGGCGGCTGCGAATGTGGAGATGCTGTCACAACAGACCCTCGATCAACTGATCTTCCTATGTCCCACATGTGCCAGCACGGCAAAGCGGGAATGGTCGCGTCTGTTGGCTCAAGACTCCAGATTGGCGCAAGCAGCAAACACACTGGCTGCCAAAGTAATGGACATCAGTGAATACCTGGTTAAGGTTATTAAGATTCCGCCTCCGAAAGGCAAACTAGGCTGCAAGGTGACCTACCATGATCCCTGCCACCTTGTACGCGATTTGAAAATCAAAGATGAGCCGCGCCAGCTTATCCAGTCGATTCCGGGAGTAGAGATGGTGGAAATGAAGGAGCCAGATAGTTGTTGCGGCTTCGGTGGCAGCTTCAGCCTCTTTTACTATGACTTGTCTCGCAAGATCAATGATGACAAGGTCAAGCAGATCATGGAAACCGGCGCTGATTACGTTGTGACTGGTTGCCCGGGTTGCATGGTTCACCTCGCGGACGGGATTTCCCATGAAAACGGCCGGCAAAAGCCAATGCATGTAATCGAACTGTTGGCTAAAGCTTACAACCAGGATGGAGGCGAAAATCAATGAGCCGCCGCTTAGAACAGATCGCAAGCTGCCGTGACGCATTGCTGAAGGATTATCCTGACCTCGCCTCGCGCGCTACCGCGATTCGAGATAGGGCGATGGAAAACCTGCCCGCGCTGGCGGAGAAGGCCGCGCAAACGCTAACCGGCAAGAAATGCATCGTCTATCAGGCCAAGGACAAGGCGGAAGCAGCAACCATTCTCAGTAGTATCTTGCAAAACCAAGAGCAAGTCGTGAGGACCTATAGCAAGACGCTGCGGGAAATTGGATTTGATGGGGTGATGGCCGGTCAAGGGACGGCGGTTAAGCTGTCGAGGATAGAAGAAATTGTGTGGGCTGGACAGGGTTCTTCGTTTCTCGGGCACCCGCGTCTTCCGCAGTGGGATCTGTCTCCTCAGGAAATCGAAGCGGCGCTGCGAAGATTTGTCGCTGCGCAAGGCGAACTGTCTCCGCAACGCCTGAGGGAAGCCGTCCATCGACGGATCAAAGACGACATTCTGCACTGTGGATACGGTGTAACCGGCGCCGATAGTGTGGTCGCGGAAAATGGCGTATTAGTGCTGGCTGAGGATGAGGGCGACGGCCGCGCGGTGAGCAACTTGCCCTACCATCACGTGGCGGTGGTCGGTTTGGAAAAGCTTACTTGGCTGGCAGAGGACGCGGTCACATTGGCCCAGACGACAGCGATTTATGGGACAGGACGCAATACCCCAAACTATTGCTCTCTGATCGCGGGCCCCAGCCGCACCGCCGATATCGAGTTCAGGATGGCTTACGGCATGCATGGTCCGAAAGAGGTGCATGTCATTCTGTTGGATAACGGGCGATCAGCTTTGTGCGACCAGGGGCTGGGCGATTTGCTGAAATGCATCGACTGCGGATCATGTTATAGCGAATGCGCGGCACTGGCAGCGAAGTGTAAGTGGTCCGAAGTGGTGCTCACGCCTAAAGGAATCGCTTTGGGTTTGGTACAAGGCCGATTGGCTCCATTCAGTTCCGCCTTGGCCATGTCTGATTTCGTTTGCCCGGTCGGGCTGGATGCCAAAGGCGTGGTGGACAGGTTAACGCGAGTGAAATGCTAGACGGATTTGCGGAAGGTATACCTCGCGAACAAGCGGGCGTGTGGGGTCCACATTCTAGAACCAGAGAGGCCTTATGGAAAATCAAGTATTGACAGACGCCAAGGCGAAGCAGGCGGAAGGCGGAGACATTGGACCGCATGGCACGGATGCGAGGCCTACTAAATTCAGGTGGAATCTGGCATTTCTGATGTTCTTTCTCACCTTTATGGTCTACATGGATAGAGTGAATCTTTCGGTCGCGACTCCGGCGATTATGAAGGAATTCCACTTTACCAAGATGCACATGGGTTATGTGCAAACCGCTTTTTTCCTTGGCTACGCTCTCATGCAGGTTCCGGGAGGAATATTTACGGAACTGTTTGGGCATCGCAAGGTTGTGCCGGCAGCCGTCACGCTTTGGTCGGTCTTCACTTTGATGACCGCATATTGCGGCAATTTCGTATGGTTCCTGATCGTACGATTTTTGTTCGGCGTGGGTGAAGGCCCGATTTATCCGGCTTTTAACAATTTCGCCGTGCAATGGTTTAACCGGAGCGAACGGGCCAAAGCCAACGCCTTTCTGTTGGGCGGGACGTTTTTTGGCCCGGTGGTTGGACCGGCAGCTACCGTATCTCTCATGATCGCCTTTGGCTGGCGCTCGGTCTTCATCGTTTTTGGCCTGGTTGGAATCATTGCGGCAATGTCCTGGTACTGGCTCGCCAGCGATTCACCGCGCACGAGCAACCGCATCAACGCCGCGGAATTAAAGCATATTCAGGGAACGGAACGGGTCGATGACAAGAAGGAAGTTGCCCCGTGGAGCACTTTTATAGGCTCGACACAATTCTGGGCAATCGCCATCCAGTACTTCATCGCCGATTACATCATGTATGTGTTTCTAGCCTGGCTCCCTCTGTACCTGATGGAGGTCAACCACTTTTCGCTGCAGAAAATGGGCTTTGCCGCCGCCCTGCCGTGGCTGGCGATATGCACCATGGTGTTTGTGACCGGATTCATTAGTGACAGATTGGTTGCCAGAGGGGTCTCCAAGTATAAGGCGCGGACGTATTTTGGAATTCTCGGGCTGGTGCTTTGTTGCGGGGCGCTCTATCTGGCGGCGGTGGCGAAGACGCCGGCCTGGAACGTGTTGTGGATGACCGTATCGCTTGGGTCGTTAGGGTTCACCTTCAATGCCTCTTGGACCTCATGTAATGATCTCGGTGGTAAGTTCTCAGCCTCGGTTTCCGGCTGGATGAACATGTTCGGCAACGCCGGTGGGATATTGGCGCCCACGGTGACGGCATGGCTGGCGACGCAATATGGCTGGCAGGCGGCCATCATGGTTACTGCCGCTACCACATTGATCGGGGTGGTGGCATGGTTTGCGGTTAAACCCGACGTGCCTTTGCGTGTGAATCGTCCCGCAAAGACTGTAAGTGCTTAACACCCGGTGATGGGCAATGCCGGACAGTAAATGATTGGGCAAGGACACGGCTCCGGCCGTGTCTTTTGCTTTGGTCAGTTCGGCTTCTGAACCGGAATCGCACTCAATTTCTTTCCTTCGACGTCAACTGCCACGAATTCTTGATCACATTGGACAAGCAGCCGTTGCTCGTCTATCCAAGCGTATCCGTCGGCTTTGAGACATTGAAAACGCGGTTTCTGATCGATCCAAAGCACACGATTCAAGCTGGCGCATTTGTCCGGTATTTGCAAATAGGCGAGATGAGTTGCAGCGGGAGATCGCGATGGCTGCTGAAACTCGGTAACACAGGTGCCTTCGGGGGAAACCGTGCTTTCGCTGCCTGAGCGGATATCGCATTCAATGATTTGACTGTGATCTTTGCCAATCTGAGTGCAGGTTGCAAGGCTTCTTTTTGCCGCCAGTGCGCAACTGGAAGCCGAGGCGCATCTTGCGGGCAGAGCGCTGAAATTATTTGCCGGCAAATTCAGCAATCCGAGTACGTCGCCATAAGCGCCGACACTGGCGATGAAGAAACGATCGCTCGTTACGACATCAAAGACGCGAGTGCTCTGCGGCACCTGCTGTTTCCATGCCCGGCGGTTGCGAATGGTGTAGAGGAAAAACCCGTAGTCCGCTTTTCGAGTAAGCAGTTCGAACTGCTTGGAGTCCGGACTCTCATCCTTGCCCGGAGCGATTGAATACATCAGCTGTTTGGAATCGGGGGTGAACCCAACGAGAAATACCTCGACCGACAAATATCGCCCGGCTGAATCCTTCCCTGCCGCTGTAAGCTGGATCGCCTCACCGGCCCCTGTAGGGCGCAACCACGCATTATGGTCGTTTATGTAGGCAATCCAATGCTGATCAGGCGAGACTTTGGGCTCGGTCGAGCCGAAGCGCAGACTGGATTCAACCGGGTCGAGCTGCAAGACTCGCGTCAGGGTGTTATCACGAGAGACTCGGAGAACATTTGCGCCCACGACGACGAAACGGTCCTGGGCAAAGGCCGCCGAGACGAAGAGCAATGCAAATCTCAGATAGCGTCGCCACATTCTCAGCAGTGTACCCGAAGTGAGGATTAGAATGTAAGCCTGACGGAGATCGCGGAAAACAAACACGATGACGACCCATCCCCTTCAAATTGCACGGCTGACCAAGTCCCTCGAACTTTCTGATCAAACCAAACATCTCGAATTCGAGATTCCTGAAGTGGAAAGCTTTGACTTCAAGCCAGGGCAGTTCGTCTCCATACGGGAGCAGCGAGCCGATGGCAAGTTGATCACCCGGGCGTACTCGGTGGCTTCCGCGCCGCGGCGCAACTGCTTCGACATTTGCTTGAACCGGGTCGAGAGCGGGTTCATGTCGAACTACCTCTGCGATATCGATGTGGGCACGGAGGTTCACTTCCATGGACCGCATGGCTTGTTCACCCTGCGTGAGCACCGCCAGGACGCTGTGTTTATCTCCACCGGAACCGGCGTGGCGCCGTTCCGCGCCATGGCGCAATGGCTCTTCGCCGATGCGGCCCGCAACGCCGGACATTGCTTCTGGATGGTTTATGGTACGCGTTATCCCAAGGACATCTATTACCGCGAAGAGTTCGAGCGACTGGCCGCCGAGCACCCCAATTTTCACTACGTGGTGAGTTTGAGCCGCGCCCAGGAGGACTGGACAGGATTCCGTGGCTACGTACAGGAACGAGTCCGCGAAATTGTGGGCACCCGCACCGACATGCAGGCTTATATCTGCGGACTGAATGATATGGTCTCCGCCACTCGCGACCTGCTGCAAAACGAAGTCGGGTGGGACCGCAAGCAGATTTTCTACGAGCGCTACGACTGAGTAAGTAGTGCGGATTGCAAAGAGGCGTCGCGCACCTGTAAGACAACGATCTTCTTGAGTTATGGCGTAATCAGACCTGATAACGTATCGGCGGAGCCGTACGGCATCGACACCCGGAAAGGACTCTGGGTTATGTCGAACGCCGGATTCGATAT
>JBEKQP010000291.1:0-6071 GCA_049519595.1 Candidatus Korobacteraceae bacterium | reverse complement strand
GTGCGCTCTGGTTGGCGAAGTTGCTCAATGGTTTTCCCGTCGACATCCACTTTTACTTGACTCGGCGAGGTGCCTTCCGCCTGAAATACAGCGGCCACATATACGTCGCCGGAGAGTTTAACTCCTTCAGTTGGCGTGCATACCTGCCAGCTTGGCTGGAAATGCGCGCCGTTTGCAAGTTGCATCACGGTGGAAGAATCGGTGCGCAGCGCGAACCCATCCCGCGCAAATAACTGACCTGGGAGGTTGACCCCCGTGTTCGCCGTTCGCCAAGCGCCGGTGGTGACAGGGAAGTCGTACGCTGCCGTGTATCCGGTGACGTACAGGTTCCCTTCACTGTCCAGTCCCAAGCCAACCGGTCGGCAGCCACAAGAAACGGACACATCAGTTATTGGTTCGTCGTTTGACTAGTACAGACAAACGCCCATTTCACCCGCGACGCGGTCCCGAAGTCGGTTTCGAGGAAATCAAGCTGAAGACCGGAACCCCCAGGATCGAACGCGGTTTGGCGGGACCCATTGGAGTTGCCTAACTTCCGTGCTGGCGTCGACACAGCCAGCCACACTGAATTGAGCTTTGGCCTAGAATAGTTCCCAACAGCATGGCAATGATCGCTGGTTTTCGCCGCGTGGATGAAAACGAGCAAGAGATCTCTCTGTGGTGCATTCGGGAACAATGTCGCCCTCAGATGCTTGCGTTGTGGAACACGAGTCGAGGATTTGCCGTGGGCCGAGCCGTGCGCGGGTCCTCGTGAACAAATTATCAAAGGACACCATCATGTATACCAATGTGAATCATGCCAGCTTTACCGTGAGTAGCGTTGAGAAAGCAGTAAAGTTTTACGTTTATTCTCTGGGTATGAAATTAATTGATATTTCTGAGCGGGATGTTGCCTTTACCGAGAGGGTGACCGGCATTCCCAGCGCATCAATGCGGATCGCCTATGTAAGCGTCGCGGATTTCAAAATTGAATTGATTGAATATCTTACCTCGCGAGGAGAAAAACTGGATACACGGACGTGCAACGTCGGGAGTGCGCACATTTGCTTCAATGTTGATGAATTGGACGCCATGTACGCGGAAATGTCGACCAAAGGGGTGAAGTTCATTTCCACACTCCTACCCGCTTCGATCTCATAGGTGTCTCCAGGTTCTGAGGTAAGTGAACCTACCCCCACATTTGCAGCACATCATATATCAGGAGCCGTCGCCGATGCTGGTGATACACAGCTTCTTCCCCGCGGAAGAGCCGAAACCAGAGCAGCTTCGGCAGCTCTGCGCCAAGCTGCGGTCCGGCGATGTAGCTCCTGTTGAAATCCTGTAAGCACACAGAGGATTTCGAAAGGAACGGCTGCAGAGATAAAGACGGTTCTCGTCAAGGAATGACGGTTAATTCAGGTGGCTGGGCCGGTGGCCCACGAGTCAGTCCCAAAACTACCCCCCTTTAGCCCAATCACCCCAAAGAGTGTGGGCGTGCCGGGAACGCCGGATAGGCGGAAAGCCGCGCGATGCAACGCAAGATTGACTAGAAGTGAAATCCTAGCTGAGCGGTGAAGCTCCGCGGGGTGACGTAGTGCGTCCCGCTGAAAGTGGAAAGGAAGTTATAGAGCGCGTAATTGTTGGCCAGGTTGATGACGGTGAATTGAGCGCTCCACTTGTAGCGCTCACCGTGGAACAGGTTGTCGTCACCGATGCTGAGGTCGAACAGATTACGCGGATTAATGCGCGGAGGATTGTGGTCGTCGTTCTCGGTGCCAGGGGCCGGTACCTTAACCAGCGTGGAACCGAATTGCGACGCTGGGCAAACGCTGGGCAGAGCCTGAGTCGGCGTAGCATGCACGTTTCCACAGAAAAAACCGGCTTGGAATTCTTGATCTGCCGTCAGCGGCACGCCAGCGAAGTTGGTCATGTTGATCGCCGGCAACCCGTTTAGCGTCGTCGACTGCGGACAGTCGTTACCCGGGCCTGTGCCATAGCAGGGCACCTGGCCAGCCACCAGCCCGCTGTCATAGCGCCAGTTGAAGCCAAGCCAGGGGCCGCGCTTCCAAGGCTGGTATTGAAAGTGGGTTGTCGCGTTAAACGCCTCGTCGTGGTCAATACGGAAGACACCCGAGGGCGCCGTCGGAGTGGCGCCGGCGCCGCCGATCTGGGGGGTGAAGAAGCGCGCAGCCACGCTGGAGAACGAGACAAAGGCAGAGAATCCGTGGAGGTTGGGCACGCTGACCCGACCCATGTATCCGGGAATCTTTGAGTTGTGCCACTCGATCGGGAAGGTAATCGGCGTGTTGCCCAGCACGCTGAAGTCGTAGGCGTTGTGCGTGTACTTCCAGATGTACTCACCAGAGAAAACCAGATACTTCCCGAAGGCCTGCTGAAGGCCGACGTGGAATTCGTTGCGCCAGCCCGGACTTAACGGGGTGCCTCCGGAATTCGAGCAGCCGAGCAGCGGATTGAGAACCGGGTTGCTGCATCCGACGCTCGAGAGCACAAGGTTCTCATTGAAGGGAGTTTCCAGAACACGCGCGTAAGAGGCGCGAAGAACCGTGTTGGTCCGCTTGACGTTGTAGGCAACACCGAGGCGAGGCTCGGCTTCGCTATGGGTGGTCAGACCATTGTAAAAGTCGCCTCGAACTCCAAGGTTGAAAGACCACTGATTTTTTGTGATCGTATCTTGAACATACAGGGCCAACTCTTTGACGTCGGTGTGGCCGTTGAATTGGTATGGAGTTGCGCCGGGATTAAGGGCTAGATCATGAGGCAGCAACACACTGCTAGCGGCGAACGTTGGATCGACAATTGTAAGACTGTCGTGCTCGTCCAGGAACGTTTGTTCGTAGTTGACGCCCAACTTCAGGTTGTGGATGCCTTTCACATACGAAAGGTCGGAACGAAGTCCGGCATTGGTCAGTGTTCGATTCTGGCCGACGCTCTCCGACTGAAGATCGGGGGCATAATCGGAGAAAGGATTTGCGCTCGGATAGTAGTTGTACTGATCCCGCCGCACGTAAGCGCCTAAGGTAAACAGAGTCGTGTCACTAAATAAGTGGTTCCACGACGGGGCGATATTGAAGCTCTTGATCTGAGAGCGCTGGTCCGCGGGGCCGACGGGTAAGCCGTTGGGTCCGATGCCACCAGTGCTTGCCCAACCCGTAGCGTCCTGTTGATCAAAAGAATTCGGCGTCTGGAACCAGGAGCGCGTGAATTGCAGATTGGTGTGGACGGTGTCTTTGTTAGAGATTTGCCAGTCCACGCGGTCGAAGACGTTCTCTTCGTTTCCCTTGGCGTGCATGACGGTAAATTCCGGTGGGTCGAGAAAGCGACCGGTATCGAGGCCGTTAACGGCAATAAAATTGCCCCAATTCTTGCCGCCATAGCCGAGATCGAAGCCCGCATTGGTGGTTCCGAAACTACCATATGACGTGGTCACACTACCGTGGGGCGTAGTCATGCCTTGGCCGGAACGCGTGGTGACGTTAATAACCAGACTCGTCTTGTCGCCGTATTGCGCTGGTGGCGCACCGGAAATCACCTCCATCGACTCGATCGAATCGAGTGGTATCTGGTTGGAAAAAACTTTGCTCTGCTGATCGGTGATGGGTTGGCCATCAACCGAGAATGAGTTCTCGGCATGATCGCCCAAGCCGTGGAAAAGGCCATTCGAGTCGGCGGCGACGCCTGGCGTGGCAAGCGTAACCAGCGAACTCACCGAGGAGGAAGCGCTCTCTAGGGGAAGCTTGTTGAACAAGTCGCGATCCACGTCGGTATGGAATACGGGCGTATTTTCCAGAAGGTCTTGCCCCGAGGCCTCAACTGTGACGGACTGGGAAGAACCTGCAACCTGCAAGCTGATGCTCAGATTCAACGGCACGACCGAGCGAACGTCGATGTCCTCGGCGTGGGGGCTGAAACCGGTCCGGGTGACGGTGATGTGATAGGGATTGAAAGGTACGTTCGAGATCGTAAATTTGCCTACGCTATCGGTGGTGGTCGTGCGGTCGAAATGGCTGATTGGATTGTGAATCTCAACGGTCGCGCCGGGAACCACCGCTCCCGAGGGATCGAGTACCGTGCCACTCACCGACGTGGAACTTCCACCGGACTGCGCACTCGCGGCAACTAAACCGAGAGACAGATAGAGTATTACTGAAAAAGCCGCAAGCAGCGACTTCTTGCTAGAAGCCACTATGAGTTTTCTCCGGAACGTTCGCAGTATGGCCGGAGTAACGCAATAAATAATGTTGCGGATAGGCGATAGCCGCCAGAATGACATGATTGCCTCCCAAGGGCTCGTTTAGATAAAGCGTTCAGGTAAACGACTGCTGACTGCGGCGATGAAGCGGCTATAACGCCGAAGGGGGAGGACGAATGGAGACGGACGGTACGAACAGATGGGATTGAAGTTGCGGCTCGGATGATTCAGCAGGTGCAAACACCAACGCTGGCGCTGGCGCTGCGCTGACATGGGTAGGCGAAGCCGCCGAATGGGCCGCCATACATAGCGAGCAGTGCAACTCAGGTGTCGCGACTGGATGGAAATGCACAACCTCGGCAATCGCGAAGACAGCAAACATCAACACGGCGAGCAGCACCATCCATTTCATGGTCGGTGTGCGATCGAATTGGCTCTCTGGCTTCATACCATCGGGCACGGCAATGAAGTGCTACCCTCCCGCCAAGGTGAAGTTGATATTGACCTGGGTGTCAACTTCAACGTGGCTATTGCTATCGTGTTCCAGGGGCGGGAATTAAATGCTGACGGGCGGGGGCCGAATGGAGACGGGGGCCAAATGGATTAAACACGGCAGCTGCGCTTCCACCGGTGGTGCTGCGGCAACACTCGTGATCACTACGGGGAGCGCCGGAAGTGCAACCACCATCACCGATGCGTGTACTACCATGCAGAGAGCACAATGCGCATCGTCCTCATGTCCTAAGGGATGGGCATGAAAAGTCTGGACGCCCATGAACAGACCGAAGATCAACACCAGCAGCAACGCCAGCTTTCGTGAGCGTTCATCGTGGAGTTGATTCGTCGGTTCCATTCCGAGTACCAGTCTTAGAAATCAGATGCAGAGCACGACCTTCAGGATAGTACCAAATCACGGGCGCTGTGGCCGTAGACCTGAGCCTACCAGGCTGGGCGCGAAGTCCCGTTCTGGGAAGTTGCCCTCCGTACTCTGACTTCCCAGAACGCGGTTTCGGGGCCGTGAGCTTATACGTTGCCACCCGAGGCCGTGGCTCGGTTACTTCCGGATTGCTGACAATACGCCCATTCTCAGGCGGCGCGTTCCACGGACCAGACCTTGTGTGGCGCGCCCACGTAAGGGAATCTTCCAAGCACATCACTGTGCGGCCCTACTTTATCTCCCTTCACCTTTCCATTTGTCAGGATGGGGATGAAGACGTCTACGACGTCGTCGGCGAGTGAGCGGCCATTACGTCTACGACGTCGTCGGCGAGTGAGCGGCCATTGTTGGGGAACGATGCCGGACGCCTGGGATCGTAGAAAAGGATATCGGGCAGCAGTGTTCCTGCCACCCGTTTTGCATCTTCTGGCGTGTAACCACCTGCGTGCTCCAGCCCGTGTGCGAAGACGGCCACGAAACGGGCATCATTGGCGGGCTCAGCGGCGAGGTAGGCAGCGTTTTCTTCGCCGCTAAGAAAGGGTGTTTGCTGGGGCCGCGCGCCGCGGTCGGCCTGCACCCATTTGCCGCCCTGATTGGCAAGCGTGCGTGCCCAGAGGCCAACTTTTCCGGTCCCCAGTGCGGAGTTCGGCAACTCGATCGCGATGCTGCACACGTCTTTGTCGGCAAAGAAATCGTTGCCGGTGGTGAACTGCAGGTTATTGAGGGCGCCCTGCACGTCGAAGAAGAAGGGATCGCTGCGCCAACCCGCGAAGAAGCGGTAGTCGCCCGCGTCGGTGACGTGCGCCTCCCGGCCCGTGGAGACTGGTGCCCGCTCGACGATGATCTTCCCTGTGTCAGCCGTGCCGGCGGCCTGCGCTCCCTCTACGCGGCGCAGCGTCGCGGTCTGCGTCCCGCGCTCGGAGGCGAAGAAGCGCACGCGGTATG
>JBEKQP010000290.1:0-8677 GCA_049519595.1 Candidatus Korobacteraceae bacterium | reverse complement strand
GAGTTTTTATTATTTACCGACGAGATGATAATTTACATCCTAGTCAATAATTCATTTCTATCCCCCATCACTTCTCGGCGGCAACAGCTCTCGGCTTTCTGCCGCCCGCTCCGCCGAGTTTCCCCTATGCTACGGCGGCGGGATTCTTGCTCCGAACCGTCCTGGCTTTCCACTATCCCCATCCATCCCGTACAATCGCTCTCGCAATGTCCTTCCAGGTACAGAGCGTCACTATCGGCGGGCCTGAGCTGTTTCTGATCGCCGGGCCTTGCGTCATCGAGAGCGAAGCGCACGCGCTGAAGATGGCCGCAGCCATCTCGGCCGTAGCGCGCGAGCTCGGCATTCCCTACATCTTCAAAGCCTCTTATGACAAGGCGAACCGCACTTCGCTCGGCAGCTTCCGCGGTCCGGGACTGAAGCAGGGGCTGGCGATTCTGCGCAAGGTGGCCGAGTGCGTTAAGGTTCCGGTGCTGACCGATGTCCACGAGACCGGGCACGTGGACGCAGCCGCCGAGGCGGTCGATATCCTGCAGATTCCGGCGTTTCTCTGCCGCCAGACCGACCTGCTGGTGGCAGCCGCCAAGTCCGGACGCGCCATCAACATCAAGAAGGGTCAATTCGTCGCGCCGCAGGACATGCGCCACGCCGTCGCCAAGGTGCGCGATGCGGGCAATGACCGCGTCTTTCTCACCGAGCGCGGAGCTTCATTCGGCTACAACAACCTGGTGGTCGACATGCGCTCGTTGGCCATCATGCGCGAATTCGCGCCCGTGGTCTTCGACGCCACCCACTCGGTGCAGCTTCCTTCGGCGGGAGCGTCATCCGCGTCCGGGTCCGCCGGGGTAGAGTCCGGAGGCCAGCCGCAGTTTATTCCGTTGCTCGCGCGCGCGGCGGTCGCCGCCGGAGTCGACGGAATCTTCATGGAAGTGCACGACAACCCCCGCGAGGCAAAGTCGGACGGAGCCAACGCACTTGATCTGAAGCTGCTTCGCGCTACTCTGGAAGAGCTTCTGCGTGTGCGTCAGGCGGTTTCCGCCCGTCCATAACGGTTTCTGGAGCGATCTCCCCGCAAAACGTCACGCATCGGGGTCGCCTGCGCATTATCGGACGCTACACCGCAAAAATATCTGCTAATTTAGCGCGAATTAAGCAGCCAATTTGCGCAGTTTCCAGACCCTCGGGGTTCCCGGTAAATGCCTCGGTAAAGACGACTAAGTCTTCTCCGTGGCGTCTTTTACGGTCGGTGTCGCGGCCTGGGTTGCGTCCTCATGTTTTGGCCGAACTGGCGATTTAGGCGGCTTGTCCGCCTTCTTTTTCTGTTCGGCCCAGTGCTTTTCCATGTCACGCATGTTCCTAGTTTTCATAGAAACAGATTGCCATAACCTGTGCGTGCTCGCCAAATTATTCATATCTGATTTAGCCGCCTGAGGGGGTTACGCCGCGACCGCGGTCGGGATACAATGTAAACAGGGAATCTTATGTTCCGGCCAGTACCACATCACGAATGCGGCAAGCGTGCCCTGAGGGCGCGTGGCGTGCAGCACTGTTCGCCGCGGGTGTTGGCCCATTTTTCGCCTTCGAACTCCCGTCCCAGCCTTTTCGCGGGGGACTAGTTCCCACCTTCATCGTCACCCAAATTTCGCGGATTCGAGTCAGAACCGCTTGTTCCGCGGCAGACGTGACTGCGCCCGGTCCAATCTACCGGGCCGCGCCCTGGTTGCCCCCAAAAAAAGTGTGTAGCTGACACTATCGGGGGCCCAATGGAGGAATCCAATGAATAGTATGACGACTACCGGTCTGAACCCGACGACGAGTGCCGGTCCCATAATTCGGACCCGGCTGCCCGGCCCGAACGCGCGACGAATCATCGAGGCCGACGAGCGGCTCATTTCGCCTTCCTATACGCGATCCTATCCGCTGGTTGCCAAATCCGGACGCGGCATCGTGATTGAGGACGTTGACGGGAACGAATTTTTCGATTTTTCGGCTGGCATCGCCGTCGTCAGCACCGGCCATTGCCATCCCGAAGTGGTTTCGGCAATCCAGCGGCAAGCGGCTGAGTTAATTCATATGTCGGGCACGGACTTCTACTATCCGCAGTTGGTGCAGCTGGCCGAAAGATTGTCGGAGATCGCGCCCATGAAGGGGCCGCATCGGGTGCACTACGCAAATTCCGGCGCGGAGGCGGTTGAGGCCGCGCTGAAACTGGCACGCTATCACACCAAGCGGCAGGGGATGATTGCATTTTACGGCAGCTTCCACGGGCGCACGATGGGCGCTCTCTCGCTTACCTGCTCCAAGGTACAACAGCGCCGTCGTTTCTCGCCGCTGGTGCCGGGCGTGATTCATGCGCCATTTCCAAATCTGTATCGCCGTCCGGCAGGCATGCCGGCCGAAGAGTACGCGGTACAAACGGCGCGTCATATTGAAAACGTGATCTTCCGGACCGAAATGGCTCCTGAGGAGTGCGCCGCCATTTTTGTCGAGCCCATACAGGGTGAAGGCGGGTACTTGCCTGCGCCTCCGGCATTTATGCAAGAGTTGCGCCGAATCTGCGACCGTCACGGCATTCTGCTGGTGGTCGACGAGGTGCAAGCCGGCATGGGACGCAGCGGCAAATGGTGGTCGGTAGAGCACACCGGCATCGAGCCTGACATGGTTTGCATTGCCAAAGGTATTGCCAGCGGCATGCCGCTCAGTGCTTTGATTACGCGCGCCGAAATCATGGATTGGACGCCCGGTTCGCACGCCTCTACTTTTGGAGGCAATCCGGTCGCAATCGCCGCCGCGCTGGCAACGCTCGATGTGCTGGAGCGCGAGGGGGTCAGCAACGCAGATATGGTCGGGCGGCACATCATGCAGCGGATCGAAGCATGGCCGGACGCTCTGCCGCTCGTCGGCGATGTGCGCGGGCGCGGATTAATGATCGGCGTGGAATTGGTTGCGGACAAGAAAACGAAGGAGCCCACCGTCGAGGAGCGCGACCGGGTAGTCCAGATGGCGTTCGAAAAGGGAGTGCTGTTGCTGGGCGCGGGCCCGAATACGATTCGCATTGCGCCTCCGCTGATTGTGACGAGGCAGCAGGCCGATCTTGCTCTGGACGTGCTTGAAGAGTGCATTCGCGAAGTGGGCACGCGCCGGGATGCCAGTGGGCCGGTCATGTAAGCGGAAGCTCTCCAGGACTGTTTTCAGCAACGATCAAAGGCCGCCTTGCATGGGCGGCCTTTCTTATTCAGATTCGATTGCCGGAATCGCGGAGGGGTCCAAGTCCCACATCTGCTAACTGCGGCAGGTAGGGGCGCCGTCGGAGAAGATACCTGGGCCAGCCGCCATTTACCTGGCGCGCTTAAAGATGATCGTTCCAACGCCGCCAGCGGACGCATGCGGATCGGTGAATTTCAACTCGTCCCCGCTTATTACGAAGGAACGCTTCTGTTCGGTCCCGTTCCAATTCGGAAACGTAGCGCTCTCGATATGGAATGAAAAACTCTTGTTTGCTTCGTCTACCGTATAGGTCCCGAAGTGTGCAAGACTTCCCCTGACGATTGCCTTGTTTTCATCTGCCGTCGCATTTCCACGATTATTGGAGGAGAATTTCGGAAGAGTAGCACTCGTAAATGCGATTACGTAATGATGATTTGCATCGAACACTAGCATGCCTTTTGCATTAGGGCCAAAGATGTCTGATTTCGTCCCCTCTTTATCGGTTATTGCGGAAACAAGTGTCCATGTCCCGACTAAGTCGTGAGCACCCTGAGCGAATGCTGCCGTGAGCGTTACGATTCCTACGATCAGCATGGTTATGCCTAGCATCCAGATCTTGCGCATGCGTTCCTCCCTGACATGGCGATCGCGAGACAATCCTTTGGCGGCAGCGTACCCTGAAAGCCCCCGACGCGCAACCTTCTCAGGATTTCCGGTTGGCTGGGCTGGTGCCCCACTCAACGCGTTGTTCGTTGAGTGGGGCAGTTCAAATGGGAACTGAGCGGCTGTGTGGCAACGAAATAAAGGCCCCACTCAAGCCAACAGAAGGCTTGAATGGGCCACCCAGAACTTCGCGTAATTGTTGATAGACGCCATCTCGACAGTTTGCCGGGCAGCAGTTCCCATGGGGTGCTCTTGCGTCATCGAGGTAGACCGGGTTACATCAATCCCGCCAGTTCGCGTTCAAAGTGGGTCACGTCGGCTTCGCGCAGGTAACGCGCGGATTCCTCAGGCGGCGTGGGATTGATGTAAAACCCTGTGCCCCACTCGAAGCCCGCGGTCTTGGTGAGCCGCGGCATGAATTCCAAGTGCCAGTGGTAATGCTCGTTGGAAGGATCTTGCAACGGCGAGCTGTGGATGATGAGGTTGTAAGCAGGTTTGTCGAGCACGATGTCGGCTTTGATCGCCAGTTCTCTTACCGCCCGTGCCAGCGCTTCAAACACCTGGGAGGATGAATTCTCAAAGCCCGATTCATGCCGCTTCGGCAGAATCCAGGTCTCAAAGGGAAACCGCGGCGCATAGGGAGCCATGGTGACGAACTCACTGTTCTCAGAGACCACGCGGATGGGATTCTCCAGCTCCTGCCTGATCATGTCACAGTAGACGCAACGCTCCTTGTAGATGTAGTACTGCTTCGCGCCCTCAAGCTCTTCCAGAGCGTGCTTGGGAATGATGGGCAGCGCGATCAACTGCGCGTGCGGATGTTCGAGGGTAGCTCCTGCGGCCTCTCCATAATTTTTGAACAACAGAATGTATTTGAAGCGGCGGTCTCGCTTGAGGTCGACGATGCGGTCGCGAAAGGCCCAGAGCACGTCTTCAATACGCTTGGCGGAAAGCGTTGCCAGCGTCGCCGAATGCTCAGGAGATTCAATAATGACTTCGTGCGCGCCGATGCCGGTCATCTTGTCGAACATTCCCTCGGCTTGGCGGCTCATGTTGCCTTCAATGCCAAGCGCCGGAAACTTGTTCGGCACAACCCGCACCGTCCAACCGGGAGAGTCGCGCGGCGGCTGAGGGCCGCCATTCAGCGGCGGGCGATAGGCAAGAATCTCGGGAGGAGTCTTAGACTCATTGCCATAGCAGAACGGACAGAATCCGCCCTTCAGCGTGACCTGCTGGCGGAAAAAGTCGGTGGGGCGCTTAGCACGGTCAGTCGAGACAATTACCCAACGGCCGACGATCGGATCTTTTCGCAGTTCGGGCAAGTGCAACCTCTCTGAAAGCGTTTTGCGGTGAGCGGAAAAACCGTATGACTCGCATCCGCGCTCAGCGAAAGCGGGCTCGTTTCATACTACGCCATGAATAAGCGTTCTTGAATACTTGGATTTCGGCCTGCTGCTCCGCTTCGAGATAAACGGAAACCACATCAAAACGGACGGGAATTCCCCGGGAGGTGCGGGTCTTGACCTCGATGAAGCAGAGCACCTGCTCGTCCCAGCCAATCAGGTCGAGCTCACCTCGATGTCTGATGGTGCGCCAGTTGCGCGCCACCATGACGTATCCCATCTGCCGCAAATGGAAATATGCCAGATCTTCGCCGCGCCGCCCGGTCTTGATGTGCCTGGCTTGACGTAGCTCACGGCGGAAGGTCTTTGCCGTCCAATCGAGCACGTCGCACAGTGCGCGCGTGAGCCACACATTTGCCATCGCGGCAGTTTACGGCTTCGCGCTTTGGCAAACGGTGACCTGGCTCACATTGCGGCGGCAGCCGCGCATAAAGGCGGCTTATCCGCGCGATAAACAAACTTTGTGAAAGGTTTTTCGATGATTGCGCACGGAACATTGCGTTGGACGCTCGTTTGCGGCTCTTCTATCGTCTCACTATGGTTGAACGGCAACAGCAAACGGAAGTCATGGCACTGCTTCGCGTCATGCTGGTTTCAGTGTCGCTGACGACGCTTACGTTTCTCGCGATTCTATTTGTGTTTTCAGCCGCGTCCGTTCTGTGCACATTCGAGCTTTACCCGCACGACAGCACCGCATTGTTTTTTATCGAGGTGGTGCTTGCGCTGCTGGCGGCTTCAACGGCTGGGGTGCTGTACGCGCACCAGCACTATCAGCGGTAGCATTTCAGGCAACTTTGGCGAGGAAGCAGCGATGGATTCCAAACTGGCGCTCGACGTGTTTGCCGGTATCCTGGTGGTGGCCGGCCCCATCCTGTTCATCGTCTTCTGCATGACCTTCAAAGAAGATCCGCACGACCATCCGATCTACAGGCGCTCTGAAAACAAGCGTTAAGAAGCTGATGCTTTGCTGACATCCCAAGCAGGCTGCTGAAAAAACTGCTCCAAGGGTGTCATCCTGAGCGAAGCGAAGGATCTGCTGTTTGCGCACGCTGACAATAAAGCAGATCCTTCGATCGCGCAAAATCGGCGCGACCTCAGGATGACAGTTCCATGAGTTTTTCAGCAGCCTGCTAGTGATGTCCAACTCCTGGGACGCCACGCTAGTGGCGTACCGGGCCGGTTGGCGCATGTGTGCAAATGTCGCTTGGAAAAACGAAGTTTCGACTTGTGCGTAGGCATGGATGGATTTAAAGTTCCAAGTCTGAGTTGCTCGAATTGTGCGTGCCACGATGCTGGCGACATATTTTCAGCATTTGTTTCCGCCGGTTGAGGTTGCCACCAAGCTCGCGATTTCGCTTGGCATCGGTACCCTTGTAGGACTCGAACGCGAGTGGGCGCAGAAGGATGTCGGCGTCCGCACCTTCGCCATAACCTCGATGGTCGGAATGTTCGCGTCTTTGCTAGGCCGCGAATTTTCTGTTGCGGCTGTGATCGGCGTCTTCCTGCTGGTCATCTTCATCAATCTGCGTGTCCTTTTGGTCAACCGTTCGGTGGAAATCACCACCTCGGCGGCGCTGATTGCCGTTACACTGCTCGGGATTTTGACGGGTGAGGGGCACACGTTTACACCCGTAGCGTCGGCAATCATCATCACCATGCTGCTGGCGTGGAAAACTGAATTGACCCGCTTTGCCGGCGGCCTCACTACCCAGGAGGTCCGCAGCGCGGTTCTGCTCGGGCTATTAGGCCTGGTGATCTATCCGCTACTGCCCAACTACTTCGTCGACAAATGGCAATTGTTGAATCCGCGTGAAGCCTGGATAACCGTGATTGTCCTGGCCGGCATCGGCTTCGTGAATTACGTGTTGCTTCGCCTGTACAGTCAGCGCGGACTCTACTACGCCGCAGTTCTGGGAGGGCTCGTCAATAGCACTGCTGCTGTCACAGAGCTCACGCAATGGCTGAAGCCGTCCGAGGGAGAGTCGATCGCGCATGCAATAGGCTTGGTCCTTCTCACACGTATCGCAATGTTTGTCAGGAATATTGCGATTCTGTTGCTATTCGCTCCGGCAGCCGCCGCGGCCGCCTTCTGGCCACTGCTCTGCATGACTCTGGCCGCCAGCTTGGTTGCATGGATTGGTAAGAACAAGAGCAAGGCACCCGATCACCCGTTGAAGCTTTCTTCTCCGATATCGTTGCGTCGTGTTTTGACAATGGGCGCGGTTTTTCTCTGCATCCAGGTCGTCAGTTCGCTCGCCGAACGTCACCTTGGTCACTTGGGCTTCCTGGTCGTGAGCTTCGTTGGAGGTCTCTTTAGTAGCGCAAGCACTACGGCCAGTGCGGCGCTGATGGTAGCGAACGGGAAGATCGCACCACAACTGGCGGGGGCAGCGGTTGTACTCACGTCCGTTTCCAGCGCCCTGGTAAACCTTCCGCTCATCTATCAGCAGACACGTCACAAAGCCCTGAGCCGCGCCGTAGCACTCATCACGCTAGCGATCGTGCTGCTCGGACTCGGCGTTTTGGTCTTTCAGCAGAAATTTTTACAGTGAATGGCTGGTTATGGGCATTGTTTGTCCGCCAACCGGCATTGCCTGTTCCGCGGTTTGGCAGCATCGAGCAAGGCTTCCAATGCCAGCTTTAAGCAACCGAGCGGCCTTGTTTGCCATCCAACTACTCACAATCGTTTTCAAGCAGCCAGTGCCGGCTTCTTGAAGGACGAGGCCCTCAATCGCCCGGATGTCAACCTCCGGAGGAAATTTCTTGGAGCATCACGTGGAGTCTCAAAAGAAAGTGGGCCCTTATATGCAGTCGCTTACCGGGCGTGCGTCGGTTCGATGTCTGGAATTGCTTGAGACCGTATTTGACAGCGTTGAGCGCCTGTCGCGGAAAGCGGCCGGATTGCGCCCCTCCGCAGCGCAAACTCTCGCTGACCGAGGTGACTCCGAAAGGGCAATGAAAGCTGGCGCCAACTGAAGCCAAAATTGAGGCTGAAGGAGACGCCTATTCTGAAACCGCCGCTCTAGATTCTGAAGTTCGATTTCGCATTCGACCTGTCGCAAAACATCTTGCCACCTTCTGTCTGTATACGGTTGCCATCGATCGCATTCCCATGGCCGCCGGGCGTATGGTAGAATCCTTGTCTCACAAAAAGCTTTGGGGTTACGGGGTAGAGAGACCTCATCGCAGTGGAAGTGCCTGGCGAGAGCAAGCGCAGTTTTTTCTCGCCATTGTGACGTTCGTCATCGCCAAGCGTGAATTTAGCTGCCAATATGTTTGTGTACGCCTCCCAGTTATCTTCGTGGTGTGGAGAGACTAACATCTCCCGGTCAATGGTGCGGCGCAGTTTGGAACTGCGGATCTGCTCCTCCACGCGTTATTGGTTCCAAGCACCATCTCTGGACGAA
>JBEKQP010000289.1:0-5613 GCA_049519595.1 Candidatus Korobacteraceae bacterium | reverse complement strand
TCCAGAAGCGCTCCTATCCGAACTCCTTTGGCGGTCAATGGCAGAACAAGGGCTACGAACTGGTCGAAGAGTTGAAGCTGTTGGAGAATGCGCGGCGCATCGGCGAGCAGTGCGTGGCGCTGCACCGGGCGGCGCAGTGTCCCCAGGGACGCCTGACGCTGGTGTTGGATTCTTCGCAGATGGGATTGCAGATTCACGAATCGATTGGCCACCCGATTGAACTCGACCGCGTGCTCGGCATGGAAGCGAACTTTGCCGGAACTTCGTTTCTTACCCTCGATAAGTTGAACCACCTGCGCTACGGCAGCGAGCTGGTGAACGTGGTGGCCGATGCGACCGAAGCGCACGGCCCGGGGTTGGGCACCTTCGCCTATGACGATGAAGGCGTCGAGGCGCAGTCGGTGCCCATCATCCAGCAAGGGCAGTTCACAGGATATCTCTCGTCGCGCGACACGGCAGCGATGATCGGGCGCACCCGTAGCGGCGGCAACATGCGCGCCGAAAGCTGGAACCGCGTGCCCATCGTTCGCATGACGAATATCAGCCTGCTGCCGGGCGAGCGCCCGCTGACGCTCGAGGAGTTGATCGCCCAGACCGGCGACGGCATCTTCATGCAGACGAACCGTTCCTGGTCGATCGACGACAAGCGCTACAACTTCCAGTTCGGCTGCGAAATCGGCTGGGAAATCAAAGGCGGCAAGCTCGGGAGGATGATTAAGAATCCTTCGTATTCCGGGATCACCACCGAGTTCTGGAACTCGCTGGACGGCTTGTGCTCACGCGACCAGTGGACACTGTGGGGCACACCGAACTGTGGCAAAGGGCAGCCCCAACAAGTAATGGGAACCGGGCACGGAGCATCGCCGGCACGCTTCCGCAACGTGCAGGTGGGCTCGGCGTATAAGGGGCAGTGATTCGCCATGTCCCGGGGGAGCGATCGTCTGATAGCCGCCCTAGGTGACATCTGCGGAATTCTGGAAACAGGAATGATCAACCGATGCTAACTCAAGATCGTGCACGAGAGATTTTCGAGCGCATCCGCAAGCTTTCCTCCGCTGAAGAGGTGGAGTTGATCGTGAGCGGCGGGCGCAGCGCGCTTACCCGTTTTGCCAACAACGCCATCACGCAGAACGTGGCCGAGGAAAACTATGCCGCTTCGCTGCGCGTGGTTTTCGATGGATGCACGGCGCGAGCGAGCACCAATCGCTTTGACGACGAGAGCCTGAGGCGCGTGGTCGAGCAGGCCGAGTCGCTTGCCAAGGTGCAGCAGCGCGACCCTGACCTGCTTCCGATGCCCACACCAAAGGAGGCAGGCAGCGGTTCGGGCCTGAACCACCATGTGGCCCGTACCGCGGCCGTCGATCCGGGACAGCGGGCGGAAGCGGTTGCCGGTATGGTCGGAATCGCCAAGCGTGAACGTCTGACCGCAGCCGGCACCTTCGCCGTCTCAGAGCAGATGGAAGCGCTGCTGAACTCGCGAGGAGTCGACGTCTACGACGCGCAGACGTTGGCCGAGACCTCGGTAACGATGCTGGCGGAGAACTCCTCAGGCTGGCAGAAGGGCAATTCGCCCGATATCGACCAGATCGATGCGCTGCGGCTGGCGGAGAAGGCGGCCGAGAAAGCGAAACGTTCGGCGAATCCGAAGGAGCTGGCCGCAGGCAAGTACACCGTGATCCTGGAACCGGCGGCGGTGCTCGACCTGGTTGGCTTCATGTTCTGGGATTTTGGGGGCATGGCGCTGCTGGACCAGCGTTCGTTCCTGAACAACCGGATCGGGCAAAAGATTTTTGGCGAAAACATTACGATCGCAGACGATGTCTATCATCCTCTGCAATCGGGGGCGGCCTTTGATGGCGAAGGGGTACGCCGCACACGGGTGGAATTGGTAAAAAACGGCGTTATCAAGAACCTGGTATACGCTCGCGGAAGCGCGCGGCAGCTCGCCGCTTCGCAATTTGCGGCACAACTGGGAACGGTTCGGCCCACCGGCCACGGCTTCCCGCTGCCGAACGAGATGGGGGAAGCCCCAATGAACATTGTGTTCGAAGTGCCGGGCACGACCCAGACGCTTGAGCAAATGGTGAGCCAAACCGAGCGCGCGGTCTACATCACGCGGCTGTGGTACATCCGTGAGGTCGACCCGTACGAGAAGATCCTCACCGGCATGACTCGCGACGGGACCTTCCTGGTGGAAAACGGCGTCATCGGCAGCGGAATATTCAACTTTCGGTTCAACCAGAGCCTGCTGCACATGCTCTCCAACGTCGTGGCGATGAGTGAACCGGTGCGGGCCAGCGGTGAGGAATCATTCGACATGGTGGTGCCTGCGATGAAGGTGAACGACTTCAACTTTACCGAGGTTACCAAATTCTAACTACGCTTTAACTGATTGCAGGATAACGACTTGGCGAGATGCTGCTGTTCGTTCCCCTGGAGTGACCCCGCTTTGGATTACTTTCGTAATTCGGACAATCCAAAGTTAGGGTATATGCTCCGAATCGTGATAGGCGCAAACTACATTCCGGACTTACGTTGCGGGGTTCGCTTCCCACTCAGGCTCGCAATTACTATTCATTACAACGGACAGGAGTTCCTCGCGGAATCTCGAAACATCTCCTCCGCGGGTGCCCTTTTCCACCTGGATCAGTACATTCCGGCAGGCAGTACGATCGAGTTCACGGTGGCGATGCCCATGGGAAATTTTCATTCGGGCAAGGATGTACTGGTGAACTGTACTGGGCGCGTGGTACGCTGCTCACCTGAAGGTGATCGTCAGGAGTTGGCTGTTATTATTGACGAGTACCACTTCCTGCGTTCGTAATGAAAAGAGGGGAAAATTTCCCCAGGGAACTGCGATGGCCACTGAGCCCATTGAGGCACAGGGACAAACAGAAAAAGAGCTCGATGGCGGCGTCAGCCTGATTCGAGTGATCGTAGCTGATAGCGAGCCTATCTTCCGTGTGGGCATGCGGAAGATTTTTGCCCTGGAAGACGACATACGCGTTATGGCCCAGACCGAAACTCTGGCCCAGACGGAATCAGCTGTCCAGCGGCATCCCATTGACGTCCTCCTGATGGAGGCTTCGATTGCAACTGAGCCGGGTGAAAGCGTCGCCGCTCTGATGCAAATTGTACCCAAGTTGAAAGTAGTACTGATCGTGGCCGATCAAGACGAATCGGAAATCCTGGAATACGTTCGCCGGGGTGCCTGCGGGGTCGTGCCGCGCTCTATTTCTCCAGACCTGCTGATCAAGTGCATCCGCAAAGTTGCCGCTGGCGAAACCTGGCTGGATAATCGTTGTATTAACCTTGTGATCGAGGCCTATCGCGCGCAGGCGACGAAGCTGATTAGTCCCAAGACCAGGACGAAGTTGAGCTCGAAGGAGTTGATGATTATCTCGGGCGTCACGCAAGGGCTGCGGAATAAAGAGATTGCCACGGATGTTGGCACGACCGAGCAGGTCGTGAAGAACTATCTGCGCAAGATCTACGACAAACTGGGCGTCTCAGACCGCCTGGAACTGGCGTTGTATTGCATGCATCACAAACTCCTCAGTGGTTTGCCGAGCGTGCCAGAAACTCCTGCCACTCCTGCCGTTCCGGCCACTCCAGCCGACAGCATTAGTAACGTCGCCGGAAACTCCCGCTGACTGGTTTTGCGGAAGATGTATCCCACGAAGTAGTCGTTGATAGTTTCGGCCGCCACCTATTTGAAAATCGATAGACCGGTTTCGCAGGTAATACCTGTCCAAGCCAAAAGCATCTGCGCTTTACGCCGCCTGTCTTTGGTGGCTCCGAAGGGTTTACAATGCAGTGTCGCGGATTCGACTCCGCGAATGCAGTCAAGCGTTGCTTCGGGAGGCTGGAAAAGTGAAAGGTAATGCGAAAGTTATTGAGGTTCTGAGTCAATGCCTAAAGGCAGAACTGACTGCGATCAATCAGTACTTCCTCCATTCTGAAATGTGCGAAAACTGGGGCTACGAGCGCCTGGCCAAACTGATCAAGAAAGAGTCGATTGAAGAGATGGTCCACGCCGAAAAGCTCATGGAACGCATCCTCTTTCTGGATGGAACGCCGAATATGAGCGATTATTTCAAGATCAATATCGGCACCACCGTTGAACAGCAGTTCCGCAACGACGTGCAACTGGAATATGACGCTGTGAAGCGGCTGAACGCGGGCGTTAAGACCTGTACAGAGTCTGGAGATAACGGGTCCAAGATGCTACTTGAGCAGCTTCTGAGCGACGAAGAGCACCATATCGACTGGCTGGAAGGACAGCTGCACACCATCACCGAGATGGGCATCCAGAATTACCTGACCGAGCAGTTGAAGAAAGACTGATAGCACTTGCGTTGGCCGTGGCTGGGGTCTTGGCTGTTTTGCGTCCTGGCTGGCTTTTGACGGGGCTTGGTGCGTCTGCCCGGAGGCGCACATTTGGCTGCGGCGGGCGCGTGCCTAAACAAGAACGCTGGACAGGTTTTCCTGGTCGGACCGGGCTGTGGGTTCGTGTTCCGGCATGTCAGCCTGCTGGCGATCATTGCCGCGATCACGGTCGTGGTAGGCGTGCACCTATTCGTGTTTTTTTACGAAGAGTCAGTGCTGCGCAAGAAGTTCGGCCCAGAGTACGAAGAGTATTGCCGAAACGTGTATCGCTGGCGACCACGGCTGCCGGGCTGGAACAAGCCTCCGTCGTCAACATTTCCTGGCACAGCTCCGGGCTCTACTGGGTGGTGACCTATGCCGGCATCCTGATCTTCGTTGGCCTGACCGCCTATGACGCCCAGAAGATTAAGCGGTGCACGCTGCGGGAATGGAAGGCACCGAAGAAGATCGGAAAGCAGCAGTGTTGGGCGCCCTTGCCCTGTCTGCCACCGAGTCGGTTCGCTGCTTCGCTGGTTGCGCTACAATCCTCTTCATGTGCGGACGCTACAGACTGTCACGAGCGAAAGTGATCATCGCTGCTAAGGACATTCATGGAGCCATGATCGGTGAGGTTCAGCCGGGCAGCCCGGCCGACAATGCAGGCTTGCAGCGCGGTGAAATCATCCTCGAAGTTAACCGGCACGCCGTGCAATCTGCCTCGGATGCAGCCCAACAGATTCGCTCGGATAAGCAAGGGGAGTCCCTGGCACCCAACGTCAGCGTGCGGAGGCTACGGCTCGGGTCGCGCGAGGACGCCGTACGAGCCCACTGCGGCGTCCGGAGAGTTCCGTCAGTTGAAGGCGCAGGAAGCTGCGCAGACTCGCGCCGGTCATTGTCAAAAAATTGACCGCACGACTCCGCCGTCAACCCGCAGCGCAGCGCCATTTGTTGCCGATGAGAGCTCGCTTGCCACATAGGCAACCATTGCCGCGACTTCCTCAACCGTTGCGAAGCGCTTCAACAGAGAAGATGGCCGGACATGCGCGAAGAAATCTCTTTCTATTTCTTCCTTCGACTTCTTCTGGTGTTTCGCCATATCCGCTACAAAGCCAGCCACTCCCTCCGACGCAGTCGGTCCGGCGAGAACGCTATTCGCGGTGACGCCGGTGCCAGCAACCGACTCTGCTATACCGCGCGCGACAGCAATTTGCGCAGTTTTGGTCATCCCGTAGTGCACCATCTCTG
>JBEKQP010000288.1:0-5627 GCA_049519595.1 Candidatus Korobacteraceae bacterium | reverse complement strand
GCCCGGGCGCGCTTTCCCATGTCGTGCAACTTGGCGTCATCGGAGAGCACCTCGATGGCATGGCGCGCCATCGTGTCGACATCGCCGACGCCAACCATGTAGCCGTTTACCCCATGCTCGATCAGCTCCGGAAGGCCGCCTGCATTGGTCGAAATGGGAACCACTTCGCACGCCATGGCCTCCAGCGCGGCCAGGCCGAACGACTCAAGCTCGCTGGGAAGCAGCATCACGTCGGCAACCGCCAGTTTCTCGTTGACTCCATTCTGCTTTCCGAGGAAGAGAACCTGCTTGTGAATTCCCTTTTTCATCGCCAGCCACTCCGCCTGAGAACGATCGGGTCCGTCGCCTATCATCAGCAGTTTTGCCGGAATCTTCTTCAGCACGCGATCGAAGACCTCAATGACATCGGTGACGCGTTTCACGGGCCTGAAGTTCGAAAGATGAACCAGCACACGCTCGTCTGGCCGGGCATACTCGCTGCGCCGAAGGACGGAGTTGGGATCGCGGCGGTAAAGATCGCAATTCACGAAGTTCGGAATCACCTCGATGTGATTCCGGATATTGAACTGCTCCAGCGTCTGGTTCTTGAGGTAATCCGAGATGGCAGTGACCCCGTTGCTCTGCTCGATGGAGAAGCGCGTGATGGGCAGATAGGAGCTGTCCAAGCCAACCAGGGTAATGTCCGTTCCATGAAGAGTGGTCACGTAGGGCAATCGCCGCCGCTTGCGGGCGCTATCGCAGGACAGCATCTGGCGCGCCAGCATCGCGCTGACGGAGTGCGGAATGGCGTAATGCACGTGCAGCAAGTCGAGATCGTAAATCTCCGCCACCTCGGCCATCCGCGTGGCCAACGCAAGATCATAGGGCGGGTACTCGAACAGGGGATAACGCGAAACCTCGACCTCGTGGTAATGAATGTTGGCATGCGGCTCAATGAGCCGGATCGGCTGCGAGTAGGTAATGAAGTGAACTTGGTGTCCTCGCTCGGCCAGTTCGATTCCCAGCTCGGTCGCGACAACTCCGCTTCCACCGTAAGTCGGGTAACAGGTGATTCCTATCTTCATAGATTTTCCATCTTTGGACTGCATGGACTAGTGTACGGCCCCGTACGTTCGTGCAATAAATATTAGAAGAGCCGCAGCCATCATGCGATTCAAATCCGTGCGCTTAGAGCGGACGAGCATTGCCTGCTAATTCGTGGAATGAAATCAACTCGATTCCGTTGCGCTCCAGCGCCCTGCGGGTGCTGTCGGCAGTTAGCGCCTGCATCTCCGTCTCTCTCGACGCTCGCAGCCGGGTGCTAATCGCAGCGAGTTGGGAATCGTTATAGCCGGGATGGCAAACCAGTTCCCAAATTCCATCCTGTAGCCTGTCGAGCAGCGCAGAAATGTTTGAGGCTGTAAGCGTGCCTGTCGCGACCAGGCCGAGGCTTCCGTCAGTTGTGCGCAGGCCAGATTCGGCAACCGTAGCGTAGAACTTGGCGCGAAAGGTGCGCAACGCCAGCACCTCCGCATAACGCACAGGGATGCGTAGCAAACTGGGGATGGGCATGGAAAAAACCGGTTCGAAAGGATTACGCAGCGCTGGAACGCCGCAGGCGGCAGCAGCCTTCAAAAGCGGTTTGAGAATAGACGGAAAGATGTGCGCGTGCTTGTGCGCGTCAAAATGCGAAATCCTTATCCCTGTGGCCTGTATCTTTTGAAACTGAGCGACGGCTTCGGCCTCAACTTCTTCGGCACGGAATCGATTGCCAATCGCCTGTTTTGCCAGTTGCTGAATGGAGCGGTAAAAAAGCCCAGTTCCGGGCACGAGCAACGACGGCACTTGCGACGGCGGCAGCACAGGCCCGCCATCTGCAAGCACAACGTGGCAGCCGATCCCGAGAGCAGAATCGGTTCCACCCCAACTATGGCGCATATTGGGAACGCGGTTCGCCTCAGGGGCGAGACGCTTAGCCGAGTCAACAGCGTCCTCAAATTCGTCGCTGTTTGCCATCAGTGTGGTCGAGGTCACCATGCCCCGCTGATGACACTCCAGGATGGCGCGATTAACGCCGCGAGTCAGGCCGAAGTCGTCGGCGTTGACAATGAGCCGCTTCACTCGCCAAGTCTAGCAGGCTGCTGAAAAATGTTCTCTCATGGTGTCATCTTGAGCGAAGCGAAGGATCTGCTGTTTCGCGTGCTGAAGGCAAAGTAGATGCTTCAGTCCCGCAAAATCGCTCGGCCCTCAAGATGAAACGGTAGGAGTATTTCAGGGCCCTTGGACCGGTTTCCGAGTTAGTGTCGACGCGCGGTAATGCGTCTCGCCGTGAAAAAGGACGCCGCGAGGCGTCCTTTTTGATGATTGAGAATTGTGATTGTCTTACAGGCTAGGCTGTACGCACCGTTTCGGCGGCCTCACTCTCGCCAAGATAGAGCTTTATCTTCTCCAGCAAGGCGGGAAAGAGCTGCTCCTTCTGAAGGCAGGCGTTCACGTCCTTGCCGCCGTCAATCGGACCATAGCCGGTAACGATAATGACCGGAACGCTGGGATCTTTTTGGTGCACTTGCTTTGCCAACTCCAAGCCATTCATGCCTTCCATTTTGAAATCCGTAACCAGGATGTCGAACCTCTCTTTGGCGAACTTATCCAGTGCATCAGCGGCACTGTAAGCAGAGACTGCCCGGTAGCCTTGCATTTCCAGAATCTCACAACTCAATCGCGCCAGCACCTCATGGTCATCGACGAACAAGATAGCCTTCATAGATTCACCTTATGTTTTTATCGGAAGCATCTCGACGCGGCTACTAGATCATTAGTTTAGAGAAAAGCTCGTCGAGATGCCTTCTACGGTAAAATTTACATAAATCTAGATTAATTGCTCTTGATCAACGCCCTCGAAATTCTCGTTACCGGACACGAAATTATTATCGGGCGCACAACCAGCAGCCGATTGCGGTCCGGAACAAACTGCGAAGCCGCCACACCTGTCGAATCTGCCGACGATCCAGCGCGGTTTCAAAATAGGTGTACCCGAAGCAATCAACGCTGGGTGGATCGTCGAAATTGCCTCGCCGCCAGATCGTAACCGAACCCTCCCGTCATAACTAGCGAAAGTAAGAGTGGCGGCATTTGTGTCGGCGCATTTTCATCACCGCGGAGTAAGAAGACCTAACAACGAGGCCGGGGATCTTCGAGGCTGGTCGATCCTCCCTCCCCGGATTTCTGCGGCCCGCCCCGGGATGAACGACTATAATCGAAAGTTTGAGCCATAGCTGTCTGATTTAACCTGCACTCTCAATTGAAGCCGCACGGGCGCCAAGGCGCCGATCTATAAGAAGGGAATCGACATGACGGAAATCGAATTGATTCATGCGCGCGAAGTTCTGGATTCACGCGGAAATCCTACGGTAGAAGCTGAAGTGACATTGGTAAGCGGGGCAAAGGGCCGCGCCATCGTGCCCAGCGGTGCTTCCACCGGCGAGCACGAGGCCGTGGAACTTCGCGATGGTGACAAGTCGCGCTATCTGGGCAAGGGCGTGCTCACGGCCGTGCAAAACGTTAACGAGGTGATCGCTCCGGCGCTCATGGACATGGATGCCTCGCGCCAGGCCGAGATCGACGCCAAGATGATCGAACTGGATGGCACCGAGAATAAGGGCAAACTTGGCGCCAATGCGATTCTTGCCGTAAGCATGGCTGCGGCACGTGCCGTTGCCGATTACTATGATCTGCCGCTCTACCGTTACCTGGGTGGCGTGACCGCCAACATTTTGCCTTGCCCGATGATGAATATCATCAATGGCGGAGCGCACGCCGACAGCAATGTGGATTTTCAGGAGTTCATGGTAATGCCGGTCGGAGCGCCCTCGTTCGCTGAGGCGCTGCGCTGGGGAGCAGAGACGTTTCATGCTCTGAAGTCGGTGCTCAAGAAAAAGGGTTATAACACCGCTGTCGGCGACGAGGGCGGATTTGCTCCCTCGCTCAAGGCCAACGCCGAAGCGATCGAGGTGATTCTCGAGGCCATCCAGCAGGCTGGCTACAAGGCTGGCGATCAGATTGCGATCGCGCTGGACCCGGCGGCGAGCGAGTTCTTCTCCGACGGCAAATACACCTTCAAGAAGAGCGATAAATCCAGCAAAAGCTCGGCACAGATGGTGAAGTTCTATGCCGACTGGGTGCGTCAGTATCCGATCGTGTCCATTGAAGATGGTCTGGCCGAGGACGATTGGGACGGCTGGAAAATGTTGACCGACGAGATGGGCGACAAGATTCAACTCGTCGGCGACGACATTTTCGTGACCAGCACGGCGCTGCTGGCCCGTGGCATCGACCTGGGCGTGGCCAATTCGGTCCTCATCAAACTGAACCAGATTGGTACGGTCACGGAGACGCTGGAGGCAATCGAGATGGCGCGCCGCAACGGCTACACGTCCGTGATCTCGCATCGCTCCGGCGAAACCGAAGACGCATTTATCGCGGATTTGGCGGTGGCTACC
Organism: Candidatus Korobacteraceae bacterium; assembly: GCA_049519595.1. Lineage (GTDB taxonomy): Bacteria > Acidobacteriota > Terriglobia > Terriglobales > Acidobacteriaceae > CAWBRT01. Next base: position 1,149 of record JBEKQP010000288.1, on the reverse strand, counting down.
GGCGTCGGCCAGATCAAGACCGGTTCCGCTTCGCGCACCGACCGCATCGCCAAGTACAACCAGTTGCTGCGCATCGAAGAACAGCTCGGAGCTGCGGCGAACTTCCTTGGCCTGGCGGCGCTGAACTATAACGGCGAGCTGATGGAGACAGCCGGGGCATAGGACAGAGCCGTCTTTCGGAGCGTCGCTAGAGCGTCATCTTTTATTGAGGTGTCATCCTGAGCGAGCCGGGGTCCCCGGCGATGGCTGTTTTTGCCGTTGCTGGGGTGGAGAACCGGGGTCCCCGGCGACGGCTGTTTTTGCCGTTGCTGGGGTGGTGGATCGAAGGATCTGTTGTTCCTCCCCATATCGAAGGGACTAGAGTAGTGCCCAAATGCCCAACAGGGATGAGGGAGTAGTGCTTCTGGTTCAAGTGTGAAATAAGAATGCCTAAGCCCAAACCGCTCGTTCTCATCGTTCTCGATGGCTGGGGTTATGCGCCGCCCTCCAAGGCCAACGCTATTTCGCTGGCGCGCAAGCCGAACTATGACAAGTTGCTCGCCGAGTACCCTAACACGCTGATTCACACCAGCGGGCGCTTTGTCGGGCTGCCGGACGGGCAGATGGGCAACAGCGAAGTCGGGCACCTGAACATCGGCGCCGGTCGCGTCGTCTTTATGGACATTACCCGCATCGATCTCATGATCGAGAACGGTGAGTTGTTCCGGCATCCGGTGCTGCTCGATGCCATGAAGCACGCCAAAATCAATGGCCGGCGATTGCATTTTTGCGGATTGCTCTCCGACGGCGGGGTTCACTCGCACCAGAATCATCTCTATGCGCTCTTGAAGATGGCGAAGCAAAACGGCGTGGAGCGCGTCTTTGTTCATTGCTTTATGGATGGCCGCGACACGCTGCCTGAGTCCGGTGCGGGTTACATCGAGCAGTTGCAGCAGAAGATGCGCGAATACGGCGTCGGCAAGATCGCCACCGTCGATGGCCGCTATTACGCCATGGATCGCGACCGCAAGTGGGATCGCGAAAAAAAAGCGTTCGATGCCATGGTACACGGCAGGGCCGAAGCCAGCTATGCCGACCCGGTGCGTGGGATGAAGGAATCCTATGGCCGCGGCGTGACCGATGAGTTCGTCATTCCGTTTGTCTGCCTGG
>JBEKQP010000287.1:0-5649 GCA_049519595.1 Candidatus Korobacteraceae bacterium | reverse complement strand
GTAAGTCGGGCATTCTTATGGATGTCCATTCGGTCCTTGCCAGGAAACTGGATTGCTCGTCACAATCAGCTTCTCCGGTTCCGGTCGAATGGACAACCTCTTGAAAGATCACAGGTGGCCCACTCAACGCGTTGTTCGTTGAGTGGGGTAGTTAAGCGGTATGGTCAGTGATCACGCCCCCACTCAAGCCAACAGAAGGCTTGAATGGGGCACCCGAGCCTACACTTTTCCGCGTAAGTGTCGCTACTCGCTTTATCACCAGTTTGAAATGATGTGGTACGACGCGGTGTCCGGGTTGCAGATCGGGATGCGTCCCGTTATTTGCCTGCCGCTTGCGTTTCCGGACGCGTAATCGCCTCCCGCACCCGCGCCAGTGGTGCGTTTGCCGCGAACTCAATGCCGCCGTCCCGGGTGCTCTGCACGCCCAGCCTCTTCCAAAGCGAAGGCAAGTCGACCGGGTGGGGCTGGTCTCGCATTTGGCGGTAGAGGTCTTCCAGAACGCCGGTTCCGGTTGCTTTATCGCCGACGGCGAGCGCCCGTTCAATCGGCCAATCCTTGGTGATCCCTCCGCTCTGGTGCAGAATTGCCCGCAGCGCATCCTGAAGCCCCATGCGATTGCCCGTCTGCTCCCTGATCTGCACGTCGGCGAGCAGGCAGAAAAGCGCTCCGCCCCAGTAGGTGCGGCCCCAGGTATGCGTCTGATCCAGACCGCGATCGCCCGGCTGCGGTTCGCCCTGCGGCATATCGCGGACCAGGTTGCGCCACATATCGGAGGCGGGCAGTTCGCCCGCCTGTACCCGTGCGACCGGCTCGACGTAGGTGGCAATGCCTTCTTCGATCCAATGATGGCTGTCGGCCATCGACGGGAAGGCCAGGTGGATCATCTCGTGCGTCATCATCCAGTCTTGCTTCAGATCGCCAACCGTCGTCTGCGGGCCCACCGAGATGCGAGTGAAGCCCTCGCCGCGAGGAAACGTCGTGCCGCTGTGAACGCCCCGACGCCCATCCACCTTCACCAGCAATGAGAAGTGACGAGTCGGAAACTCTCCGTAATAACCGCAGACTGCGGTGGCGGCCGAGTTGATCCAGTTCAGCAGATCGTTGCGGGAAACCGATTCGGTTTCCCCGCCACCCCCACCACGCGTAAAGGCGCGCGTTGTGGGGACCCCGCGAAACTCGACGTCGATTCTGGCTCCGCAAGTAGTTACCGTCGCGAAAGAGCTGGATGCACGGGCGCACGCCGGCGCAAAAACAAGCGCCAGCAGCAATACAGACGAAAAACGGTGCGCCCACCAATCGGTCATAGCTGAGCAATTCGATGCCAATGGCAGGCAATAAGCAGCGTTTCGACTTTGCTCCGGGAGTTAAGCCAGATTACAATAAGAGCAGCTAATCAGGATCGAGAATCCCATAAGGCCCATAACTCTGACTTCATGATGACCAACCATACCCCTCCGCTCATTGAGTTGCGCAACGTCTCTGTCGCCCGCAGTGGCCGTGTAGTGTTGCATGACCTGAATTTACGCATCGAAGCCGGCGAGCACGTCGCCATCATGGGTCCGAACGGCTCTGGCAAATCGACGCTGATCAAAACCATCACGCGTGAGTTTTATCCGATTCAAGACGAAGGCTCCTCGATGAAACTCTTCGGGCAAGAGACCTGGGACGTCTTCGAACTGCGCCCGATGCTGGGCATCATGACCAACGATCTCGCCGGTTTTTACATGCGCCCCATTACCGGACGTGACGCTGTTCTCTCCGGGTTTTTCAGCAGTGTTGGCTTGTGGCGTCATCAGAAGATCAAGCCTGAAATGATCGAGAAGACCGATGAACTGCTGGCATGGCTGGAGATCGAGCATCTGGCCCGGCGGGTGATCGGCGAGATGTCATCGGGCGAGGTGCGGCGGGTGATGATCGCGCGCGCCCTGGTTCACGACCCGAAGGCTTTGCTGTTTGACGAGCCGAGCAACAGCCTAGACGTTTTCGCGCAAAACGAACTGCGGTGCACCATGAGCAAACTGGCACAATCCGGAATTGCCCTGCTGTTGATCACGCATCATCTGCCCGACGTGGTTCCAGAGATCGAGCGCGTCATCTTCATGCGCGACGGCCGCATTGTCGGCGACGGCTCGAAGCCCGCGCTGCTCACCGCTGAACGGCTGGGTGCGCTATTCGGATGTCCGGTGCACGTTACCACGCAGGACGGGTACTACCACCTGGTTTCGTGAGGCAGAAGCGTGGCGGAATACGTGTCCGACGGCTTAGCAGAAACAGAGATACTGCATCCTTCGCGGCGGGTGTCATCGTGAGGAGGGTTGCCGCTTTTGCAAACCGACGTGACGATCTATGCAGTTCACCACCCCGAAGGCGGGAAAAAGCAAAATACGTGGACCCTCACGTCGCGTCCTAACGGACGCTCCTCAGGGTGACACCCTGGAATATCGTTCCTGGGATACACCAACCTAACACTGCTCTACGTGCGGTCCAGGCCCTACGTGCAATCCAGCACGGCGGCACCGCGGATGGCGTCGTTCTTGAGTAAATTGAGGGCGTGGTTCGCCTCACGCAGAGGATAGACCTGCACCTGGGTCTGAATGGGAATCTCCGCCGCGATGCGGAGGAATTCCACACCATCCTCGCGGGTATTGTTGGTCACGCTGCGAACCACACGCTCCTGGTAGAGCAAGTTGTAATCGAGCGGCGGTATGGTGCTCATGTGGATTCCGCCCAGCGCGAGGACTCCACCTTTGCGCAAGGCTTTCAGCGCCGCCGGAACGATCTCCCCGGCGGGCGCAAAGATGATCGCGCTGTCGAGTTTTACCGGAGGCTCCGCCGTTGTGCCACCAGCCCAGACCGCCCCGAGTTCGAGCGCGAGCTGCTGATGGCGCTGGTCGCGTGTCGCCGCATAGACTTCTATTCCCCAGTGACGAGCTACCTGAATGGCCAGGTGTGCGGCGGCGCCAAAGCCATAAAGCCCCAGCTTGCCGCCCGGTTTGATCTCCGACAGTCGCAGCGACCGGAAGCCGATGATCCCAGCGCAGAGCAGGGGCGCGGCCTGGTGGTCATGGAACGATTCGGGGATCGCGTAAATCCACTCTTCGGGTGCAACCGCGTACTCCGCGTAGCCGCCGTCGACTGTATACCCGGTGAATGCAGGCTGGTCGCAAAGGTTCTCCATCCCCCGCCGGCAATATTCGCAAACTTGGTCGGTATGATGGAGCCACGCTATACCCACCCGCGCGCCCGAGCGGAAACGATGCGCGCCTTCGCCAAGTTCGGCGACCGTTCCAACCACCTGATGCCCCGGAATGAGTGGAGACTTGCGGGGCGGCAACTCGCCTTCGATGACGTGCAGATCTGTGCGGCAGACGGCACAGGCGCGAACGCGGACAAGAACTTCGCCTCTACGTGGCTTTGGCGTGACCGTATCGGTGTAGACCAGCGGATTGCTTTCAACCGGCGCTACCGAACGCAGCAGGCAAGCTTTCATTGAGCACCGCGCACAATCAATAGGATATCGCCGTCCTGGCGCTGTGTCTAAGCTACACCCTGCGCAGGGACTCTTCGCTTACGGTCGCTTGAGCAAGAACATATCTCATTGCGGTGCCTGATTCTCGTCAGCGCCGAGCGCTTTTCTCCTCCTCAGTGTAGAGCTCCGGAAACAATTTGCGCAGGGCCACCACCTTGGGCGCATCGTTAAACATGATGTAGGGCTGGCTCGGATGGCTCTCGGCGTAATTCTGGTGATAATCCTCGGCAGGATAGAAGGTCTCGAGAGGCGTGACCTTGGTGACAATGCGGCGTGGGAAAGCTTTTGCCCCGTCGAGTTGAGCGATGTAGGCCTCGGCGATGTGCTTCTGTTCATCGCCGTCGTAGAAGATCACCGAGCGGTACTGGGTGCCGCTATCGGGACCCTGACGGTTCAACTCTGTGGGGTTATGCGCTACGGAGAAAAAGATCCTGAGAATCTGCCCATAGCTGATCTGCGCCGGATCGTAGGTAACCTTTACGGATTCCGCGTGGCCGGTATCGCCGTCGCAAACCCGCGCGTAGGTGGCCGTCTGCGCAGAGCCGCCCGAGTAGCCCGAGACTGCGCTGATTACGCCCTTAACGTGCTGAAACACGGCCTGTATGCCCCAGAAACAACCTCCGGCCAGCACGACGGACTGCTGGCCGTGAGCGGAGGCCAGCGGAGCATCCAGCTCGGCGGCGGGCAGGGCAGTGCTGGCGGCATTTGCCGTATTGCAGGCGATCACGCCGGCCAACGGCAGAATCAGCGCCGAAACTGCAAGCACAGACAGTGACATGGACATAGACAACTCCCTGCGGAAATCAAAAGTTCCGCTGTTGTTTTGAGTCGAAAATCAGGGGAAGGTTGCAATTGTTTAGCTGAGCTCTCGCGCCGCGCGGCCCGCCGCTACGGGGTAACTGGTGATAAGGGGATTTCTCGACAGTGATCCGTAATACTGGCGCGCGGTCAGTTTCCAGCTAGCCGACCACACGGGAGTCGATTCGGCTTGGTCAACGCACGGGCGCTTCCCTTTCCCTGAAAACCGGTTGTCGGAAAGAGAGGCAACACTGGCGTATGTGTCGCCATCCTTCAAGAAGGTGTGGCGTAAGCGTGCCGCAACTCTTGGGGGACAAAATGCGCAATGCGATTTTCTATGGTGCAGTTCTTTTGTGGGCCACGATCCTCTTGGCGGCCAGTAACCCTCAACCGTTGAACGTCAAGACCGGTCTTTGGCAAGTGGTTCAGACCAGCACAGCCGCCGGGACTCCGCCTATCCCCGCCGACCTGCAGGCCAAGTTAGACCAAATGACGCCCGAGCAGCGCGCCCGCATGGAAACCATGATCAAGAGCAGGTTTGGGGGAACACCCACTACTAGGACTTATCAAAAGTGCATAACTACAAAGGATCTGGATACCACTCCCTTGCTGAATCAACCTGACGACAAGTGTACCTGGACCGTTCTGAGTTCTACGGGCAGCGAGATGGAGGTGCGGGGAACGTCGTGCGCGGCTGGCAGGGACCAAGGTATGCAGACAGACATCCACATCAAAGTACAAGCCCTGGACTCGGAAAACGTTAAAGCCTCGGCAGAGGGAACTGCGACTGGCAACGGCCACACCGTAAACATCAGTAATACGTTTTCCGGCAAGTGGATCGGCGCAACTTGCCCTGCCGGAACAAATTGAAAAGTTGGTCCGCAACAGAATCGTGTTCGTTCTGCGCTACACGGAACCACTGCGCGCTTAATTAGCTGCCGCGAACAGCCATTCTTACCAGTGATCCAGAAACGGAACCGCCGCCCGGCCGTAGCTGGTGAGAAGGGGATTTATCGCCAACTACGCCTTACGCCGTAGGGTTTTATAACCAGATTGTCGGCTCGCTCGACACATACCATCTGCATCTCGCCGTCCCGCTCAGGTGTGAATGGGCATACCTCAAAGTTGCCGAACACAAAATGGTCATAAGCAGCGAGGGCGCGGAGCAAGTTCGGCGGGGCAATCGGATCATCAGCATCATCTGCGATTTTAGACGCGGTCACGCCAAGTATTCTGTTCGTCCCTACGCGCCAGATTCGTAGGTCAGGTGTGCCGTTGGACGCGAACGCCCTACCACGAACCTGAAAGCACTGGCCGACTAG